>JACPCG010000183.1 GCA_016179925.1 Candidatus Rokuibacteriota bacterium | reverse complement strand
CGAGCAGCGCCGCCGGCTCGCCATCGCCCGCGCGCTCGCCGTCGAGCCGCGCGTGCTGCTGCTCGACGAGCCGCTCGCGAACGTCGACCCGGTCGCGCGCAAGACCCTGCGTCTCGAGCTGGCGAAGCTCCACCGCGACCTCGCCGTCACGACGCTCCACGCCACCCGGAACGCCGCCGACGCGCTCGCCCTCTCCGACCGGCTCGCGGTGATGGACGCCGGCCGTGTCTTGCAGATCGGCGATCCCGACGAGCTGTACCACCGGCCGTCGAGCCGCGCCGTCGCCGAGGCGCTCGGGCCGGCGAACTTCCTGCCGGTGCGCGTCGTCGAGGTGCGCGAGCTCGGCGTCGTCGTCGAGACGGAGGGCGGCCACCAGGTGCCCGTCGCGGGCATCGGCGCGTTCCGGAAGGGCGACGGCGGCCTGCTCGTGCTGCGGCCCGAGACGCTGTCGCTCACCGAGGCCGCGATGGCGCGCGGCCCCGGCATCCCCGGCAAGGTCGCGCTCCGCGTCTTCGAGGGCGCGCGTCACCTCTACGAGCTCGACGTCGGTGGCAGCCTGCCGGTGCGGGTCGAGGTGCCGTCGACCGGCGAGACGCGCATCTACCGGCTCGGCGACCGGGTGCGTGTGGAGGTCTCGAGCGAGACCGTGGTCTTGATCCCCGAGGCCGGCGGCGGCTAGATCGACGAATCGGAGGTTAACACACAAAGAGAGTAAGATTGGCCCATGGGCGACGAGACCTTCGATTACCCGACGATGGCGCGCGCGCTGATCCTGGGCGACCGTGACACGGTCGCGCGCAAGACCCGGGAGGGCCTCGGCCTCTCCCTGGACCCGAAGGCGCTCATCTTCAAGGGGCTCATCCCGGGGATGGACGTCGTCGGCGAGAAATTCCGCCGGAACGAGTACTACGTGCCCCAGGTGCTCCTGTCCGCCCGCGCGATGTACGCGGGGCTCGACCTGCTGAAGCCGCTCATCACGGCCTCCGCCCGCGCCGGCGACTATCTGGGCACGGTCGTCATCGGCACCGCGCAAGGAGATCTCCACGATATCGGCAAGAATCTCGTCGCGATGATGCTCGAGGGCGCCGGGTTCAAGGTCCACAATCTCGGGCGGGACGTCGCGCCCGAGGCGTTCGTGAAGGCGGTCGAGGAGCACCAGGCGAACCTCGTGGGCATCTCGGCGCTCATGACGACGACGATGCCCGGCATGAAGCGCACGATCGACGCCCTGACCAAGGCCGGGCTGCGCGAGCGGGTGAAGGTGATGGTCGGCGGCGCGCCGGTGAGCCAGGCGTTCGCCGACGAGATCGGCGCCGACGGCTACGCCAAGGACGCCACGCTCGCCGTCCTGAAGGCCAAGGCGCTCGCCGGTGCCGAGGCGGCGGTGGCGCCGTGAGGGCGCGGGGCTGGGAGATCCTCGAGCGGATCCGCGCCGGCGAGACGCTCGTCTTCGACGGCGGCTACGGCACCATGCTCTTCGCCGCCGGCCTCGCGAACGGCGCCTGCCCGGAGCTCTGGAACGACACGCACGCCGACGTCGTCCGCGGGATCCACCGGGCCTACTTCGCCGCCGGCAGCCAGATCGTCGAGACGAACACGTTCGGGGGCACGCGCCTCAAGCTCGACGAGTACAAGATCGGCGACCGCACGCGCGAGCTGAACGAGCAGGGCGCGCGCCTGGCGCGGGAGGCCGCGCCCGGCGGCGGCTACATCGCGGGCTCGATCGGGCCGACGAGCCGGCTGCCCCGGGACTACGCGCTCGACGCGGGCGTCACCGACGAGGAGTACGCCGCCACGTTCCGCGAGCAGGCGGAGGCCCTGGCGGCGGGCGGCGTGGACCTCTTCGCCGTCGAGACGATGATGTTCCCGCAGGAGGCCACCGCCGCCGTGCGCGCCTGCAAGCAGGTGGCGGACCTCCCGGTGATGGCGACGATGTTCTTCCAGTTCGAGGAGGCGCACGACCGCGACCGCACGATGTGGGGCGAGAGCCCCGCGGAGGTCGCGAAGAACCTCCTCGCGGCGGGCGCCGACGTCGTCGGGATGAACTGCGGCCGCGGGCCCGACCGCGCGATCGTCATCGTCCGTGAGATGCGCCAGGTCACGGACGCCCCGCTCGTCGCCTACCCGAACGCGGGGCTGCCGGTCACGAGGGGCGACACCGTCACCTACGAGCTCGGGCCCGAGACGATGGCGCGCGAGTACCCGGCGCTGCTGGAGGCCGGAGCCGACATCGTCGGCGCCTGCTGCGGCTCCAACCCCGAGCACATCCGCCGCATCGCCGAGGTCGTGCGAAGTCGGAAGAAGTGACGACGCCGCTGTCGCCCGACGGGCCGCGCGTCCTCGCCGACATCGCCCTCGAGATCGACCCCGCCGAGGTCCTGCGCTTCCAGGGGTACAAGAAGGGACGCGACATCCCGGGCCCCGACGTCCTCGCCCTCTTCGACGAAGCGCTCGCGCTGGGCGGCCGCCTCATGGAGCCGCGCGCGGTGGTCCGCTGGGTCGCCGTCAGGCGCAGAGCGCCGGACGGGCTCGAGGCGGGCGGCGTCACGCTCACGATCCCGGCGATCGGGGAGAGCTGGGGCAAGGTCGAGCACGTCGCGGCCTGCGTCTGCACGATCGGCGACGCCCTGGAGCGACGCGTGGCGGAGCTGTGGGAGGCCCGCGAGCTGCCGCTCGCGGCGATGCTCGACAGCGTCGGCTCGGGCGCGGTCGAGAGCCTCGCCGAGTACGTCAACGACCTCCTGTGCCAGGAGGGGCTCGCGCGCGGGCTTCGCGTGACGAACCGGATCAGCCCCGGCTACGGCGGCTGGGACGTCTCGCAGCAGACGGAGCTCTTCAGGCTCTGCGCCGGCGATCCGGTCGGCGTCGCGCTGAACGCGGCCCGCTTCATGACGCCGGTGAAGTCCATCTCGCTCCTCGCCGGCGCCGGCCGGGCCGCGCGCGTGGACCACTACTTCAGCCAGTGCGCGCGCTGCTGGATGCGCGACTGCGCCTACCGCCGCGCTCCCGCCCGTCGCACCGTGCACCGGTAGAACGGCGGGCCGGGCGGCGGGGCTCTGACGAGCGCTCGCTCTCGCGAACGCGCGATTTGATACGATGGCGGCGATGCCGACGGACAACGTCATTCTCATCGGCTTCATGGGCGCCGGGAAATCAGCCGTCGGGCGCCTGCTCGCGCGCCGCCTCGGCCGCTGCTTCGTCGAGACCGACGACATGATCGTCGCGCGCGAGGGGCGGTCCATCCCCGAGATCTTCCGTGCGGACGGCGAGGAGCGGTTCCGCCAGCTGGAGGCCGAGACGCTCGAGGCCCTCAGGCTGAAGTCGGGCGACGTGATCGCCACCGGCGGCGGGTTCCCGTGCCGCGAGGGGCGGATGGAGGCCCTGCGCGAGCTCGGTCTCGTCGTGTGGCTCGCCGGCGACCTCGACGCCCTCCTCGAGCGCGCGCGCCGGACCGGCGGTCGCCCGATGCTCGCCGGGCGCACCGAGGCCGAGCTCGAGGCGCTCTACGGCGCCCGCCGGCCGTACTACCGCCGCGCGCACCTCACCGTGGAGACCGGGGGGCTCGGCCCCGACCAGGTCGTGGCGCGCATCCTCGCCGCGCTCCGGGAGGCGCATGCCGCACGCGTTTAGTCGCCGCCTCGAGGCGGGTCCGCTCCTCTGCGACGGGGCGATGGGCACGATGCTCTACGCCCGCGGCGTCTCGCTGGACGCCTGCTTCGACGTCCTCAACCGCAACAACCCCAGGCTCGTCCAGGCGATCCACGCCGACTACATCGCCGCGGGCGCGGACTGCATCGAGACGAACACCTTCGGCGCCAGCCGCTTCAAGCTCGCGATCCACGGGCTCGAGGGTGACGTCCGCGACATCAACCTGCGCGGCGTCCGCCTCGCGCGCGACGTGCGCGAGGCGGCCGGGCGCGACGTCCTCGTGCTCGGGTCGATCGGCCCGCTCGGCAAGTACCTGGCGCCGCTCGGCGCCGTGACGGCGGACGCGGCGCGCGCCGCGTTCCGCGAGCAGGCGGAGGCGCTGCTCGAGGGCGGCGTGGACGCATTCATCGTCGAGACGTTCTCGGATCTGGCGGAGATCGCGCTCGCGGTCGAGGCGATCCGGGCGATCACCGACCTGCCGGTCGTCGCGCAGATGGCGTTCACGGACGACGGTGTCACGTTCACGGGCCGCACGCCCGGCGAGGTCGCCCGGACGCTCGGCGCGCTCGGCGCGCAGGCGCTCGGCGCGAACTGCTCGGTCGGCTCGAGCACACTCTACGAGGTCCTCGAGCGGATGGCGCCGGCCGCCGGGGGCCTGCCGCTCTCGATCCAGCCGAACGCCGGCCTGCCGAGCCGGATCGGCGAGCGCCTCATCTACCTCTCGTCGCCCGCCTACATGGCGGACTACGCGGGGCGCATGGTGGACGCGGGCGCCCGGATCGTGGGCGGGTGCTGCGGGACGACGCCCCAGCACATCGCCGCCATGCGCGAGGTGCTGGACCGAAAGGTCCCCGTGCGGCGCGCGGCGCGGCTGCCGACCGTCACGGTGAGCGCGCCGGCCGTCGGCGAGGCCGCGGGCCTGCGCACCGTCCGGCCGCCGACCACGCTCCAGCGCAAGCTCGAGGCGCGCGAGTTCGTCGTCACCGTCGAGCTCGATCCCCCGCGTGGCCACACGGTCGAGAAGCTCGTCCAGGGGGCGAAGCTCCTGAAGGAGCGGGGCGTGGAGATCGTGGACATCAACGACGGCTCGCTCGGGCGCGTGCGGATGTCGGTGCTGCCCACCGCGCTCCTCGTCCGCGAGGCCACCGGGCTCGACGTCAACATGCACTTCACGTGCCGCGACCGGAACCTGATGGGCATCCAGGCCGACCTGCTCGGCGCGCACGCGCTCGACATCCGCAACATCCTCGCGATGACCGGCGACCCGCCGCGCGCCGGCGACTACGTGGACGCCACGGCCGTCTTCGACGTGGACGGCATCGGGCTGATCGAGATCATCCGCCGGATGAACGAGGGGCTCGACGCCACGGGCGCGTCGATCGGCGAGCCCACGTCGTTCTGCGTGGGAGCGGCGCTCAACCCCGTGGCGGCGGACGCCGCGCGGGAGATCGAGCGCTTCCACCGCAAGGTGCGCGCCGGCGCCCGCTGGGTCCAGACGCAGCCCGTCTACGACCTCGACTCGCTCGACCGGTTCCTCGAGCGCGCCGGCGGCTCGCCCGTCCCGGTGCTCGTCGGCATCCTGCCGCTCCACAGCTTCCGGCACGCGGAGTTCCTCCACAACGAGGTGCCGGGGATCAGCATTCCCGAGCCGGTGCGGCGCCGGCTGCGGGACGCGGGCGACGGCGCGCTCCGCCTCGGGATCGAGATGGCGCAGGCGCTCGTCCGCGCGGTGCGCGAGCGGTACTCCGGCGCGTACCTGATGCCCTCGTTCGGCCGCTTCGAGGTCGTCGCCGAGGTCCTCGATGCGATCCGTTGAGGGGCCCGGAGCCTCCGCGCGCCTGCCGGCGGCGGCGGCCTGGTGCGAGCGCCAGCTCGCCTTCTCGAAGGCGCCGGTCCTCTGAGCGTGTTCGATCTCAAGATCGAAGGCGCGACGGTGATCGACGGCACGGGCGCCGAGGGCGGACGCGCCGACGTCGGCGTCAGCGACGACCTCATCGCGGCGGTGGGGGATCTCTCCCGCGAGCCCGCGGGCTCGACGCTGCGCGCCGCGGGCCGCGTGGTGGCCCCGGGCTTCATCGACATGCACTCGCACTCGGACTGGCGGCTCTGGGAGAACCGCCGGGCCGAGTCCAAGATCCGGCAGGGCGTCACGACGGAGGTCGTCGGCAACTGCGGCTTCTCCCCGGCGCCCGTCTCCGCCGAGTTCCTCGACGACCTGCGCGGCTTCGCGCTCTACGTGCCCGACGGGATGGACTTCGGCTGGCGCTCGGTCGGCGAGTACCTGCGCGCCTTCGACGCCGACGGCACCGCGCTCAACGTCGTCCAGCTCGTCGGCCACGGCACCCTCCGCATCGCGACGATGGGCTTCGCCCGGCGTGCGCCCGATGGGAAGGAGCTCGCGCGCATGCAGCGGCTCATGGGCGACGCGATGGAGGACGGCGCGTGGGGCCTCTCGACCGGGCTCATCTACGCGCCCGGCTCGTACGCCGCGACCGAGGAGATCGTCGAGATCGCCCGCGTCGCCGGGCGCCACCGCGGCTTCTACGCGAGCCACATCCGGGGTGAAGGCGCCACGCTGCTCGACGCGGTGACGGAGGCGATCCGCGTCGGTCGCGAGGGCGACCTGCCGGTGCAGGTGAGCCACATCAAGGCGGCGGGCCGGCCGAACTGGGGCAAGGTCGCCCAGGCGCTCGCGCTGGTCGACGCCGCCCGCGCCGAGGGGCTCGACGTGATGGCCGACGTGTACCCCTACACCGCCTCGAGCACGACGCTCCGCACGCTCCTACCCGACTGGGCCCTCGAGGGCGGGGTGGACGCGATGATGAAGCGTCTCGCCGATCCCGAGGTCCGCGGCCGCATCCGCCGCGAGCTCGAGGCGCCGGTGACGGGCCAGAGCCTGCTCGACCGCATCGGCTGGGAGAACATCATGATCGCCTACTGCGCGCGGCGGAAGGACGCCGAAGGCAAGCGCCTGTCGGAGCTCGGCGCCGCGCGCGGCATGGACCCGCTCGAGGCCGCGCTCGAGCTGATCGTGGACGAAGCGGGCAAGGCCTACATGATCCTCTTCCAGCTCGACGAGGCCGACCTCCGGCGGGCGCTCGTCCATCCGATGGTGATGATCGGCTCCGACGGCTCGTCCCTCGCCCCGTACGGTGCGCTGGGCGCGGGCAAGCCGCACCCGCGGAGCTACGGGACGTTCCCGCGCGTGCTCGGCGAGTATGCGCGCGAGCAGCGCGTGCTCGGGCTGCCGGAGGCCGTGCACAAGATGACGGGGCTGCCGGCGCGGCGCCTCGGGCTGCGCGACCGCGGCATCGTCAGGGTGGGAGCCAAGGCGGATCTCGTGGTCTTCGACGGAAAGCGCGTGGCCGACCAGGCGACGTACGAGGAGCCGCACCGGTATCCCGTGGGCGTCGAGCACGTGCTCGTGAACGGTCGCCTCGTGATCAAGGACGGCGAGCACACCGGGAGCCTGCCCGGCAAGCTGCTGACCCCGCCGTGACGATCGTGGAAGCGTCCGCGGAGCTGCTGGCGCCGCTGACCGCCCCCGTGTCGCTCGAGGAGGCGCTCGCCCGGGTGCTGGCACGGCTCGTCGCGGCGACCGGTGCCCAGGCCGGGGCGCTCGTCGTGCGGCCACCGCGGGACGAGCCGGTCGTTGTCACCGCGGGAGCGCGGCGGCTCCCCCCCGGGCTGCGCGCGTGGCTCCTGGCGACGGCGGAGACGCCGGCGCGCACCCTCGCGGTCGCGCGCGTGGCGCCGCCCGGCTGGCGGCGCGGCCGCGCGGCCGCGCTCCTGCGGGCGCCGCTCGGCAAGTCCCGGCGCGCCGCCGGCGAGCTGCTCCTGCTCGGGCGTGCCGGCACCCTCACGCGCGTCACGCTCGCCCGTGGCTTCCCGCGCGAGCTCGGGAGCGCGATCAAGCGCGTCGTGGAGCTCCGGCGGCGGACGCTCCGCACGGCGGTCCTCGACGAGCTCACGCAGCTCCTCGTCTCGCGCGACTCGCTCGACGACGTCTTCCGCGCCTTCGCCGAGGGCGCCGCGAAGCTCGTCCCCTTCGACTCGATCGCCGTCGCGCTGCTCGACGCCGAGCGCGGGGAGGTCGAGATCGTGGACGTCGCCGCACGCGGGCTCCCGCTCGGCGCCCAGCGCGACAGCCGGATGCCGCTCGGCGGGACGCTGCTCGAGGGGATGATCGCCTCCGGCGCGCCCGCGCGCGTGGACGACCTCGAGCGCGAGCCGGTGCCGGCGGCGAGCCGGCGGATCCTCGCGGCCGGCGGCTACCGCGCCGCAGCGCTCGTGCCGCTCCAGGCGGGGGGCGAGGTGTTCGGCGCCGTCACGCTCGCCGCGGCGCGCCCGCGCGCCTTCGACGATGCGGACGTCGAGGCCGTCGCCGCGCTCGCCCGGCCGCTCGCCGCGGCGATCGTGCAGCGGCGGCTCAGCGAGGAGAGGCGGCGCGGGAGCGACGAGCTCGCGGCCCTCCACGCGACCAGCCAGCTCATCACCGCGGGGCTCGACCCGGCGTCGGTCCTCGACCGGATCAGCCGCTCGGTGACCGGGCTCATCGGCAGCACGGGCTGCGGGATCGGCCTCCTCGACGCCGGGCGCACCCACCTGACCCACGTCGCCGCCCACGGCTTCAAGAGCGAGGAGTGGCGCGCGCTGTCGCTGCCGGTCGGCGAGGGCATCATGGGCCGCGCCGCCGAGAGCGGCACGGCGATCCGCGTGGACGACGTGCGGACCGATCCGCGCTCGGCCCGCCGCGACGTGGACGAGCGGGAGGGGATCCGCTCGATGCTGTGCGTGCCGCTGAAGGTCGGGGGCACGGGGATCGGCGTCATCTCGGCCTTCTCGACGCGGCCCGGCGCCTTCACCGCGCACCACCAGCGCGTGCTGGAGGCGTTCGGCGAGCAGGCGGGGATCGCGATCCACAACGCGCAGCTCTTCGAGGAGAGCGTGCGCCGGGCGCGGGAGACGCGGGCGCTCCTCGAGGCCGGGCGCGCGGTGACCGCGAGCCTCGACGTGAACCGGACGATCCGGGTGATCCTCGAGGAGGCGCGCGGCGTCCTCGGGGCTGACTCGTGCGGGCTGTACACGCTTGACTCGGCGACGAACGAGCTCGCCTCGATCGCGAGCCTCGACCTGCCGCCGGAGATGATCTCCCAGATCCGGCTGAAGGTCGGCGAGGGGATCGCAGGCCTCGCCGTGCAGGAGCGGCGGCCCATGCAGAGCCGCGACCTCTCCGACGACCCGCGCGTCCGGTATCCGCAGTTGCCGCGCTCGAGCGGGTTCCGCTCGATGCTGGCCGCCCCGCTCCACGTGGGCGACCGCGCGATCGGCGCGATCAGCGTGTTCCGGCGCGACGTCCACGCGTTCTCGGCGTCGGAGGAGGAGCTGCTCCTGGCGCTCGCGGACCAGGCCGCGATCGCGCTCGAGCACGCGCGCCTGTACACGGCCCTCGAGGGGATGGTCGCCGAGCGCACCCGAGAGCTCGACACCCAGAAGCGCTTCGTCGAGGTCGTGCTCGAGACGCTCCCCCTCGGCCTCTTCGTGCTCGATGCGGGCCTCGGCGTGGTCCGGGCCAACCACGAGGGCGCACACGCCCTCGCCTGCGATCCCGGTGCGCGCGGTTCGCTCGTGGAGATGTTCCCGCCCGAGAAGCGGGGGGCGGTGGAGGCGTTCCTCCGGCAGGCGTTCGCGACCGGGCGGGGCGACGCCATGGAGGAGGAGATCGTAATCGCGGGCGAGGCGAAGATGTTCCGGCTGACGACGGCGCCGTTCGAGTCGGCGGACGACCACGTGACCCATGCGGTGGTGCTCGTGGAGGACATCACGCGGGCCAAGCGCCTCGAACGCCAGATGCTCCTGACCGAGCGGCTCACCACGGCGGGCCGGCTGGCGGCGGGGGTCGCGCACGAGCTGAACAACCCGCTCGCGACGATCGCGGGCTGCGCGGAGTCACTCCACGGACGGCTCCAGGAGGGCGAGCTCGCGAAGACGCCCGAGCTCGCCGATTTCCCGCACTACCTCCGCCTGATCGAGGAGGAGGCGTTCCGCTGCAAGGAGATCACGGGGAGCCTGCTCCAGTTCGTGCGCGACCCGGGGAGCCGGCGTGCCCCGACCGACCTCGGCGCCCTCGTGCTCAAGACCGTCGAGCTCCTGTCGCGCCAGTCGCGGTTCGCGGAGAGCCGGTTCGTGACGGAGCTCGACCCGGCGCTGCCCGCCGCGGAGGTCAACGAAGGCCAGATGCGGCAGGTCTTCATCGGGCTCGCGTCGAACGCGCTCGAGGCGATGGAGGGGCGCGGCACGCTGACACTCCGCTCGCGCCTGCGGCGCGGGGAGATCGAGGTGGAGTTCGAGGACGAGGGGCCCGGGATCCCCGACGAGATCCTCGCGCGCGTCTTCGACCCGTTCTTCACGACCAAGCCGCCGGGGCAGGGGACGGGGCTCGGCCTGGCGATCGCCCAGGGGATCGTAGCGGATCACGGCGGCAGGATCGAAGTCACCTCCCGGCCGGGCAAGGGCAGCGTGTTCCGCGTGATCCTGCCGGGCGGCGGGCCCGAGCGGTGAGCCGGAAGATCCGGGTCCTCGTCGCCGACGACGAGCGGAACCTCCGCGAGCTCGTGGTCCGCGAGCTCGCGCGCAAAGGCCACGAGGTGGACGGCGTCGAGGACGGCGCCGCGGCGCTCGAGCGGATGGCGGAGACGCTGTACGATGTCGTGGTCCTCGACATGAAGATGCCGAAGAAGGAGGGGATCGAGGTCCTGCGCGAGCTCCAGGAGTTCCCCGAGCAGCCGCAGGTGATCGTCATGACGGGCTTCCAGGAGGTCTCCACCGCCGTCGAGGCGATGAAGCTGGGCGCCTACGACTACCTCACCAAGCCCACGAAGATCGAGGAGCTCGACATCGTCATCCGCAAGGCCGCGGAGAAGGCCCAGCTCCTCCGCGACAACGAGGCGCTGCGCGCGCACGCGCCCGGGGCCGAGCCGTTCGGCGGCATCGTCACGCGCAGCCCCGAGATGCAGGAGGTGCTGCGGATCGTCGAGCGGGTCGCCCCCACCGATTCGGCGGTGCTGATCCTCGGCGAGAGCGGCACGGGCAAGGAGCTGGTCGCCCGCGTGATCCACGAGCGCTCGGCGCGGGCCCAGCGCCCGTTCGTCCCGATCCACTGCGGGGCGCTGCCGCGCGAGGTCTTCGAGTCGGAGCTGTACGGCCACGAGAAGGGCGCGTTCACCGGCGCGGTGAGCGCGAAGCCGGGGCTGGTCGAGCTCGCCGACGGCGGGACGCTCTTCCTCGACGAGATCGGCGAGATGGAGCCGGATAGCCAGGTGAAGCTCCTCCGCGCGCTCGAGACCGGCACCTTCTTCCGCGTCGGCGGCACGCGGCCCCGGCGGGTGGATGTGCGGCTCGTCGTGGCGACGAACCGCGACCTCGCCGAGGCGATGAAGACGGGCGAGTTCCGCCAGGACCTCTACTACCGCATCAACACGATCGCGCTGAAGCTGCCGCCGCTCCGCCAGCGGCGCGAGGACATCGCGCTCCTGGCCAACCACTTCGTGACGGCCAACGCGACCTACGGCGTGAGGCGCCTGCACCCCCGGACCGTCGCGGCGCTCGAGGCGTACGACTGGCCGGGCAACGTGCGCGAGTTGCTCCACGTGATCGAGCGCGCCGTGATCCTCTCGCAGGGCGACGAGATCCTGCCCGACGACCTCCCGCCGGAGGTCCGCGGCGCGCCGGCGTCGCCCGCGGCGACATCCGGCGGGAGCCTGGAGGCCATGGAGCGCGCGCACATCGTCGCAACCCTGCGCCAGGTCGGCGGCCACCGGGGCAAGGCCGCCGCGCTCCTCGCGATCGACCCGAAGACGCTCTATCGGAAGATCCTCGCGTACAGCATCAGGGCCGAGGAGTTCCGCTAGCGAGGGCCTCGGCCCCCGCGGCGGATCGGGCGTTCTGCCCGAGCCGCGCCGGAGGGCGCCGCCGGCCCGCCCTGTGAAATCGTCGGCTTGCCTGTCGAGCGGGACTGGCACCGCCTTTGCTCGTACACGGGGCCGGGACGACCGTCCTCAAGGAAGGGGAGCCGATGGATCGTTTTCTGGTGATCGATCAGGACCGCGCGGCGATGCAGCAGCTCGGTCTGGCCTGTCTCGAGAAGGGCATCGGCGTCGCGATGGCCGAGACCCTGTGCGACGGCGTGCGCGCGCTGCTCTCGACGGCCGTCTCGCTCATCGTCGTGGACGCCGCGCATCTGAGGCTGACCGCCCGGGAGCATGCGGCGCTCTTCGAGCGCGCGGCGCCGGGGGTGCCCGTGGTCGTGGTGGTACGGGCCGACGCGCCGCTCGACCGTCGCGTCGCCTACGAGCTCAGCGGGTTCCGCGTCCTGAGCCGCCCGGTGGCCGTCGACGATCTCGTCGAAGCGGCCGCCGCGCCGGCCGTGGAGCTCGGCCGGTGACCTCCACCGTCTTCGTCAAAGGGTTCGCCGCGCTGGTCGCCGTGGGCCTCGTGGTGGGGATCCTCGAGCTCTCCTGCCTCGCGAGCGAGCGGAGGGTGGCCGCCCCGACCACGCTCTTCACCGGGGCGATCGAACCGGAGATCCCGATCGCGTCCGAGGTGGAGAGCGGCGAGCCCGCCAAGAGGCCGGCGCTGACGTTCTAGCCCCGCCGGTCGCTTGCGTGCCGTGGGCGTGCGTGTACACTGCAAGTGTCGGCCGGATCGGCCGGTCCTCGCCTCCGACGCAACGTCTCTTCCGGTTCGCGGGGCGTGTACGACGGCGGAAGACAGTCCGAGGGGGTTCAGATGGCGTCCAAACTGTATGTCGGTGGTCTCTCGTACTCCACCACGAGCGAAGGGCTTCGGGAGTTCTTCGGGCAGTGCGGCAACATCCTCTCCGCGACCGTGATCACGGACCGGTTCTCGGGCCAATCACGCGGGTTCGGCTTCGTCGAAATGAGCACGGCCGAAGAGGCGCAGAACGCGATCTCGCAACTGAACGGCCGGGAACTCGACGGGCGCCGGATCTCGGTGGAGATCTCGAACCCGCAGGCGCCACGCTCCGGCGGGCCACGGCCCGGGGGCGGCGGGCGGCCGGGTGGCGGCCGACGCGGCCCGGGCGGCGGCGGTCGCGAGAGCGGCTACGCCCACCGGCCCTCCAAGCCGGTGAAGTGGTAACGGTCCCGAGCACCCGAGCGTAACGGACGGCGGGCCACGCGTCACCGACGCTTGGCCCGTTTCGTTTGCCCGCCCTTCGAGCCCCGCCGCACTCGATGGGGGAGGTGTCGGAGGGGGCCTTTAGGCCCCCTCCGAGGAAAAGATGCGGTCGTAGCGGCCGTACTCGCGGGCGGCGTCCATGAACCACTGCACGACCGCGGGGTCCGACCTCGGCGGGATCTCGCAGGACGTGGAGAGGATGAAGGCCGAGTGCCGGGCCGCCGCGTCGATGCAGCGGCGGACGTCCGCGACCATCGCCTCCTTCGTCGTCTTCTCGAACTTGGTCGCGTCCACGTTGCCGATCGCGACCGCGCGGCCCCTGGACACTTCCACGAACCGCGCCAGCTGGTCCACGTAGAGCTTCGGGTCCGCCTGCTGGTCGAGGTCGAACGAGAACGTCGTGAAGCCGCAGCCGATGACGTCCTCGAAGATCGGATACGTCGTCCCGCAGATGTGCGTGGTCACGCCGACCTTCTTGGCCTTGAAGTAGTCCACCAGCTCCTTGTGATAGGGCGCGATGAAGTCCCGATAGTTGTCGGGCGAGATGAGGCTGATGGACGCCGTGGGCTCCGAGAACGAGAGCCCAATGCCCGTCGGGTCCTCGAAGGTGTCGAGGAGCATCGTCTCCGGGTTGCGGAGCAGCATCGCGATCGTCCAGGGCCCGACCGCGACGGCGCCGATCGCCGTCGGCGGCTTCGCCTTGACGAGCGCCTCGCACTGCTCGAGGAAGCCCGGCAGGCGCGCCGTCTTGTGCGGGTCGGGCATCGCGAGGGTGGCGAGCCGCTTCTTGTCATCCTGGAGCACATGCCGGTCGATGGACGGCACGACGTAGTCCGAGTACTTCACGCGGCATCCAAACGCCTCGGCTTCTTTCGCCAAGTCGTTATAGGCAAGCACGACATCTGGCTGGTATCTCTCGTAATAGTTCAGTATCGCCGTGATCGCCCGCGGCACGTTCGTGCAGTACTCCTCGATCGAGAGGCCGTCGAGGGTGCCGGCGAACGAGGCGACGATCGGATAGACCGGCACGCGGTCGGCGAACGAGCGCTTGTAGGCGGTAGCGGATGCCGCCGGCGTGGGTCCCCTTGAGACCCTCGATGATCGCCTCCATCTGCCCCCAGGGGATCGTGAACGCCATCTCGTGGTCCTGCGTCTGGCCGAAGATGCGGTCGCCCGAGCACGGCAGGATCACCTGGGGCTGGTCGGTGCGCATCGTCGTCACGATGATCTCCGCGCAGTCCACCCGCCCGCCGAAGGAGGACGTGAGCTTGCCGCCCCGCTTCCAGAGCGCCGCCTGCGTGAGGCGCATGATCTGGGCGGGGTTGCCGTAGACGCAGACCAGGTCCGGCTCGAAGGGCGCGCGGTCGAGGGGGGCCACCAGGAGCGCCCCGTAGTCACCGGGCGCGAACTGGTCCACGGCCGCCTCCGAGCGCTGCCCCGCCTCCTTCGTCTCGGTGTACATGCCCTCGCAGAGCGTCCCGGACTTGTGCAGGTGCGTGGGCTTCTCGAGCCCGAGGGCGGCGATGCCGAGCGAGCAGATGGAGTCCTCGCGCGTGAGCGCGAGCATCCAGCCGTAGCGCCGGGCCATGTCGATGACCTGGCAATTCATGCTGAGCTTCTTGAAGTCGCGGGCGGGGCGGCGGGCCTTGTCCGGGATCGGCTCGCCGGGCCGGAGCATCCGGATCGCCACGGGGAACGTCTGCGGCCGGAGGTAGAAGCTGAGCTCCCGGTCCGCGGTTTTCACGTCGATCATGGGGGTTGCCTCCGCGCCTGAGCGTACTACCGCGCGTGGGGAGCCGCAACGCGTCTCGCCGGGCAGCCTGCGGTCCGCGCCTCTCTCGCGGACCCCGCGACAACAATGTAAAATACCGCCCACTCGACCAGGCAGAGCGAGCCGAGGCGCGTCGCAGGGCGAGGTGAGCGCCGTCCCGGCGCGAGCCGAGCGGTGAGAGGGTCGAAGCGCGCCGAGGCGAGCGGTGAAATGGCTCGAACGCACGTATCGAGCCGGAGGAGACATCACGATGCAGGCCCCAAGCGCGAGTTACAGCATGACGGTACGGCTCGAGATCCAGAACCGGCCCGGGATGCTCGGGCGGGTGACCTCCGCGATCGGCAAGGCGGGCGGCGATATCGGCGCGATCGACCTCGTCCAGGTCGGCAAGTCCACGATCACCCGCGACCTCACCTTCAAGGCGCGCGACGAGCGGCACGGCCAGCAGGTCGTCGACAAGATCCGCGCCGTTCAGGGCGTCAAGGTCGTGAATGTCTCCGACCGCACGTTCCTCATGCACCTCGGCGGGAAGATCGAGGTGCGAGGCAAGATGAGTGTCAAGACGCGCGACGACCTCTCCATGGCGTACACGCCGGGCGTGGCGCGCGTCTGCATGGCGATCCATCACGACCCGGAGAAGGCGTACGCGCTGACGATCAAGCAGAACTGCGTCGCGGTCGTGACGGACGGCACGGCGGTGCTCGGCCTCGGCGACATCGGCCCGAGCGCGGCCCAGCCGGTCATGGAGGGCAAGGCGCTCATCTTCAAGGAGTTCGCGGGCGTGGACGCCTTCCCGGTGTGCCTCGCGACCAAGGACGTGGATGAGATCGTTTCGATCGTGAAGGCGATCTCTCCGGTCTTCGGCGGAATCAATCTCGAGGACATCTCCGCGCCCCGCTGCTTCGACATCGAGCAGCGGCTCCAGCGCGACCTCGAGATCCCGGTCTTCCACGACGACCAGCACGGCACGGCCGTCGTCGTGCTGGCCGCCCTCCTGAACGCGCTGAAGATCGTGAAGAAACGCCTCAGCGACATGCGGATCGTGTTCTGCGGCGCCGGCGCCGCGGGCATCGCGACCGCGAAGCTGCTCATGAAGGCGGGCGCCAAGCACATCATCGGCTGCGACCGCGCGGGCACCCTCTACCGGGGGCGCACGGACAACATGAATCCGATGAAGGAGTGGTTCGCCAAGCACACGAACGAGAAGCTGATCAAAGGCACGGTCGGCGAGGCGCTGAAGGGCGCCGACGTGTTCATCGGGCTCTCGGGGCCCGGTGTCGTGTCGCTCAAGGACATCAAGGCCATGAACCGCGACCCGATCGTCTTCGCGATGGCGAACCCGATCCCGGAGATCCAGCCGGAGGAGGCGGGCCCCTACGTGCGGGTCATGGCGACGGGCCGCTCGGACTACCCGAACCAGATCAACAACTCGTGCTGCTTCCCGGGCTTCTTCCGCGGCATGCTCGACGTGCGGGCCCGCCGGGTGAACGACGAGATGAAGCTCGCCGCGGCCCACGCGCTGGCGTCCATCGTGTCGAAGGAGGAGCTCTCCGAGGAGTACATCACGCCCTCGATGTTCGACGGCCGCGTCGTGCCCGCCGTCTCCGCCGCCGTCGCCGAGGCGGCGATCCGCGCCGGCGTGGCGCGCCGGCGGCCGCGCACGGCGAGCGCCAAGGCCCCGCGCTAGCGCGCATTATTCACGAGCGGTCGTCGCGTGTGGCGGGCGGGGCCTGGCGCAGGCCCGCCGACCCAGGTGCCCAGGACCTGGGCCAAAATAAGTCACTCTGTCGCCAAAAGTGTCATCAGCCGGGCATTATGCCCGGCTGACGTGACTCGCTCCGTCCTAGAATCCCTGTGTTTTCAGTGAATTGAAGCAATGGGTGGTCCGTCTGATGCTCGGCATGGCTGTTGCAGCGTTTGCGGCCAGCCGTTATTGGGAGGGTCACCATGGAGAGCATTCGGAAGCGGCTCGAGGAGGATCTGCGAGTGGCTATCGGCCGGCTCCGCCAGTTGGGCGGCGCCGTCGCGGTCGAGGAGATGCCCGGGGCGATCGGGGATAACTCGCCGTTCGCCGACGAGGTGGATGAGATTCAGGCCAACGAGAGCCGAGAGATCGGCTTCGCGACGCGGGAGCTGCTGGTGGAGCGCGTCAACCGCATGTCGGCGGCGCTCGATCGGCTGAACGAGGGCGACTACGGCACCTGCGTGGAGTGCGAGGAGCCCATCTCGCTCGCGCGGCTGCGCGCGATGCCCGAGGTCCAGACCTGCGTGCGGTGTCAGGATAGGATCGAGCGCCTTGGCCGTCGGCACGAGGCGGAGGAGATCGAGGTTCTCGCCGAAGACGAGTAACACCCCCCAAGACGGGTCGTCGACGGGGCCGGGGAGCATGCCGGCCCCGTTTTTTTGTCTGCCGTTCTTCCGTGTAGGCTAGAGGCGTGCGCACCCCGGTGCTCGACATGTTCCGCCCGGTGCTCCGTGCGGTCAGCCGCGCCTACTTCGGGCTCGAGCTGGTCGGCGTCGAGCACATCCCCGCCTCGGGGCCCTTCATCATCACCCCCAACCACCAGACGTTCGCCGATCCGCCGCTCGTCACGATTCCGGTCCGCCCGGCGGTCTACTACATGGCCTGGAGCCGCCTCTTCAAGGTCCCCGTGTTCGGCCGGATGATCCGTCTCCTGAGGGCGTTTCCCGTCCAGATCGAGTCGTCCGATCCCCGGGCGACGCGCGAGGCGGTGCGCCTGCTGCAGGCGGGGCACGTGGTGATGATCTTCCCCGAGGGCGAGCGGAGCCCCGACGGCCAGGTGCAGCGCTTCAAGCCGGGCGCCTTCCGCCTGGCGGTCTCGCTGGCCACCCCGGTCCTGCCGGTGACGATCGCGGGCGGCCACCACTCGTGGCCGCCAGGGCGCGCCCTGCCGCGGCCCGGGAAGATCACGGTCACCTACCACCCGCCGCTCCATCCCGACCCGTCGCTCGAGCCACGGCAGGCCGCCCGGCAGCTGAGCGAGCGCGCCTACGCCGCCATCACCAGCGCGTTGAGACACGGATGACGAGCGGGAGCGGGGCAGGACTCTCTGAGATGCGCTGCGGGTCGCGCAGGCGACCGGGAGGGGTTTCTCCTCGACCAGAGGGGCCTCCCGTCTCCGGTTAGCTGCGACTACGCGTTGCGCTCTTCGACCCGGTAGCCGGCGTCGATGAGACGCTGGGTGATCGCGTCGATGTGGGCGCGTCCCGAGGTCTCGAGCGTCAGCTCGACCTCGGTCTCGCCGATCGTCCCGCGCGAGAAGGCCCGGTCGTGCTCGATGTGGAGGATGTTCGCCCGCTCCCGGGCGACCAGCGCCTGGTCGCGCAGGAGGACGCCCAGGCGCACGAGCCGGCCGTCCTTGACGAGGCCGCGCTCGATGATCCGCGCGATGACCGTCACGTCGATGTTGCCGCCTGAGAGCACGAGCACGACGTTGCGTCCTGCGAGCCCGAGCGGGCGGTTCAGGAGCGCGGCGAGCGGTGCGGCGCCCGCGCCCTCGACGACGGTCTTCTCGATCTCGAGCAGGAGGAGGATCGCGTTGGCCAGCTCCTCCTCGCTCACCGTCACGACCTCGTCCACGTGCTTCCTGGCCAGCGCCAGGGTGAGCTCGCCGACTTGGCGGACGGCGATCCCGTCGGCGATCGTCGAGGCCGGAGGCAGCGTGACGCGCGCCCCCGCCTCGAGGGCCTTCTTCATGGCGGGCAGGGCCGCGGCCTGGATGCCGATCACGCGGACCTCGGGCCGGCGGGACTTGATCGCGAGCGCCACGCCCCCGATGAGCCCGCCGCCGCCGACGGGCACGAGCACCGCGTCCATCTCGGGGCGCTGGGCGCAGAGCTCGAGCCCGAGCGTGCCCTGGCCGGCGATGACGCGCGCGTCGTCGAACGGGTGGACGAAGACGAGCGTGCGCTCGGCCTCGACCTCGCGCGCCCGCGCGTACGCCTCGTCGTAGTCCGCCCCGTGCAGGATCACCTCGGCGCCGTAGCGCCGGCAGGACGTCACCTTGATGAGCGGCGCCCACTCCGGCATCACGATGACCGAGGGGATGCCGAGCCGCGAGGCGTGGAACGCGACACCGAGCCCGTGGTTGCCGGCGCTGGCGGCGACCACGCCGCGGGCGCGCGCCGCGGCGTCGAGCTGGAGCAGGAGGTTGGCCGCGCCCCGTTCCTTGAACGAGCCCGTCATCTGGAGGTTCTCGAGCTTCACGAAGCAGCGCGCGCCCGACAGCTCGGACAGCGTCTGCGAGTAGGGGCAGGGCGTCTCGTAGATCGCGCCCTGGAGCCGCTGCTTGGCGCTCTCGATCTCGGCGAGCGCGAGCATACTCAGAGGTCCTCGAGGTGCCGCACCGAGGCCTCGACCGCATCGAGCGCGCCGCCGCCGCTTCCGAGGACGCGCCAGCCCGCGAGGACCGCCCCGCGGAGGCCGGCGCGCAGCTCGTCCCGCCCCTCGGCAGGGTCGGCGCCCGCGCCACCGTGGACGATGATCGAGGGCACGCGCGCTGGCGGCATGGCCTCCACCGTGTCACAATCCCGCCGGATTGCAAAGCGCGCTCGACCGGCTGAACGCCCGCATCGTCCGCTGTCGAAAGTGTCCCCGGCTGGTGCGCCACCGCGAGGCGGCCGCGGCCGCCCCGCCTCGCCGGTACGCGGGCGAACGCTACTGGGCGCGGCCGCTCCCCGGCTTCGGCGATCCGCGCGCCCGGCTCCTGCTCGTCGGCCTCGCACCGGCCGCGCACGGCGGCAACCGCACGGGCCGGATCTTCACCGGCGACCGGAGCGGCGACTGGCTGTTCGATGCGCTCCACCACGCGGGGTTCGCGAACCAGCCGACCTCGCTTCATCGCGACGACGGCCTTCGACTCAAGGATGCCTACATCACCGCGACGATCCGTTGCGCCCCGCCGGGCAACAAGCCGACGCCGAAGGAGATCGCCAGCTGCCAGCCGTACTTCCTGGAGGAGCTGCGGCTCCTGACGCGCGTGCGGGTCGTCGTCGGGCTCGGGCGCATCGGCTGGCTGGCCTATCTCCGGGCCCGCCGCGAGCTCGGCGCCCCGCCGCCGCGCGGCCGGCCCGAGTTCGGCCACGGGGCGATCACGACCTTCGACGACGGGATCACCCTGATCGCCTCGTACCACCCGAGCCAGCAGAACACGTTCACCGGCAAGCTCACGCGTCCGATGCTGCGCGGCGTTTTCCGGACCGCGCGCCGCCTCGTGGAGCCCAGGCGATGAAGACCTTTCTCTATCACGTCCAGCTGAACGTGTCGGACCCGCAACGATCGATCCCGTTCTACCCCGCGCCCGGGCACACCAGCCCGCCCTTCCATCGCAAGCGCACCGGGCTGAACCACCTCGCGTTCGGCGCCGAGTCCCGAGAGGCCGTGGACACCTTCCACCGCGAGTTCCTGGTGGCGCGCGGGATTCCGGCGCTGTACGGCCCGCCGCGCGAGTACCCGGAGTACGCGGCTGGGCAAATGTTAGTCCTTTTGGTAGCGTGAAAATCGAGGCTAGTCGACGAGGTCGGTCGGCAGGCGCGGGCGCTCGGCGACCGTGAGCGTCAGCTCGCGGCTCTGTCCGTCGCGCACGAGGGTGAGGCGCACGCGCTGTCCCGGCTTGAGCGTCTTCACCTTCGCGACGTACTCCTGGTGCGTCTTGACCGGTACGCCCTGGATCGCGGTCAGGATGTCGCCGCCCAGCAGGTACTCCTCGCCCTGCAGGACGATGGACAGGTGGCCCCCGCGCACGCCTGCGCGCTCGGCCGGGCTGCCCTCGTGGACGACCTCGACGAGGTAGCCCGGGACGAGCGGGAGCTTCACGATCGCGGAGAGGCGCCCGTCCACCTCGCGCCCCTGGAGGCCAAGCCACGGGCGGACGACTCGGCCCACGTCCCGGAGCTCGCGGAGGACCGCCCTGGCGCTGTTGATGGGGATGGCGAAGCCGATCGCCTGCGCCTCCTCCGAGATGAACGTGTTGACGCCGATGACGCTGCCGCAGCGGTCCACGAGCGGGCCGCCGGAGTTGCCAGGGTTGGTCGGCGCGTCGGTCTGGATCATCGGCTGCTCCGTGAGGCCGGGCAGCAGCCGGTTCAGCCCGCTCACGATCCCGCGCGTCATCGTCTGCTCGAGACCGAGCGGGTTGCCGATCGCCACGACCTCGTCGCCCACGCGGAGCGTGGACGAGTCGCCGAGCCGCGCGACGGGCAGCGGCGTCGCGGTGTCGATCTTGATCAGCGCCAGGTCGAGGAGCGTGTCGAGCCCGAGGACGCGCGCGGGCACCTTGGTGCCGGAGTCGAGGGTGACCGAGAGGGAGGTCCCGCCGTCCACGACGTGGGCGTTCGTGAGGATCTGGCCGTCGCGCTCGATGACGACACCGGACCCGACGACCGTCTCGAAGCGGCGCTGGGGCTTCACCCTGTTGATCTTCGTCGCCTGGATGGACACGACCGCCGGCGAGACGCGCTCGAACAGCGTGGCGAGCGGCTCGGTGCACGGCTGGGCCGGGACCCCGGCCGGGGCCAGGAGCAGGAGCGGGACGGCGAGGAGGGCCGCGTGACGCATCAGCGTGGATGATACACCCCTATGCGCAGAGTTGAAGACGTCCAGGGCGGTTCCTCAGGGGCGCACGACGAAGGCGCCCTTGGCGACCATCCACTTGTGACCCCAGCCGCACGTGCCGCCGCCGTCCATCCCGGAGTCCACGCAGAGGACGTCGAAGGCGCCCACGCGCTTCGGGGTGAACGTGACGGACTTGATCGACGGGTCCTTCTGCTCGACCGCCTCGCGGAGTGTGCGCGGCCCCTGCTCCCTGAAGGGCGCGCCCGCCAGGAGCGGGGTGACGCTGGTGGTGACGTAGACCGGATGGCTTGCGATGCCCACGATGTGCTCGACGTTGCCGAGGGCGAAGTCCTCCAGGACCTTCTTCCGGATGCCCGGATCGCTCGGCGCCAGGCCGCCGATCGCGAGCGTCATGGTCCGCTCGGCGTACTCGAGCGAGACCGCGCGGGGCAGCGCCTGCGAGGGAACGATGTAGAGCGTCACGGGCTCGCCGACCTTGACGTCGATCGTCTCCCGCTCGTTCAGGTCGGCGTCGTAGAACGCGTAGCCGTAGTGGTAGGCGACGACGTAGAAGACGGTGGAGGCCTCCCGCGGACCCTCCGGCACGAGGGAGATCCGGCCCAGGAAGACGAGGCTGACGGCGACGGTCGCCACGGTCAGCGCCGCGAGCGCGACGACCGTCGCCACCGGGCTCCGCGCCGGCGGGTCTACAGGAGCGCGGTCCCGAGCGTCCACACCGACACCAGCGTCAGGATCAGCCCGAGGCCGGCCACGGGCAGGAACGAGGCGAGCGCCGCCTCGCGGTCGGGGTAGAGCCGGCGCGAGATCCGGTCCATCGCGTGGACGGCGAGGAGGAGGCCGGCGAGCAGCACGCCGACCTGCAGCGCGTACACGGCGACGGGGTCGAGCAGGTGCGCGATCTGGTCGCTCGGGTGGAGGTGGCCGCTGGCAGGCAGCACGGCCTGACCCGTGACGAGGCTCGCGAGGGCCGCGACGAGCGTCCGGGTCGGGGCAGGATGTCGGGCCGGCCGTAGGCGCTCGCGACCAGCGTGTAGGCGAGAACCGTCGCCACGACCGACGCCAGCCCGAGGACCGCGCGCTGCCGTCCGGAAGGAGGCGTGCGGATCACCTCATTTCTTCCTCTCGACGTCCGGTTACGCCGACGCGAGCTTCACAACCCGAAGCTGCTTCCGACGCTGCTCAGCGTGCCAAAGGTCATACTGCGTTTGCTGGTTGAGCCAACTCTCAGCAGAGGTGCCGAAGGCAATGGAAAGACGGACCGCCATCTCAGGGCTGATCCCTGCCCGGCCATTCAGAATGGCGGAGAGGGTCTTGCGGCTTACTCCCAGGGCCTCTGCCGCCTGCGTAACGGTGACACCGAGTGGCTCAAGGCAAAGAGCCTTGATGATCTCACCCGGATGAGGTGGGTTGTGCGTACGCATCGCCATTCCCCTTAGTGATAGTCCTCGTAATCGACGGAATCAGCGTCCTTGCCAACGAACTTGAACGTCACCCGCCAGTTCCCGCTTACCGCTACCGCCCAAGCGCCTTTCCGGTCACCCTTGAGCGGAGCGTTCCGCTCGCGCCCTGCGGCGTTTGGTCAATGTCAAAGCTTGCGACACAGTGCGTGATGTGAGCAAGGCGTCGAGCATGCACCACACTCTGGCACTACGCCGCACTCTCGGTCCTGGCTTGATCACCCGCGGCGGCCGAATCGCTGGACCCAGCTGAAAAAGGTAGTGCGGAGACCGCCTGCGACCTCGCTTGGCGCCTGGAACGTGCTTTCCCAGGTCATCGACGATTCGATAGCTCTCGACGTGATGAACACTCTGCAATTGGCCGCGATATCGGAAAGCGAGGTAGTTCGGTGGCGGCGGCCAACCCTTCCCTCCGGCTGGATAGAAGTACTTTCCGTGCCGCTCCACGACATCAATCCAGCTGGTCGTCCAACCTTGCGGGTACCCAGAACCCAGCGACACAACGTAGACCATGTTCGTAACCCCAGGTGACGTCTGACCGCAAGGTTTATGCTCGGCCAGTTGAAACCTTCTCGGGCGGCTCATCGCACCCGCGGGACGGCTCGCTGCGATGAATCGTTACGATCGGCGCGGGCCGCCGCGATGAGCGCGCAGAGCCGCGGCGCGGTCACCGGCGCCTCGGTGATCCGGACGCCGAGCGGTGCCAGCGCGTCCTCGACGGCGTTGGCGATGGCGGCCGGCGGCGCGATGGCCCCGCCCTCGCCCACGCCCTTCACCCCGAGGGGGTTGCGCGGCGAGGGCAGCTCCAGGTGCACCGTCTCGATGAACGGCACCTCGGCCGCGGTCGGCACGTGGTACTCCATGAGGGTCGCCGTCAGGAGCTGGCCGCGGTCGTCGTAGAGGATCTCCTCGTGGAGGCCGCCGCCGATCCCCTGGGCGACCCCGCCGTGGATCTGGCCCTCCACGATCATGGGGTTCACCACGCGCCCGCAGTCGTGGGCGACCGCGTAGCGGAGGAGCGTGACCCGGCCGGTGTCGAGGTCGACCTCGACAAGCGCCGCGTGGACGGCGCTCGCGTAGGTGACGGTGGGAACGGTGTGGTAGGTGGTGGCCTCGAAGACGGGCTCCGCGACGCCGGGGCCCGCGAAGGTGGGCAGGCTCGCCTGGATCACGCGGACGAAGGTGAGCGCCCGGTCGGGAACGCCGCGGACGGAGACGCGGCCGTCAACCACCTCGAGGTCTGCCGGGCTCACCTCGAGCAGCTTGGCCGCGGCCGCCACCACCCTCTCGCGCACGCGCCGGCCCGCCTCGGCGATGGCGTTGCCGGCCAGGACGAGGCTCCGGCTCGCGAAGGTGCCGATGCCGAAGGGGATGGCCCCCGTGTCGCCGCCCACCACGGTGACGCGCTCGAGCGGCAGGCCGAGGGCGTCGGCGGCGATCTGGGCGAAGACCGTCTCGTGGCCCTGGCCCTGGGAGCAGGCGCCGGTGGCCACCACCGCGTGACCGGTGGGATCGAGCCGCACCGTCGCGCCCTCATAGGGGCCGATGCCCGTGCCCTCGACATAGGCGGAAATCCCGGCGCCCCGCCAGATCCCGCGCGCGCGGAGGGTCGCCTGCTCCCGCCGGAAGGCGTCGTAGCCGATGGCGCCGAGCGCCGCCTCGAGCGCGGCCGGGAAGTCCGCGCTGTCGTAGACGAGCGGGTGACCGTCGCGATAGAGGAGCCCGACGTCCCACGGCAGCTCGTCGGCGCGCACGAAGTTCCGCCGCCGCACCTCGGCGGGGTCGAGGCCGAGCTCGCGGGCGAGGGAGTCGACGATGCGGTCCACGACGAAGACCGCCTCCGGACGGCCGGCGCCGCGGTAGGGAGCGTGGGGCGTCTTGTTGGTGACGACCGAGCGCGCGTGGACGGCGAAGTTCCGGATGCGGAAGGGGCCGAGCATGTGGCCCACCGTGTTGTAGGGCTGGACGATGCCCCAGGGGTTGTAGGCCCCCTGGTCGAGGAGGAACCGGTCGCGGAGGCCGAGGATCTCGCCGTCGCGCGTGGCCGCGATCTCGACGTCGTGGAGCTGCTCGCGCGAGTGGGTGGCGCTCTCGAGGTGCTCGCGCCGGGTCTCGATCCACTTGAGGGGGCGGCCGAGCCGCTCGGCGACGAGAGGGACCAGGACATCCTCCGGGTAGATCGAGCACTTGGTGCCGAAGCCGCCGCCCACGTCGGGCGCCGCCACCCGGACCTGGTGGGCCGCCTTGCCGAGCGCCTCGACGAGGACGCGCTGGAGCCAGTGCGGGACCTGCGTCGAGCCTCGAACGGTGAGGCCGCCGCGGGCGTCGGGGACGGCGAGCACGCCCCGCGGCTCGAGCGGCATCCCCGCGTAGCGCTGGACGCGGATCCGCCGGCGCACGACCACGGGTGCCCCGGCGAAGGCGCGCTCGACATCGCCGATCGCGACCCGGAACTCGACCGCCACGTTGTCGCCGAGCTCGGGGTGGATCAGGGGCGCCCCGGCGGCGACGCCGCGCTCGGCATCGGCGACGGCGGGGAGCGGCTCCCAGTCGGCCTCGACGAGGTGGAGCGCGTCCTCGGCGACGTAACGGTCCTCGGCGACGACGATCGCGACGGGCTCGCCCACGTAACGGACGGTGCCGCCGGCGAGGGGATACTGCGGCGTCGGCTTGATCGTGAAGCCCACCCGCGACTGGAGCGCAGGCGGAGGAACGCCGGCGGCGGGGAGTGGCGCCATCTGCGCTCGGAGGTCGTCGAGGGCGAAGACGGCGACCACGCCCGGCACGCGCCGGGCCGCGTCGGCCCGGATCGCCGCGATCCGCGCGTGCGCGTGCGGGCTCCGCACGATGGCGGCGTGCAGGCAGGCCGCCACCGGCAAGTCGTCGACGTACTGGCCGCGGCCGGTCAGAAGCCGCGGGTCCTCGCGGCGACGGACCTCGGCTCCGACGTACTTGCCGCCCATGGCCTCGCCGTCAGGCGAAGCGCTTCACGACGGCTTCACGACGTGCTTCGCGAGCAGGTCGATCTGTCCGGGGTCGTCGGTGACCGGCCCCAGGACCAGGTACTTGAGCCCGGCGTCCACCAGGTCCTGGATGCGGGCGTTGATCCGGTCGATCCCGCCGACCATGTAGCACTCCTGCAGGTGCTCGTAAGACCGGTGAGTCCCCATGGCGCGGAGGAAGGGCGCCCTGGACTTCGCCACCGCCCGCTCGTGACTCTTGTCCTCCACGAGGTGGATGAAGTTGCAGTGGCCGAAGGTGAGGGTCTTGGGGTCCTTGCCGAGCATCCGCGCGTGCTCCTGGATCTGGCCCCAGTCGCGCTTGACCCACTCCTGCTTGCCCGAGCAGCGGGAGAGCCAGTTCCCGGCTTTGACGATCCGGTCCATCACGGTCTTGGCGATCACAGGCACGTCGTGCTCGTCGGGGTCCGGGATGCGCGAGCCGCCCGAGACCCACATGGGAGGCAGCTTCGGCGGGCGCGGGTCGATCGTCACGTCGGTGAACCGGTAGTAGCGCCCCTCGTAACTCGCGTTCGGCCTGGAGAGGAGGAGCGTCACCGCCTCGATGATCTCATCCGTCCGCCGGCCCCGCTCCTCGATCCGGGAGCCCGTCACCTCGTACTCGCGCGCGTACCAGCCGGGGCCCACTCCGAAGACGAAGCGGTTGTTGGAGATGTGGCAGAGCGTCGAGATCTCCTTGGCGAGCACCACGGGGTGGCGGACGGGCAGGACCAGGATCCCGGTGGCGATCTTCACCCGGCTCGTGAGGGCGGCCGCGTAGGCGAGGACGTTGAGGGGCTCGAGCCAGGCGTTGCCGTAGAGCCCGGGGGCCGAGAGCAGATGATCGATCACCCAGACGTCGATGCCGTGCTTCTCGCACTTCGCGATGGACTCCCGGATGTTCCGGACGTTTCTGACGCCGCCGCCGTGCTTGACGTCGCCCCACGCGTACGTCGGGATCCACGCCCCGAACTTCAGCTTCGCCATTGCCCGCGTCCTCCCCGGTGACCCGCGCTCACGCCTTCACCCAGTACATGGGGGCTCCAGGCGCCCCCCAAACCCCCCAGCGCTCGGGGCACCCCGGCGAAGCCGTGGCGCCCCTCGACCGCGCGATTTCTTCACAGGCTCTCAGGCGATCGGCGTCACCCGATAGTCACAGCGGCGTCACTTCTTGCCGTAACGGATCTCGAGGGTCATGCAACTCTTCGGCACCCGGTAGGGGCCGTGGAGCATTCCCGGCGGCCGGCACGCGTACATCCCCGCCGTGAACGACTGCTTCTTGCCGAGGTCGATCAGCTCCCCCTCCAGGATCCAGACCTCTTCCCAGAAGTCGTGGGCGATGGTCTCGGTCGTCTCCACCCCTGCTTCGAACTGGAGGAGCCGCGTGAGGTCGCCCGTGTCGGGGTCGCGGCTCAGGATCTTCTGGCGGACCCCGGGGCCGCCGGCGCCCCCGGTGGCGGAGGCCGCCACCGCCTCCCAGGGCAGGTGATCGGGTCGGAAAAACTCAAGCTCGGGTTTCGGCATGGTGCGTTCCCTCGCCTTCTCAGCGGCGAATGGTCTTCGTGGGGCCCTCGGCCTCCAGCGCCCGGCGGGGCGCGCCCTCCGCAGATGATCTCACAGCCGTGGCGAGCATGCCCGCGACGACGATGAGCTCGATGGGACGACGCCCGCGTTTTTCACGAGCATCGCGGCGGCGGGCGCCGTCCTTGTCGTGGGCACGGCGCGTTATAATCGAAACAGTGAGCAGAGCGCTCGTCGTCCTCCTGGCCGTGGCGTTGCTCGCCCCCGCGGCGGCGCACGCGGCCGATGGCGTCCTTACCGCCACGCTCCTGAATGGCCTCCGCGTGCTCCTGCTGGAGGACCCCCGGAGCCCGATCGTGTCGTTCCAGGTGTGGTACCGGGTCGGCTCGCGCAACGAGCAGCGCGGCGCCACGGGCATCGCGCACCTCATCGAGCACATGATGTTCAAGGGCACGCCGACCTACGGCCCGCGCCAGTTCGCGCGGATCGTCGAGCAGAACGGCGGCCAGGACAACGCGTTCACCTCGCAGGACGTCACCTCGTACTTCGTCAACATCGCCGCGGACAAGCTCGACCTCGTCGTCGAGCTGGAGGCCGACCGGATGCAGAACCTGCTCCTCGAGCCGAAGGACATCGACTCCGAGCGGCAGGTGGTCATCGAGGAGCGGCGCACGCGCACCGAGGACGATCCGAGCGGGTTCCTCGGCGAGGAGGTCAGCTCGATCGCGTTCAAGGCCCACCCGTACGGCTACCCCATCATCGGCTGGATGGAGGACCTCAAGCGGCTCACGCCGGACGAGATCCGCGCCTTCTACCGGGCCTACTACGTTCCCAACAACGCGATCGTCGTCGCCGTCGGCGCGTTCCGCGCCGAGGACGCGCTCGAGCGGATCAAGCGGCGGTTCGGCCGGATCCCGCGCGGGCCGGAGCCGCCCGCCGTGCTCGCCGTCGAGCCGCCGCAGAACGGCGAGCGGCGCGTGATCGTGCGGAAGCAGGCCGAGCTGCCGATCGTCTACCTGGCCTGGCACGTGCCCAACCACCGCGCGGAGGACGCCGCGGCGCTCGAGGTGCTGTCCACGGTCCTGTCGGGAGGCCGCGCCTCGCGGCTCTACAAGCAACTCGTCTACGAGCGCCAGCTCGCCCTCGAGGCGGGCGGCGACTACTCGTATTTCTCGCTCGATCCGAACCTCTTCTGGTTCTGGGCGACGGCGATGCCCGGCCAGACGCCCGAGACGCTGGAGCAGGAGCTGCTCGCCCAGATGGAGCGGCTCAGGAAAGAGCCGGTCACCGAGGAGGAGCTGCAGCGCGCGAAGAACCAGATCGAGGCGACGTTCGTCTTCCAGGAGGACTCCATCCACCGGCGTGCCGCGCTGCTGGCACGCTTCGAGCTGCTCGGCGGCCACGGACTGAAAGACGCGTTCCTCGCGAAGATCCGCGCCGTCACCGCCGCCGACCTCCAGCGCGTCGCCCGCGCGTGGTTCCCCGACGACCGGAAGAACGTCGGCGTCCTGCTGCCCAAGCCCTGAGATGAGCCGGCCTCTCAAGCTCGCCGCGACGGCGGCGCTGGTGCTCCTCGCGGGGCTCGCCGCCACCTGGACCGTGCGCCGCCTCAACGGCCACGACCGGACCGTCGGCGTGACGGGCACCATCGAAGCGCTCCAGGTGGAGGTGAGCGCCAAGATCGCCGGACGCATCGTCGAGCGCACCGTGCGCGAGGGGCAGCCGGTCGAGCGCGGCCAGCTGCTCGTGCACCTGGGGGACGAGGAGCTCGCCGCCGAGGTCCGGCGCGCGGAAGCGGCGGTCCGGACCGCCGAGGCGCAGCTCAGGGATCTCCAGGCGGGCGCGCGCCGGGAAGAGATCGAGGAGGCCGAGGCGCGGGCGGCCCGCGCCCGGGCGCAGCTCGACGACCTCCTCGCCGGCTCGCGGCAGCAGGAGATCGAGCAGGCGCGCGCGGCGGTCCGGAACGCGACGGCCGTGCGCGAGTGGAGCGAGCGCGAGCTCGCGCGGACGCGCGAGCTCTACGCGCGGGATCTGGTCGCCTTCCAGGAGGTGGACCGCGCGCGCAACGCCTACGACGTGGCCGCGGCGAACGAGGCGAGCGCCCGCGAGCGGCTCGCGCTGCTCGAGGCCGGCGCGCGGAAGGACGAGATCGACGCGGCGCGGGCGGAGCTGCGGGCGGCGCAGGAGCGCGTGAGGCTCCTGCGCGCGGGGCCGCGGCCCGACGCGGTCGCGGCCGCGCGCGCCCAGGTGGCCGAGACCCGCGCGGCGCTGGCCCTCGGGCAGGTCCGGCTGGGCGAGATGCGTATCCGCTCGCCGATCACCGGGCTCGTCCTGAGGAAGAACCTCGAGGTCGGCGAGATGGCGAACCCGGGCGTCTCGATCCTCACGCTCATGGATCCTCAAGACATGTGGCTCCGCGCCTACGTGTCGGAGACCGAGGTCGGCCGGATCCGGATCGGCCAGCAGGCCGTGATCACGGTGGACGCGTTCCCGGGCCGGACCTTCGCGGGCGCGATCAGCGAGATCGCCTCGGAGGCGGAATTCACTCCGAAGAACGTGCAGACCAAGAAAGAGCGCGTGACCCTGGTGTTCCGGGTGAAGATCGCGGTCCACTATGCCGAGGGCGTGTTGAAGCCCGGCCTGCCGGCCGATGCCCAGCTCCGCCCGTAGCGGTCACCGCGGGGGTGCGGGGGATGCCTGCCGAGACCCGTGGCTTCTGGGCGTCGCTTCGCCGGCCACCGGTCGGTCTTGAACGCTCGTAGCGAGTGCTAGCGTGGTCGAGGCAGGCATCCCCCGCACCCCCGCGGTGACCGTGACGGACGATCAGGACGCGGTCGTCACGCGCGGGCTCACGAAGCGCTTCGGCAAGGTCGTCGCCGTCGACCACCTCGACCTCCACGTCCGCCGCGGCGAGCTGTACGGCTTCCTCGGCCCGAACGGCGCGGGCAAGTCCACCACGCTCCGCATGCTGTGCGGCATCCTCGAACCGACCGACGGGCAGGGGCGCGTGCTCGACATCGACCTCCGCCGCGACCCCGAGCGCGTGAAGTCGGTCATCGGCTACATGTCGCAGCGGTTCTCGCTCTACGACGACCTCACGGTGGAGGAGAACCTCACCTTCTACGCGCGCGTCTACATGGTCCCGCGCGCCGAGCGCGCGCCGCGCATCCAGCGGATGCTGCGCCTCGGCGACCTCGGCGGGCGGGAGCGCCAGCTCGCCGGCCAGCTGTCGGGCGGCTACCGCCAGCGGCTCGCGCTTACGTGCGCGCTGGTCCACGGGCCGCGGCTGCTCTTCCTCGACGAGCCGACCGCGGGGGTCGATCCGGTCTCGCGCCGCACGTTTTGGGCGCTCGTCCGGCACCTCGCCGACGAGGGCACGACGATCGTGGTGACGACCCACTACATGGATGAGGCCGAGCTCTGCGACACGCTCGGCTTCATCTACCAGGGGAAGCTGATCGCCCACGGCTCTCCGGCGCGGATCAAGGCGGAGACCTTCGCCCGGCCGGTGATCGAGCTCGCCGCCGAGGACCCGCGCGCCGCCAGCGCCGCGCTCGCCGACTGGGACGCGGTCGAGGAGGTCGTGCGCGCCGGCGCCCGCGTGCGGCTCATCCTCGCGCCGGGCGGGCCCGATGTCGCCGCCGTCCGGGAGTTCCTCGCCGCGCGCGGCGTGGCCCTGGACTGGGTCGGCGAGGTCGAGCCCAGCGTCGAGGACCTGTTCGTCTCGTTCGTGGACCGCGAGCGGAAGTCGCGGGTGCGCGAGCAGCTCCGGGCGCTCGGCGCCGCGGAGCGCTGAGGCCGTGGGCAGCCGGCTCCACGGGATCATCGCCAAGGAGTTTCTCCAGCTCTGGCGCGACCGCCTGGCGTTGACGCTCATGCTCTTCGTGCCGGTCGCGATGCTCTTCATCTTCGGCTGGGCGATCAACACCGACGTCAAGCACGTGCCGACGGCCGTCTTCGAGCAGTCGGGGAGCGTCGAGGCGCGGACGCTCCTCGAGGCGCTCGAGAACAGCCAGTACTTCGACGTCCGCCACTGGGCGCGGAGCACGCGGGAGCTCACGCGCATGATCGACGACGGGACGGCCAAGGTCGGCGTCGTGATCCCGCCCGACTACGCTCGCCAGCTCGTGCGCGGCCGGGCCCAGGTGCAGGTGATCGTGGACGCCTCCGACCCGATGGTGGCCACCTCGGCGATGAACGCGGCCTCCTCGCTGGCCGCCGACCGCTCGCTCCAGCTGCTGGCCCAGACGACCGAGGGCGTCGTGCTCAAGAAGGACGCGCCGCCGCTCGACTTCCGGGTGCGCGCCTGGTACAACCCCGATCTCGTGTCCGCGGTCTTCATCGTCCCGGGCCTGATCGGCGCCCTGCTGATGCAGACGACGGTCAGCGTGATGGCGATCGCGATCGTCCGCGAGCGGGAACGGGGAACGCTCGAGGCGCTCATCGTGAGCCCGATCCGGCGCTGGGAGCTGCTGCTCGGCAAGATCATCCCGAACCTGCTCGTGGCGTACGGGCAGATGACGATGGCGCTCCTCGTCGCGCACTTCGTGTTCGACGTGCCGATCCGCGGCAGCCTCCCGCTGCTGTACGGGCTCTCCGCGGTGTTCATGTGGGGCACCCTCGGCATCGGCATCTTCGTCTCGGCCGCCTCGCGGACGGTGCCCCAGGCGATGCAGCTCTCGTTCATGACGTTCCTGCCGTCCATCTATCTCTCCGGCTTGCTGTTCCCGATCGAGGGGATGCCGCTGGGCGCGCAGTACCTCGCGCACGTCATTCCGCTGACGTACTATCTGCGGGTGGTGCGGGGCATCGTGCTCAAGGGGATCGGCATCGAGTATCTGTGGCCCAACCTGCTGCCGCTCGTCGTCTTCGGCGCGGTCGTCTTCACGTTGTCGATTCTCAGATTCCGCAAGCAGCTAGACTGAGCCTGGACTCTTCATGAACGACCACGCGCGAGGCGGACGGGAAGCGCCGCGGGCTGTGCCCGCGCGGCCAGCTCCGTCACCCACGCGCCCGAGCGCAGCTCTCCGAGCTGCGGACGGGACTCGGGGGGCCCACGGCGCCGGCCGCACGGGCACAGCCCGCCGCGCCACCCGTCCGACCCCGGTATCCTCGTTCACGAATAGTCCGGGCTGGACCGCCATGGTTTGGGCGATCGTGCTCCTCCTGTTTCTGCTGGGCGCGACGCCGGTCGCCGCGGCGCCGCTCGCGCACCGCGAGGTCCTGCCGAACGGCATCGTGCTCCTCGTGGCCGAGCGGCCGGCGGTGCCGATCGTCGCCGTGCGCGTGCTGATCCGCGCGGGCGCGGTGTTGGACCCGCACGACCGCGCCGGGTTGGCGAATCTCACCGGGGCCCTGCTCACGCGGGGGACCGTGAAGCGCACGGGACCCGAGCTCGACTCGGCGATCGAGTTCGTGGGCGGGAGCCTCGAGGCCGGGGCGAGCCGCGACAGCCTCGCCGCCTCCCTCCGGGTGCTCAAGAAGGACCTGGCGCTCGGCCTCGACCTGCTGTCCGAAGTGGTTCTCTCGCCGACGTTCCCCGAGGCCGAGGTCCAGCGCAAGCTCGCCGAGATCCAGGCCTCGATCAAGCGCGCCGACGAGGATCCGCCGACGGTCGCGGCGCGCGCGCTCGCGCGGCTCGTGTTCCCGAACCACCCGTACGGGACGCCGGTCGAGGGGACGCGCGAGTCCGTGGCCCGGCTCACGCGCGACGACGTCGTCAAGTTCCACCGCGAGCACGTCCGGCCCGACGCGGCGATCGTCGCGGTGGTCGGCGCGGTCACGGTCGCTGAGGCGCGCCGCGAGGTCCTGGCGCGCTTCGGCGCGTGGCCCCGGCCCGCGGGCGCGCCCGCGCGGGTGCCCGAGGCTGCGCCGGGCCCGCCGCCGCGCGAGGAAGCGGTCGCGCGGGACCTGACGCAGTCCACGATCATGCTCGGGCGCCAGGCGGTCCGCCAGACGAATCCCGACTACTTCCCGCTGGTCGTCGCCTCGTACGTGCTGGGCGGCGGGTCGGCCTCCCGCCTCTACGCGCGCGTGCGCGAGGAAGGCGGGCTCGCCTACACCGTGTACAGCTACGTCTCGCCGTCCAAGTATGGCTCCGCGTTCATCGTGAGCGCCCAGACGCGGACGGCGGAGGTCCCCCGGGTCAAGGCGATCGTCCGGGAGGAGCTCCTGCGCATGACGCGCGCGCCCGTGACGGACGCCGAGCTGTCACTCGCGAAGTCCTACCTGATCGGGAGCTTTCCGCTCCGCCTCGACACCTCCGGGAAGGTCGCGGATTTCGTCGGCGCCATCGAGGAGCTGGGGCTCGGGCTCGACTACGCCGACCGGTACAAGGAGCGCGTGGGGCGGGTGACGGCGCAGGACGTCCTGCGCGTGGCGCCGAAGTACTTCGACCCCGACGCGTTCAACCGCGTCGTGGTCGGCAAGGCGCCGTGACATCCGGCAGCCCGGCGGTCCGGGCGCTCCTCGCGGCCGCGCTGCTCGTGTGGGCGGCCCCGGCGCCCGCCGCCTCGTTCGCCCTGACGCAGAGCGAGCAGGCCGACGCGCTCCGCGTCGGCCGGCGCTCGGTCACCGTCGAGACGTTCGACGCCGAGTGGCGCGTGGCGAACGCGTCGGGCGACAGCGTGACGGTGATCACGCCCTTCCACCGGCTGGTCCTCGCCGCGCGGCACGCGGCGTTCAGGAACGAGAAGATGAAGCCCGACGAGCCGGACCGGCTGCTGCGCGAGCAGCAGGGCCGCCTGCTGGTCTGGGCGGAGCTGCGCGGGCCGCGCGAGGACTTCGCCCGCTTCCTCGCGCCCCGGCTGGTCCTGCGCGACCGCGAGATCGAGCCGGCCTTCGTGCAGAACGAGCGCACCGCCGCGCGCCAGGAGCGTGGCGGCTACCTCGCGCGTTGCCTCTACGGCTTTCCGATCCGGGATCTCACGGGGAAGTCGCGCGTGCTGCTGGTCGTCCGCGACGCCGACGGCCGTGACGTCAGCCGGTTCACGATCGATCTCTCCACGATGCGCTGACAGGGAGGAGCCTGGACCATGGTCACGAACGAGCGGTTCGCGCAGGGGATGACGCTCCAGCAGTACCTGGACCAGATGGGGACGAACAAGGAGAAGTTCGTCCAGTTCCTCAACGAGATCAAGGTGAAGCCCGAGGACCGCGCCGCGCTCGACCGGCTCGGCACGAAGCTCAAGGTGCTCGTCATCACCGAGGACTGGTGCGGCGACGCCCTTTACAACGTCCCGGTGCTCGCCGGGATGGTCGAGGGGAACCCGAACATCGAGATGCGGATCTTCCTCCGCGACAAGAACCCGGACCTCATGGACCAGTACCTGAACCAGGGCCTGTTCCGCTCGATCCCCGTCTTCGTGTTCTTCGACGAGCGCATGAATGAGGTGGCGCGGTTCATCGAGCGGCCGCCCGCCCAGACCGAGGAGATGGAGAAGAAGATGCTCGAGACGCGCCGGGCGCTGCGCGCCGAGCGGTACCTGGACTGGCGCGAGGGCGTCGTCAAGGAGATCCGCTCGCTCCTCAGGGTCTAGTGCGACTCCACGGCTGGATCGGCCTCGGCATCATCCTCGGTGCCGAGGCCGCGCTGTTCGCGGGCTCGCGGCTGGTCGGGGAGTGGTTCACGCCGGTCGTCTGGACGGGTTACGTCCTGTTGATGGACGCGGTCGTCGCGCGGCTCACCGGCCGCTCGTACCTCACGACCGACCGCGTGGAGGGCGTGCTGGTCGCGCTCACGTCGGTCGGCGGCTGGTGGCTCTTCGAGTGGTACAACGCCCCCCGCTTCTGGCGCGGTGGCGCCGACGCCGCCGGGCTCTGGTGGCAGTACCACACCCTGGAGCCGAGCCTCTTCCTCCGCCGCGTCGGCTACGACTGGGCGTTCGCGACGATCTTCCCCGCGCTCTTCCTCACGGCGGCGGCGCTTCGGGCGACCGTGTTCCGCGGGGCACGCGTGAGCCCATGGCAGCCGCCCGCGGCGGTCCTGAACGTCTTCGTTGCCGCCGGCGCGGTCTGTGTGGTCCTGCCCCTCGTCGTCGTCTCGGCGTGGCTCGTGCCGCTCGTGTGGGCCGGGTGGGCGCTTCTGCTCGAGCCGCTCAACGCGCGCGCCGGGCGCCCCTCGTGGCTCGCGGACCTTCGTCGGGGCGACGCCTCGCGCGTGCTGGCCCTCCTCGCGAGCGGGCTCCTGTGCGGGGTGCTCTGGGAGTTCTGGAACTACTGGGCGCTCACGAAGTGGACCTACTCCCTCCCGTACGCGGGTGACCTGAAGCTCTTCGAGATGCCCGTGCTCGGCTACCTCGGCTTCCCGCCGTTCGCCCTCGAGTGCTTCGCGATGTATCACTGGCTCCGCGGGCGGCTGGGCGAGGGGCCGCGGACGCCGGTGCTATAATCCGCTCCGCCACGAATCCCAGCCACGGAGGCGCTCCCATGAAAGCCGTTCGCATCCACACCCCTGGCGGTCCCGAGGTCATGAAACTCGAAGACGTCCCCGAGCCCACGCCGAAGGCGGGCGAGGCCGTCGTCAAGGTGGACGCCGCCGGGCTCAACTACGTCGACGTCTACCAGCGCAGCGGTCTGTACAAGCTCGACATGCCGCTCACGCTCGGGCTCGAGGCCGGCGGAACCGTGACCGCCGTCGGCCCCGGTGTCACCGAGGTGAAGGTCGGCGACAAGGTCGCCTACACGGGCGTGGCCGGCGCCTACGCGCAGTACGCCGCGGTGCCCGCACCGCGGCTCGTCGCGCTGCCGGCCGGGCTCAGCACCAAGCAGGGCGCCGCGATGATGCTCCAGGGGATGACCGCGCACTACCTGGCGTG
>JACPCG010000182.1 GCA_016179925.1 Candidatus Rokuibacteriota bacterium | reverse complement strand
CGGCCGCCGTGGCCAGCAGGAATCTCACGCGCGTGAGGATGATGCCGAGCGGGTTGTTGATCTCGTGGGCGAGACCGGCGTACATCTCCCCGATCGAGCTCAGCCGGTCGGAGTGGACGAGCTGCGCCTGGGTCCGCTCGACCTCGTCGATCGCGTGCCACAGCGCACGCATCGGCACCCGGTAGACGAGCACGCCGAGCACGGCCGCGACCAGGAGATGAATACCGAGGACCCGGGCCGCCCGGTCGAGGAGGGCACGATCGTCGGGCGTGACGCGAAGCTCTCGCACCGGCCCGGTCGAGGCCGGCAGATGGATGGCCACCTCCGTCGCGCTGAACGGCGAATTGCCACGGCCCAGGCGCAGCATCTCGCCGCCTGCCGCATCCAGGAGCCGCACGCCGGCCAGGTTGTTGAACGCTATCTCCTTTCGAATCAGCGCCGAGACGGTCTCCCGGTCGAGATCCGACCCGTAGACGGAGGACGCGATCATGGGAACCAGGTGTCGGGCATGGCGCTCGGTGTCGAGCCGCAGGTTGCTCAGCGCAAGCGTGAAGTACACGAGCGCGGGCACGACCGCGACGGACCCGACCAGACACACGGCCAACCATTGGAGCCGCCGGGCCTGCGCCTGGAGACGCTCGAACGGAGACGGGATGACGGCGACCTGAGTCTTCGAGCCGTTCACTAGTGCATGCACTACTCCGCCCTCCGAATTGACGACTTGATGAGGATGAGGCAACACGGATGCCAAACCTTCGTGGGGATCCAACCGGTGGAAAAATCAGGCGACGCAATCCGGCGACGTGGGCGTGGCAGGCGTCGGATGGGGTGGGCGCGCCCCACCCCTACGGCAGTCGCACCACTCCAGCGTGGCTCTCGCGGCGGATGTCGCCGTCAGGCCCCGAGCTGGTAGAGCAGCCACGCCCCGGCGAGGTACGCGGCCACGATGAGGGCACTCTCCAGCAGCACCGGGCCGGAGCGCCGCTGCGCCCGCGACAGGATGGCCATGATGCCGAGCACGAGACACGTGACCGCGACGAGCACCGTCAGGAGATGGCCGCGCGACGCGATGGCGAGCACCGGGCCGCGGAGATAGAAGAGGTCCATGAGGAGGAGTACCACCATGTTGAACGCGTTGCTCCCGAAGACGTTGCCGACCGCGAGGTCGAGGGCGCCGAGCCGGACCGCCGAGACCGTCGCCGACATCTCGGGGAACGAGGTGGTGAGCCCCACGAGCAGCGTCCCCACGAACGTCGCTGTCAGGCCGCTCTCCCGGGCGAACGCGTCGGCCGAGAGCACGAGCAACGGAGTCGCGGCGGCGAGCCCGAGCGCGCCGAGGACGAAGCCCGCGAGCGCCCGCCACCGTCGCGCCCCGCGGTGCCGTTCCGCGCCGGCTTCCGGCACCGGCCCGGCGGCGACTTCCCGGTAGAGGAGCCGCATGCCTCCGGCGTACACCACGGCGATGGCGATGGTCTCGATCCCGACATGGCCGATGCGTCCCCAGCCGCCCACGAGGATGGCGATGCCCGCCATCACCGTGAGGAGGATGCCCAGGAGCCCGAGGATCGCGTGCTCCGTCGCGACGGCGTGGAGGATCCTCCGGCGGGCGAAGACGAGATCCAGGACCGCCAGGATCAGCATGTTCGCCAGCGTCGAGCCGAAGAGATCGCCGACACCGATGTCCGGCACGTCGAGCAAGGCCGCGTTGACGTCGGTGAGCATCTCCGGGAGCGAGGTGCCGGCGGCGAGCAGCACCGAGCCGATCCACAGCCCTCCGAGCCCCGTCTGCGCCGCGATCGTGTCCGCGTCACGGGCCAGGCGCGAGGCGATCACGAAGACGAGCGCTCCCGCTGCCACCAGGCCGAGCAGCGGGATCAGGGGACCACGGCCCGTCAGCAGCTCGAGCAGGAGCGGTTTCACGAACCCGGTGCCCGGCCGAAGTGGATCAGGCGTTCCGCTCCCGTCGGGGTCGGTCGCGGCCCGGTGGCTCCAGACCGCGGCATGGTCCCAGGACGGCGATGAGCGCCATCGCCCGACGCGCCTCCCGCATGCTTTCGACGCGCACCCGTGGTCGCCGCCGGCGCCCGCGCGGCGGCGCCGGCGCCGTCGGCGGGGCGCCCGGCAGGAGGCCGCGAGGCTCGCGGCGCGGCGCGGCGCGCGGCACGGGCCGCGCTCGCGCGGGCGTGGGGGGTTTCGCCGGTTCCGGCCCGGCCCCTGGAGGCGCCGCGCCCGCAAGACGGCTCCTCGCCGCGCGCGCGAGGAAGCTGAGCAGGGGCACCAGCACGAGGATCGCGAGGATGAGGACCTGCTCCAGGCTCACCGTCGGCCCCTGCGCCCTACTTCTTCGGGGTCCCGGGCGGCTCCTCGGGGGCGCCCGCGATCGACTCGCGCATCGCCGTGTCCGCCTGCACGTTCTTCATCCGGTAATAGTCCATGATCCCGAGGTTGCCCTGGCGGAAGGCCTCGGCCATCGCCCGCGGCACCTCGGCCTCGGCCTCGACGACGCGCGCCCGCATCTCCTGCTCGAGCGCGACCGCCATGGCGCGCCGCTCCTCCGCTTTCGCCTGGGCGATCTGCTTGTCGGCGTTGGCCTGGTCGATCTGGAGCTTGGCCCCGATGTTCTCGCCGACATCCACGTCCGCGATGTCGATCGAGAGGATCTCGTACGCCGTCCCCGCGTCGAGGCCCTTGGAGAGCACGTGCTTGGAGATGTGATCGGGATTCTCCAGCACGTCCTTGTGCGAATTGGCCGAGCCGATGGTGCTGACCATGCCCTCGCCGACCCGCGCGATGACGGTCTCCTCCCCGGCGCCTCCCACCAGCCGGTCGATGTTGGTGCGCACGGTCACCCGCGAGACGGCGATGAGCTGGATGCCGTCTTTGGCCACGGCCGCGATGCGCGGGGTCTCGATCACCTTGGGGATGACCGACCGCGATGTTGGCCTTGTCCGCCGAGATCATCGCGTTCACCACGTTGACGACGTTGCCGCCGGCCAGGAAGTGCGCCTCCAGGTCGTTCACCGGCACGTCGAGCCCCGCCTTCACCGCGCTGATCCGCGCCGTGATCACCGTGCCGGGGGGGACGCGCCGGAGGCGCATCCCGACGAGCGTGAAGAGGCCCGCGTAGGCGCCCGAGGCCCAGGCGGCGATCCAGAGCCTGACAGGGATCAGGTAGAGGAGGACGGCGAGCCCCACGACGACCAGCAGCAGGAGGGCGACCGCTCCGAAGGCCCCGGTCTCGATGCCGACCATGGTTCAGTCCTTTCCGCGGAGCCGCCGCACCACGATCCGGTTGCCATCGACCCGGACCACCGCGATCGGCTCGCCTTCGTCGATGAATTCCCCGTCGGAGACCACGTCCACGCGCTCGCCCTCGATCTCGGCGATGCCGGCCGGCCGCAGCGTCGAGGCGGCCGTGCCGCGCTTGCCGAGCCAGGCGCGGTCCGTCGCCGGCGCCGACGCGAACCCCTCTTGCGCCGCCAGCTCGGTCTCGAGGACGAGGCGGCGACCGAAGGGCAGGTGCGGCAGCAGGCGCAGCATGGCCAGGGACACCGCGAGCGCCAGCAGGAGCGACAGCGCGACCCGGCCGATCGCGGTGATGATGACCGCCCACGTCGCCCCGGCGCCGACGAGGCTGAGCCCCAGACCGCTGAGGAGCGCGACGATTCCGAGCGCCCCCATGACGCCGAAGCCCGGCGTGACGAACAGCTCCACGGCGAGGAGGATCACCCCGGCGCCGACGAGGAGCAGCTCCTCCCAGCCGGCGAGGCGGACCAGCCAGTGCCCCCAGAAGAAGAGGGCGAGGCTCGCGATGCCGAGCGCCCCCGGCACGCCGAAGCCGGGCGTCCGCAGCTCCACGATGATCCCGAGGATCCCGACCGTCATCAGCAGTGAGCTCACGATCGGATGGGTCAGGAAGCGCACCAGCGTCTCGGCCCACGTCTGCCTGGCCCGGCGCACCTCGGCGCCGGCGAGGCCCAGCGACTGGAGGACGGCCTCGAGGCTGTCGGCGCGGAAGTCGGCGAGCTTGTGCTTCAGGGCCTCTTCGGTCGTCAGCGTCAGGAGCTTGCCCTTGTCGATCACGCCGGGGATCTCCACGTCCGCGTCCACCATCGCCTCGGCGAGCAAGGGCGGCCGCTTGCGGGTCTCGGCGGTGGCGCGGAACTCCTTGCGCAGGTACGACACGGTCTTCTCCGCCACCGGCTGCGCCGGCGCGCCGGGCGCGCCCATCTCCACCGGCGTCGCTGCGCCGATCGTGCCGCCCTCGGCCATCGCGATCGTCTCGGCCGCCAGGCTGATGAGGGCGCCGGCGGAGATCGCCCGCGGGTTGACGAAGGCCACGGTCCGGACGCGGGCGCGCAGGACCGCGTCGCGGATCAGGACGGCGGCGTCCACGCGCCCGCCGAAGGTGTTCACCTCGAGGATCACCGCGGCCGCGCCGGCCGCCGCGGCGTCCGCCAGCACCCGCTCGACGAACGGCGCGAGCCCGAGGTCGATGAGGCCGTGGATCGGCGCCACGTAGACGATCGGCCGGGCGCCGGTGACGCGGGGCGGGTCGTCCGCCGCCGGCACGCCGGACACGCCGAGCAGCGCGACGCATGCGAGCAGCAGCGCCGCGGACAGCCGCCACCGGGCCTTTGGTCTCGTCATCGACCAGCCTCGCTCTCGCGATCCAGTGGCTCCTCCCCTTGACTGCAACGCGGTTGCCAGGTGCGGACCGTCACGAATTCAATGGCATAGAGACCTGGGGGGGTCCCACGGCGTCCCTCCCGGTGAGGCGTTATCGCCTCAGGAGAGCCCGGGATCCGTCGCCAGCCCACGTCTGGCCACATTACACCACGGCCTGGAGCGGCGGAGTCCGACGAGCGGCGCGAGATGGAAGGTCTCCGGGATCACGGCTCGGCCTCCGTCCACTCTCGCCAGAGGACGAGCAACAGCGTGATCGTGACCGGACCCACGAAGAGGCCGATGGCGCCAAAGGTCGCGAGCCCGCCGACGACGCCGAGGAACACCAGGAGGAACGGCACGCGGGTGGTCCCGCTGATGAACCAGGAGCGGATCAGGTTGTCGACCGTGCTGACGACCAGGACCCCCCACGCCAGGAGCAGCAGGCCCGCGAGCGGGCGGCCCTGGACGAGGAGCCAGGCGCTGACCGGCGCGTAGACGATCGGCGCGCCGAACGGAAGGAGCGCCAGCAGCGTGGTGGCCGCGCCGAGCAGCACGGGGGCGCCGAGCCCCGCCACCCAGTACCCCAACGTGGCCAACCCTCCCTGGGCCAGCGCCGTCAGAAGCATCCCATACGTCACGGCGCGGACCGTTTGCCCGAGGGGGAGCAGCATCGCGTGCACCCGCTCTCCGGCGAGGCGGTGCGTGGCGCGCTCGACTTGCGAGAGCAACGCGCTGCCGTGCCGGTACAGGAAGAACAGGGCGAAGAGGGCCAGGCCCGCGCCGGCGAGGTTGCGGCCGAGGTCGCCGACCGCCGTGACGATGGTCCGCGACCAGGGGCCGGCCTGCGCGACCAGCCACTGACGCGCTCCGGCCGGGTCGGCGGCGAGGCCCGCGAGCCAGCTCCTGACCTGAGGGCCGATCCAGGGAATCTCTCCGAGCCACGCCGGCAGGACCAGCGGCTGCCGCGCGGTCCACGCCCTGAGGTCGAGGTACACCTGCTGCGCTTCGGCCGCCAGGGCGAGCGACACGAGCACGGCCGGCCCCACCACGACCAGCACGGTCAGCGCCGTCATCGCGCCGGCCGCCCAGGCGGTCCGTCCCCGCAGCGCGGCTTCCATCCGCCGAAAGAGCGGCCAGGTCGCGTAGGCGAGGATCGCGGCCCACGCGAGCGGCACGAGGAAGAGGCGGAAGATCGCGACCGCGGTGGCAAGGAGGAGGGCGAGCGCCGCCAGCTCGAGCCAGCGCTGGCCTCCGCGGGCAGGATCGCGTCTCACGGCTTCCCGCTCCAGCCGGTCAACGAGGAACTCACAATCGAAGGTTACCCTCCTGTTCTCGTCAACGCACGAGTCAGGGTGACCAAGGTCCCCGCTCCCCGGGGAGTCGCCGCGGGCTCTGGTAAGCTCGAAGCCGATGCTCGACGCCCCGGATCCGGCCGCCCGGCCCTCCTCGCGGCTGCCCGCGCCTCCCGAGTCGTGGGAGCCCGCCCGGCGCTTGGCCGAGAGCCTCATCAGACCGATCGAGGCCTTCCTTCACATCCAGGCCGCCAGCGGCATCGCGCTTCTCCTGGCGGCGGTGGCGGCCCTCGTCTGGGCGAACTCGCCCTGGGGCCATCTCTACGAACGCCTGTGGGAGGCGCCGGTGACGATCGGCGTCGGCGGCTTTACCTTCGCGCACTCGATCCGCTTCTGGATCAACGACGGGCTGATGGTCGTCTTCTTCTTCGTCGTCGGGCTGGAGATCCGGCGCGAGATCCACGACGGCGAGCTTTCTGAGCCGAAGCGCGCGGCGCTGCCGGTCGTCGCAGCGTTCGGAGGCATGGTGATCCCGGCGCTGATCTACCTTCTCCTGAACCCTGAACGACCCGCCCGGGACGGCTGGGGCGTGCCGATGGCCACGGACATCGCGTTCGCCGTCGGCGTCCTGGCCCTCCTCGGACGCAGGGTCCCGGCCGCGATCCGCGTACTGCTTCTGGCCGTGGCGATCATCGATGACATCGGTGCGATCGTGGTCATCGCCCTCTTCTACTCCACGGGTATCGTGTGGACAGGGCTCGCGCTGGCCGGCGGCGGGATCGCCATCGTCATCGTGCTCCAGAGGACCGGCGTTCGTCCCCCTCTCGCCTACGTCCCTGCGGGCGCGATCATCTGGGCTGGGATGTTGTGGGGAGGCGTCCACCCGACGATCGCCGGCGTGCTGCTCGGCCTGCTCACACCCGTGCGCCCGTGGTTCGGACCTCATGGCTTCCTCGGACAGCATGCACGCGAGCTGATCGAACCCCTTGCCGACCTCGGCCAGGCTCGACGCGAGGCGCTGTCGCCCGTCGTCCGGATCGAGGCGGCCCTTCACCCCTGGGTCGCGTTCGGGGTCATGCCGCTGTTCGCCCTGGCGAACGCCGGGGTGAACGTCCGCGACGTGCATCTGGAAATGCCCGGCTCCACGCCCCTCCTGGTTGGAATCGTCGCCGGCCTCGTCATCGGCAAGCCGGTCGGCATTCTTCTCGCGAGCGCCGTCGCGACCCGCCTCGGCCTCGCCGCCGTCCCTCCCGGAGTCACGTGGGCGGGGATCACCCTCGTCGGCTGTGTCGCGGGGATCGGCTTCACGATGGCGATCTTCGTCGCGGGCCTCGCGTTTCCCGATGCCGGACGCCTCGGCGTCGCGACGCTGGGCGTGCTGGCCGCGTCCGCGGTCGCCGCTGTCGTGGGCCTGGTGGTCGGCGGTGTCCTCCTCCGGCACACGGACCGCTGACGCCCGGACCGTTTGCCGCCGGCCCGCCACCGGACGATCACTCGGGCCGTCGGGCCATGGCCCGTGGCGGGTCAGGGCGCCGTCGTCCCGGCCGGTGGGGGCGGCGGGATCGCGCTGCTGCACGCCCGGCACGTGACTTCTTCACGCCGTCGGGCCTTCGGCACGAGTGGCGGGCGGCGGCAGGCCGGACACGTGCGGAGCTGCGCGCGGCCGACGGTGTGGGCGATGACCCACAGGAAGATCGGGTTCACCGGACCTCCGACCTGCTGCCGCCGCAGAACGCCGCGGCCTGGTACATGACGTTGCCGGCGGTGAGCGCGTAGAGGGCCGTGATCGGGCATCCGCCGGCGCGGAGCGCCCGCGCGGTCCACACGTTGCAGGTCTTGAGCGCGTGGTACTTCTCGCGGGCGAGGTAGAAGCGGCTCCCGGCGTGCTGGCCGGCCCCGAGCGGGATCATCGCTCCCGCGGCGTCCGTCGCGTAGGCCGCCTCGATGAACGCGGCGAGCTTCTCGACGCCCCGGCTGGAGAGCCTGATCTCCACCACGTCGAGCGCCCGGAGCAGACGCTCGGCCGACCCGCTGAACCCCGCGACGTGGGGAACGTCCTGCCTCCGGACGACGATGCCCGTATGCCAGCCGTGGTTCACGACCCAGACCGATCTGACGGATTCCCCCTCGCCGGGCGGATACAGGCCCTGAACCGGACCCACGCAGCCCGCCGCCAGGACCGCGGCCGCGAGCCGGAACGCGCCGCGGCGCCGCCTGGCTCGGCCCCCTGGCACCTGACGTCCTCGCTCCGCCTCGCCCCGGGCACAGACGGCGGGCGACGGCGCGCTGGGCACCGTGCGGACCGACGCGCCGCCGCCGCTGGTCCCGACCACGTAAGGAAACCGCCACGGGTTTCCGATGCCGACCGCCGACCCGATGGACGCCAGCACGAAGCCGGCGCGTGAGGACCAGGTCTCGCGCCCCGGCTCAGGCATCACGGAGCGCCCCGCTCGGTCCGCCACGCCGGCGCTTCACCCACTTCTCGATCTCGACGGCGACGAAGATCACCGCGGCGACGGCGACCGCGAGGACCAGCTCGCCCGCGGTGAGCGGCTCGGTCTTGAAGACCTCGTTGAGAACGGGCACGTAGACCGTCACGAGCTGGAGCACCAGCGTGAGGCACACGGCGCCGAGCAGCGGGCTGTTGGAGAAGAGGCCCTGGGTGAACAGCGACTCACGCTCGGAGCGGATGGCGAGCACGTGCGCGAGCTGCGCCAGGCAGAGCACCGTGAACGCCATCGTCTGCCAGTGCGAGGAGCCCGCGTGGAAGAACCAGGCCTGCGTGCCGAGCGTGAGCCCCGCCATCAGTAGCCCGACCCAGACGGCGTGGACGCCGAGCCCGTGGGCGAACACGCCTTCCTGCGGGGGGCGGGGCGGCCGCTGCATGACGCCTTTCTCCTCGGGCTCGACCGCGAGGGCCAGGCCCGGAAGCCCGTCGGTGACCAGGTTGATCCAGAGGATCTGGATCGGGAGCAGCGGGATCGGCAGCCCGAGGAACGGCGCCAGGAAGATCGTCCAGATCTCGGCGGAGTTGGTCGTCACCACGTACCGGATGAACCGGCGCAGGTTGTCGTAGATCTTCCGGCCCTCACGGACGGCGCGCACGATGGTGGCGAAGTTGTCGTCGAGGAGGATCATCGCGCTCGCTTCCTTGGCCACGTCGGTGCCGGTGATCCCCATGGCCACGCCGATGTCGGCCCGCCGGAGCGCGGGCGCGTCGTTCACGCCGTCGCCCGTCATGGCCACGATCTCCCCGCGGTCCTGCAGCGTACACGCGGACCGTCTCGACCCGCCGCTCGAACTCGTCCATCGGGAGCGCGGCCAGCTCCTGTCCCGCGAGGACCGCCGCGCCGTCCGGAAGCATGTCGAGCCGCGCCGCAATGGTCCGCGCCGTCAGCGGATGGTCCCCCGTGATCATGACCGGGACGATCCCCGCGCTCCTGCACGTCGCGATGGCCTCGCGCGCTTCCTCGCGCGGCGGGTCGAGGATTCCGACCAGGCCGAGGAGCGTGAGCTCCCGCTCCAGGGCCTCGGGCGCCAGGGGCTCGGGCAGGCCCGGCCAGTGCCGCGCGCCGAGCGCCAGCACCCGGAGACCGTCGGCGGCCATCCGCTCGCTCACCTCGAGCAGCGCCGCGCGCTCGATGGCCACGGCGCCGGACGACGTGAGCACGCGCGTCGAGCGCTCGAGCATCACCTCGACCGCGCCCTTGGTGAAGGCCACGAAGCCGCCCGCGGGATCATGGTGCACGGTCGTCATGCACTTGCGGTCCGCGTCGAACGGGATCTCGGCGACGCGCGGCAGACGCGCCTCCTCCTTCGCCTTCTCGACGCCGGCCTCCGCGGCCGCGGTGAAGAGCGCGGCCTCCGTGGGATCGCCGAGGACGCCTCCGGTCGCGTCGGCGGTGGCGTCGTTGCTGAGGGCCATCGCCCGCAGCAGCTCGTCCCACGGCCCGCCCCGTCCGGGCGCCCGCGTGAGGGCGCCGTCGCAGTACCATTCGTCCACGCGCATCCGGTTCAGCGTGAGCGTGCCCGTCTTGTCGGAACAGATATAGGTCACCGACCCGAGCGTCTCCACGGCGGGGAGCTTCCGCACGAGCGCCTTCTTCGCGGCCATCTTTCGCGCGCCGAGGGCGAGCGAGATCGTCACGACCGCCGGGAGGGCTTCCGGGATGGCGGCCACGGCGAGGCTCACCGCCGTCAGGAAGATGAGGAGCGGCGCCTCGCCGCGCGCGAGCCCGCCGGCGAAGACGATCGCGCAGATGGCGAGCACCGCGACGGCGAGCCGCCGGCCGAACCGCGCCAGGCGCCGCTGCAGCGGCGTCTTCACCTCGCCGGCCTCCCCGAGGAGCGTGGCGATCCTGCCGAGCTCGGTCGCCATGCCGGTGGCGACGACGATGCCGCTGCCCCGGCCGTAGGTCACGACCGTGCCCTTGTAGGCCATGTTCTTCCGGTCGCCGATCGTCAGCGTCTCCTCGTGCAGTGGCGCGATCGTCTTGTCCACCGGCACGGACTCGCCGGTGAGGGCGGCCTCCTCCACTCGAAGATTCGCGGCCTCGAGAAGCCGGAGGTCTGCGGGCACCACGCGGCCCGCCTCGAGGAGGACGATGTCGCCCGGCACGATCTCGGCCGCCGGCACCACGGCCGTCCGCCCGTCGCGGACGACCGTCGCGGTGGGCGCGGCCAGCGCCTTGAGGGCCTCCATCGCCCTCTCGGCGCGGTACTCCTGCACGAACCCGACGGCCGCGTTGAGCAGGACGATCGCGACGATCGCGACCGTGTCCTCGACGTCCCCGATCAGCCCCGAGACGACGGCGGCGCCGAGCAGCACGAGGATCATGAAGTCCGTGAACTGGCCGGCGAGCAGACCGAGGGCCGTCCGCCGCTTCGCCTCCTCGAGCACGTTGGGGCCGTGCGCGGCGAGGCGGCGACCGGCCTCGGCCGGATCGAGCCCGGCCGGCGAGGTTCCGAGGCCGGCGAGCACGGCGCCGGCCGGCTGCTGATGCCAGCGCATCACCCGGCGCGCCGGGTCCGCGCTCGGGTCCTGCGCCGGCTCGCGCGCCTCGCGGCGCCGCGGACCAGCAGGACGGGCAGCGGCGCCCGCCGGACTACGGCCTCCGCGACGCTGCCGAGCAGGACGCGACGGACTCCCGTGCGTCCGTGGGTGGACATCGCGATCAACCCCGCCCGCTCCGCCGGCGCCGCGCGAAGGATCTCCGTCGCGGGGTCGCCCGCGCGCACCCGGATGCGGGCGCGGACGCCGCGGCGCGCGAGCCGCTCGCGGACCTTCTCGAGATAGCGTCCGGCGCGGCGGCGGCGCGCGGCGAGCGTGCGCCCGGGCCCGGTCCGGACCACCCGGTCCAGGTGGACCGGGTTCACCGGGGCGACGACCTGGAGCAGGACGAGAACGGATTCGTCATGCGCGACGAGCTGCCTGGCCGCGGCGAGGGCGCGCTCCGCGAGCCGGGAACCGTCGAGAGGAACGAGAACCGTTCTCACCCCGCTGCCTCCTTCATGATCGCGACCAGCGTCGCCTCGACCTCTTCCGCCACGTGCTTCAGCTCCGGGTTCGGGTAGAGGCTGATCAGCGCGGTCGGGCTGATGGTCGCGAGCCTCGTCCTGCCGCGCTCCTCGTAGAGCGAGATGCGGCACGGGAGCGCCGTCGAGATCTCGAGGTTCGCCTCCAGGACCTTCTTGGCCTGGTGGGGATTGCAGACCTCGTAGATCCGGCACTCGCGCGTGAACACCACGCCCTTCTCGGCCATCTTGGCGCGGAGGTCGTGGATGCCGAGGACGCCGAACTTGTGGGCCGTCACGGCCCGCTCGAGATCGGCGGCCAGCTCGGTCAGCGACTTCTTGGACTCGACGATGCGCAGCATTGGGTTCCTCCTTTTCGTGCCAGGAGCAGATACACACGCGTCTCTCGAAAACACAGCAAGAGGGCTGCCAAGGCCGGCCCGGGCGAAAGTGGGCGATTTTCCGGGCGCCCGCGACGCACCGCCAGCGCCCGGGCGGGCGGCGACGTCTCACCCTGGGGTGCGGGCGCCTCAGCGGTCCGCCTGCGGCGCGCGTGCTATCATCCGCGCGTGTCGGGTCACGACGTCGGCGCGTTTCTCCGGGCCAGCCCCGTGTTCGCCGCGCTGCCTCCGAAGGAGATCCAGGCGCTCGAGGCCGTCGCGCGCGAGGACGCCTACCGCCCGCGCGAGTATATCTTCATGGAGGGCGATCCCGCGCTCTGGTTCTGCCTCGTGAGGACCGGGCGCGTGAAGATCCTGAGGCACTCGCGCACGGGCAAGGACGTCGTGCTCGAGCTCCTCGGTCCGGGCGAGCCCTTCGGCGGCGTCGCCGTCATCGAGAAGCGTTCCTACCCCGCGTCCGCCCAGGCGACCGAGGCGAGCGTGATCGTGAAGATCCCGCAGGAGCCGCTCCTGGTATACGCCGAGCGCCACCCGTCCATCATCAAGGAGATGGCGCTCATGATCGGCCGGCGGCTGCGCGACGCCCACGCTTCGGTGAAGTCGCTCGCGGTGGACCCGGTCGAGGCGCGGCTGGCCGCGACGCTCCTGCGGCTCGCGCGCGAGGGGACGAAGGTGAAGCAAGGCACGGCGGTGCCCTTCCACCTGACGCGGCAGAGTCTGGCCGACATGACGGGCACCACGGTGGAGACGACGATCCGCATCGTCAGCCGCTGGCTCAAGGACGGGCTCCTCCAGGACGAGGAGGGGCACTTCGTCCTGAAGGACGTGGACGCCCTCACCGCGCTCGCGGAGGGCGAGCGCTGAGCCGTGTCGCTCCTGCTGCGCTGGATCCACGTGCTCGCGGCCGTCACCTGGATCGGCGGCATGCTGTTCGTCGCGCTCGTGCTCGTGCCGGTGACGCGCCGCCTCGACGATCCGGCGCTTCGCACGCGGCTCGTCCACGAGGCGGGCGTGCGCTTCCGCACGGTCGGCTGGATCGCTCTCGGGCTCCTGGTCCTCACCGGGCTCGGCAACCTCTGGCTGTCTCCGGTCTTCCTCTGGAGCCCGCGCTTCCACGCGAAGCTCGCGCTCGTCCTGGTGGCACTTCTTCTCGCCGTGCTCCACGACTTCGTCCTCGGCCCGCGCGCCGGCCGCCCCGGTGCCGACCCGGCGCTGCGCGTCCGCGCCTCCTGGGTCGCGCGCGCGAACGTGCTGGTCGTCCTCGCGATCGTGGCCCTGGGCCTCGCGCTCCGCGGGTAGGACGATGCCGCCGCTCGTCCGGCGCTACATCAAGACGAGCTTCCTGTTCCTCGTGACGGGGCTCCTTCTCGGCGGCTACATCAGCGTCGCGGAGTTCGTCCTCGGCAGCTACCCGCCACGCTTCTTCATCACCGCCCACGTCCATCTCCTGCTCGTGGGCTTCATGCTGATGATCGTGATGGGCGTGGCGACGTGGATGTTCCCGCGGCCGGCGAAGGAGGACACGCGCTACCGGCCGGAGCTCGCGGCGGCCGTGTACTGGGTGATGACCCTCGCGACGGCCCTGCGCGCCGCGGCGGAACTCGGCACCGGACTCACGGGCGCGCCCGCGCTCCGCGTGCTCATGACGCTGGGCGGGCTCGGCCAGCTCGCGGGCGCCGCCCTCTTCGTGCTGAACATGTGGTGGCGGGTGCGCATGCCCGCCGTGCCCGCCCCGCCAGCGCGCTGAGCGCGCTGGGCCGCCGAGCGCGCCGGGCCGGGGCGCGGGGCCCTGCGAGACGCTTCTCCCTGCGACGTACAACCGCCGCCTCGGGCGTCGCGCCCTCGCGGCGCTGCACCGGAAACTACGTGTAGCCGATTGAGGGTCAAAACAACTATATCTTGGAGGAGACACTTGACAACCCACCATATGTGGGCCTAAAAGGGGCCAGGAGGTCGGATTGGCGTTCCCCTACGAACCCCTCTACTCGACGGCCAGAGGCAAGGCTTACCTGGGGGATTCGCTCGATGTGATGCGATCGTTTGGGGACGAATCCGTCTCGCTGATCGTCACGTCGCCTCCATTTCCCCTGACTTTTCAGAAGAAGAAACCGTACGAAGCTGTCGGTATCGAGCGCTACGTCGACTGGTTCCTCGAGTTCGGTAATCAGTTCCGCCGCGTGTTGAAGCAGGACGGCAGCCTTGTCATCGACATCGGCGGGGTATGGAACAAGGGCACGCCGACGAGGAGTCTCTATCAGTACCATCTCTTGCTCGGCCTCTGCGAGAAGGTGGGCTTTCATTTCGCGCAGGACTTCTACTGGTACAATCCCGGCGCTCTGCCGGCGCCGGCTGAGTGGGTGAACGTCAGAAGAATCCGAGTGAAGGCCGCAGTGAACCTCGTCTGGTGGCTGAGCAAGACGCCATGGCCCAAGGCGAACAATCGCAACGTTCTCAGAGAATACAGCCCGGATATGGTTCGCCTGCTACGAAGAGGCTACAGAGTAAAGACCCGACCGAGCGGTCATTCGATCACCCACAAGTTCGGCAAGGATCGAGGAGGCGCAATACCTCCGAATCTCTTGGAGTTCGGGAACAACGACTCGAACGGCGTGTATCTCAAGCGGTGTGTCGAGGCCGGCCTACCCGTTCATCCCGCGAGATTTCCTAGGGCCTTGCCAGACTTCTTCATCCGGCTCTGCACTGAGCCGGACGATCTCGTGATCGATCCATTCGCTGGATCAAACGTCACAGGTGAAGCCGCTGAAAGACTGAGCCGCCGCTGGATTGCGATCGAAGTCATCCGCGAATACCTCGAAGGTTCGAAGTTCCGGTTCGACGACTTGTTCATGGAGGCTCGCGAACGGCGCCGCGGTTGGGCTCGAAGAGGTAATCGCCCACGACGGTCCCACGGGCGCAATCCGGGGGCGCACAGGCGTTCGTGACGGAGCTCCAGAGGTTTCTTGCCGTCTTGTCCGAAATCGCCCCACATCTTCCTGCCGGTCATGGTCTTCTCCGCATCGAAGCGGCCCGGAGGGCTTCACTCGGGGAGGACTTGGACGCGGTGTCGGCGGCAACCGGCGTGGCTCCCGACCTGATCCGTCGCACCACGCGCGCATTGGCGACCGGCGAGTTGAATGCGATCACGGGGAAGATTCCAGGAGGACCTGATGAGGTCGCATTCCAGCGCTTTCGCGTCGCACAACTACTCTTGGGCGCGCTGACGGAAGAGCGCTTTGAGCGAGAAAAGCAGGAGCTGACCGCCGGGCGTCTCGGGGTCGAGGATCATAGGGTGGGCCGCACCGACACTGACTATCGGGTGCTAAACGGCGGCGGCAACCCAATCTTTCGGATCAATATCAAGTTCCACGGAAGCGTGTTTCAGCAGGCGCGGACCCACGTCGGCCTCGATCCCGATGATTGCTTCGCGCTGGCAACGTACAAGATCCATCAGGCCCTGGTGCGTCAGCGCGATGAGTCATTGCCATACGTCTTCCTCGTATTGAGCGCGCTTGGAGTCACGGCGCGTTCCGTCAGCGATCTGATCTCGGAGGAGTATGCGTGGTTGGTCTACGTGTCCAAGAAATTCCGCAAACGAGACATCGAGGAAGCGGTGGTCGCGCGCCTGCTGACTGGCGCATTCGCTGAAGTTCTGGCCGAGATCCGACGCAAGATTGCTGCCTCGGAATTCCGAGTTATCTCGGCGAGTCGGGCCGAAAGGCTCATGAAGGAGAAGCTGTTCGAACGGGTATTTGCCTTGAGGCAGCGGGCGTTCACATCTGCGTTCCGAAATGCGGAAATCGATATGCACTTCTCCCTGACGCGCGAGATGGTTCCTGTTAGGGACTTCCTTGCGACTGTCGCGTCCGAGAGCCCACAGCGGCTCGCCGTTCTCTTGTATCAGGGTGAGGTGGTCTAAGGGGCTTGTGAAGATGGCCCGGGGCACCGTGGTCGAGCAGGGCCCCCTGCCCCGGCCCCGCGTCCTCAGCGGCCGGCGCGCTCCTCCCTGAGTTTCCGGTCGAGGGCCTCGCCGCGGATCTTCGCGCGACAGGCCTCGCAGATCAGCTCGTCCCGCGTGTTGGCGCCGCACACCGCGCACGACGTCGTCTCCGGCGCCTCGACCATCTCCCGCGCGGCGGGCGGCGCGGCGTGGAGCTCGGGCGGCACCGTCAGCACGCGGCACGGCGCGCGGCGCACGACCGCCTCGGCCACGCTCCCGAGCAGGGCGCGCGTGACGCCGGTGCGCCCGTGCGTGCCGATGACGATGAGGTCGATGGCGTTCTTGCGCGCGTACGCGACGATCTGGCGTGCCGGGAGGCCCGAGGTGATTGCCGTCACGGGCGAGAGCCCCCGGTCGAGCTCCTCGGCGACGGCGCGGAGATGGGCCGGCGCAGGCGTCGGATCGGTCACGGGCGGGACGACGTGGAGGACGTGCAGGCGCGCGCCGAACTGCCGCGCGAGGTCGAAGGCCGTCGTGCCGGCGAGCCGGGACGCGTCGGAGAAGTCGGTCGGGAACAGGATCTGACGGATCGTGAGGCCGGCCATTGCGTCGTCTCCTCAGGTCCTGGACGTTCCCTTGACGATCAGCACGGGGCAGCGCGCGTCGTGGAGCACGCGCTCGGACACGCTGCCGAGCAGCAGGCGCTTCATCCCGCCGAGGCCCCGCGCCCCGACCACGACGAGATCGGCGTCGCAGCTCGCCGCCGCGGCGACGATCTCGCGCGCCGGATGCCCGGTGGGCATGGACCGGGTCAGGCGGGTCACCTTCGCCTTGAGCTCCCGCGCCGCCCGGTCGAGGACCTTCTCCACGTCCGCGCGGCGCTCCCGCTCGAGCTGGGCGATCATCCCCTTGAGCTGGGCGCGGATCAGCTTCGGCGCGGAGGCCGGATACGGCGTCGGCTCCACCGCGCTGAGCAGGCGCACCCGTACCTTCTTCGCCGGCGGGAACGGGAGCGAGAGCAGGAAGCGGATCGCCTCGTTCGCGCCGTCCGAGCCGTCGGTGGCGATCAGGACGCTGGCGAGCGCGCGCGCGCGGCCCTTGACGACGAGCACCGGGCAGTGGACGTGTCGCGCGACGGTCTGCGAGACGCTGCCGAGCAGGAACCCCCGGACGCCGCCGAGGCCGCGCCCCCCGACCACCACGAGGTCCGCCGGCCACTCCTCCGCCGCCCGGACGATCTCTTCCTTCGGGTTGCCCTGGACCACGCGCTCCTCGACGGCCGCACGGGGCCCGAGGAGCGCGCACGCCTCCCCGACGACGCGGCGTCCCTCGGCGAGGAGCGATTCGTTGAAGGCCGCGACCGGCGGGACGTCGAGCGCCGAGGGCGGGAGCGTGACGACCGTCATGACGCGGATCGCCGCGTCACCGGGCAGCGGAAAGTGTTTCAGATATTCAGCCGCCGCGCACGCATCCTTCGAGCCGTCGGTGGCGAGCAGCACTCGCATGGCGACCTCCTCTATCCGCGCCAGGGGTTGCGCACGGCGTAGCCGCGCGCCTCGAGGCGCTTGATCGCCGGTCCGGGATTGATCGTCCGCACCCGGATCACCACTTCCGTGCGCCCCGTCCGGCCCGGCAGCGTCACGATGCTGGAGATGGGCGCCCCGGCGTCCTCCACCGCGTGGACCGCGTCGGCGAGCGCCGCGCGCCCCTCCGGAAGGACCACGTCGAGCCGGCTCGACGGCTCGCCCGCGCCCATCGCCCTCAGGAAGAGGTCGAGGACGTCGGTCTCCGTCACGATGCCGACGACCTTTCCCTGCTCGGTGACGGGCAGCGCGCTGATCCGCTCTTTCACCATGAGGCGCGCCGCCTCCTCCACGGGGAGCATGGGCCCCACAGTGATCACGCCGCGCGTCATGATCTCCGCCATCGTGACCTTCTCGAGGAGGTAGTGCAACTCGTGGCGCTCGAGGCTCGTCGCCGGCGAGGCCATGGCGCGCTTGAGGTCGCGGTCGGAGACGATGCCGACGAGGTCCGGCCCGTCCATCACGGGGAGATGGCGGACGCCGCGTCCCTTGGCCAGGCGCAACGCCTCCGGCAGCGTCGTCTTGGGATTCACCGTGACCACGTCGCTCTGCATCACGTCTTCGACGAGCATCGTCCGCCTCCTCCCGGCTCCGGCCGCGCCCCCTCAGACCGGATAGCGCAGGAGTGCCGCGACACCCCCGGCGCGACCAAGTTCCGCGTGGATCGCGACCGTCTCCACCGAGCCTGCGCTCGCGAGGACGCGCTGAACCAGCGCCTCGCCGAGCTCCACGTCCTTCGTCGCCGCGCCGCAGATTCGGCACGCCGGACCGGCCCCCGGCTGGAGCGCGCCACAGCCGCCGCACCGGCGCCCGGGCGCGCGGAACGTCTTGAGCAGATAGAGGCGATGCACGGCGCCGCGCGCCGCCGCGTCGATCACGGCTTCGAGGCCGGCCGCCGCGCGGCCGCCCTTGGCCGCCTCCGTGAGCGCCGCGTCCACCGCCGCCACGTCCGCGTCGCCTTCCTTGAGGCCGAGCAGCGCCCGAGCGCGCTCGACGAAGGCGCTCCACTGCTCGGGCCGCGCGCCCGCGACCGTGCCGGCGACGAGGCGCGCGACGCGGCCCTCGAGATGCTTCTGGAAGACGGCGACCGCCCGGCTCTCGCCCGCCAGCACGATGCGCTCGACGCCGTGCTCGTCCGCCAGGTCGGTGACCGCGCCGGCGACCGCGTCGAAGTGCTGCGCGCGGTGCACCTGGATGTGCCGCTGGTAGCGCGACTGGGCGATGAGCTGCCAGCCGCCCTGGCGGTGGTGGCCCGGCACCTCGCTCGCGAGCGTGACCTCGGGCCCCACGCCGTCGGGGCGGAGCTGGATGAGCCGGGCGCTCTCGCCGTCCACGAAGACGACGAGCGTCGAGGGCGTGTCCTCCAGGAGCTCCGCCAGGCGCCGCAGGTACGGCGCCTCCGCGATCACGAAGAGGTTCTCCACGGCGACGCGCACGGGCAGCGCCTCGCGCAGGCCGAGGGCGCCGCAGGCGAAGAGCACGACGCCGTGGGCGTCCGCGTGCTGCGCCTGCGCGATCAGCGCCTCGCCCTGCTGCGCGATCCAGTCGAGGTCGGCCGCGAGCGCCGGTGACCCGCCCGCCTCGCGCGCCTTCCGGATCTCGTCGGTCAGGAACACCCGCACGCGGTGGCGCTGGTGCTCGTCCGCCCAGAGCGTGTTGAGGTACACGCTCACGACGGGCGAGGGCGCCCGGGTGATCCGCGCGAGCTCGGCGAGGCGTGCGCGGAGCCGGCCGGCCGGCATCGCCGCACTCACGCCGCCTCCCGCGTCGCGCGGAAGAGCATGACGGCCGGCCCCGCTTTCCGGAGCACGTGCTCGGCGACGCTGCCGAGCACGACCCGGCTGATCCCGCTGGCGGCCTTCGTGGACATCACGATCAGGTCGGCGCCGAAGGCCTCGGCCTCCGCGAGGATCTCCTCGACCGGATCACCGAAGCGCACCGCGCTCTCCACCGGGAAGCCGTTCATGCGCACCTCGACGGCCCGGAGGTAGTCGAGGCCCTCGCTCGCGAGCCGGGCCCCCTCCTGGTCGGCGTACGCGACGACGCGCCCGTCGCTCACGACGTTGTCGGGCGCGGGGGCGACGTGCAGCAGGCGCACCGTCGCGCCGGCGCCACGCGCCATGTCCGCGACCATGTCCAGCACGCGTTCAGCCTGCACCGTTTCGTCGAGCGGCACGAGGATCCGCTTGGCCATGGCTCATCCCTCCTACGACCACAGGGTCCGGCGGGCGGCGAAGTACTTCTTGGGCCGGCGCCGCATCTCGCGCGTCGTGTCGAACACCCGGTCGAGCTGGCGCTCGAGCTTGGCCACCGCGCCGTCCAACGCGCCACGCGGCGTGCTCGCCACCTCCTCGACGTGGATCGCGGCGCGGCGGGGCAGCCGGATCTCCAGCGCGCAGCGGATCGCGTCGCCGCCCTTCGGCCCGTTGTCGTCCGTGAACGTCGCGCGCGCGCTGGTCGCCGTGACCGGCAGCGCGCCGACGATCGCCCGCAGGCGCTCGGCGACGCGCGGCCGGATCGTCCGGCTCTCGGCACCGCCCAGGAACTCGATCTTCATCGCCGTCATGTCTCTCCTCTGCTGATCGGAACGGTGGCGCAGGAACCCCAGCCTCGGGAGGGGTCGCTCGACCACGCGGCACGCGTCCGCTGCCCCGTTGCGGCTGGGCTCCATCCCGGCGCGCGGGGTCCGGGGTCCCGCGGCGGGAACGGGTCTCGTTGACCCCTCCCGAGGCTGGGGTTCCTGCACCACCGTTCGCGTCCACGAGGACCGTTCATGAAGAGTCTGCGCTAGTCGGCGAGGCGGATCTCGCCCGTCAGGACGCGACGCCGCGCGCCGCGGGGATCGCGCAGCACCAGGTAGCCCTCGCGGTCCACGCCGAGCACCCGACCCTCGTCGGCCTTCCCCTCCCCGCGGACCTGCACCCGGCGGCCGGTGAGGATGTCGCGGTCGCGCCAGGCGTCCAGGATCGCCGCCAGCCCCTGGGCGGCGAAGACGCTCGCCCATTTGTCGAGCAGGTTGAGGAAGTTCGCAGCGAACACGTTGCGGTCGATCTCGCGCCCCGCCGCCTCCCCGAGCGAGCCCGCCGCGCGCGCCGCCTCCCCGAGCGCCGCCCGCAGGGCGGCGGGCGCCACGTTCACGTTCACGCCGACGCCGAGGATCACGAAGTCCACCCTCCGGCCGCTCGAGGCGCACTCGGCGAGGCTCCCCGCGACCTTCTTCTTGTCCACCAGCACGTCGTTCGGCCACTTGATCGCGGGGGAGAACCCCTCCAGCGCGATCGCGTCGGCCGCCGCCAGCGAGGTGATGAAGGAAAAGCCCGGCACCTCGCGGAGCGGGACGGCCGGCCTGAAGAGGACCGAGGCGTAGAGGTTCACGCCGGGCGGCGAGAACCAGCTCTTCTTCAGGCGGCCGTGGCCGGCGGTCTGCTCGTCGGCGATGACGACCGTGCCTTCGGGCGCCCCGGCCTTGGCCAGCTCTTTGAGGACATCGTTGGTGGAGGTGACGGTCCCGTAGAGCCGGATGTCCCGCCCCACCGTCCCGCACGAGAGGTGCTGCTGGATGAGTCCGACCTTGAGCATAACCGCGAACGTGAATACGCAACCGCGATGCCAGAAAACAAGGTCAACGATTTCGCGGCATTTCATCCGCTCGGGGCGCCCGGCAGTGGGGTGGGCGTGCCTCAAGCGGTGCGCCCCGGCCACAACACACGAGGGCCCCGGTGGTTAGAATGTCCGCTGATGGGCACACCGGAGGGCGCCCCCTACCCGAAGGAGCTCGAGCGCGACGTCGTCCTCAAGGACGGCACCCGCGTCCGCCTCCGCCCGATCCGTCCCGACGACGCGCCGCGCCTCCAGGCCCTGTACGACCGGCTCAGCCGCTACACCGCCTACCAGCGGTTCTTCACCGTGATGAAGCGCCTGCCGCCCGACTGGGCGCGATTCCTCGCCACCGTGGACTACCGGCGGCGGCTCGCCCTCATCGTGGAATTCGAGACGGTCTCGGGATTCGACCTGATCGCCGTCGGCCGCTACGAGCCCACCGACGAGCCCGACACGGCCGAGGTGGCGTTCGTCGTCCAGGACGGCTGGCAGGGAAAGGGCCTCGGCACGCTGCTGTTCCAGGAGGTGCTGCGCGCCGCGACGGCGCGGGGGGTGCGCCGCTTCCGCGCCTGGGTGCTCGCCGAGAACCGCCGGATGCTCGACCTCATCGCGCGCTTCGGCACCGTCAAGGAGCGGAAGACCGAGCAGGGCGTGGCCGAACTGCTCTTCGAGCCGCGCGCCCGCTAGCCTGCCGCGGACGACCTCCCTCCGTCCGCGACAGAGCCAGCAGGGCACGCGCGTCGAGTGGAGGCCGCGGGCCCACGAATCATCCGCCGGGTGTATCAGAATCGTGACTTGCGGAGCCGGGGTCCGGTCGCCTACGCTGCCTATGCGGGAGGCGGACCGGAGCCATGGTTAGTCGTCAACTTACGTTTCACGAGACCGGCGTCCCGGCCGGACCGCCTCGATCCCGCCTGCTCGATCGGGTGAGAGCGGCCCTGCGCGCCCGTCACTATAGCCGTCGCACCGAAGAGGCATACGTCGCGTGGATGCGCCGCTACATCTTCTTCCACGGCAAGCAGCATCCCGCGGAGATGGGCGCGCCGGAGATCACGCGGTTCCTCACGTCCCTGGCGGTGGACGGCAAGGTCGCCGCCTCGACCCAGAACCAGGCGTTGAGCGCGCTGCTGTTCCTCTACCGCGAGGTGCTGGGGGTTGACCTCCCGTGGCTGGATGACATCGTGCGCGCCAAGCGCCCGCAGCGGCTGCCGGTGGTCCTCACGCGCGACGAGGTGAGGGCGATACTCCGTCGGCTCGAGGGCACACCGCGGCTGATGGCGTACCTGCTGTACGGCGCGGGGCTCAGGCTGCTGGAGTGCTGCCGCCTGCGGGTCCAGAACGTCGACTTCAGATCGAACCAGATCGTCGTTCGGGGCGGCAAGGGAGACAAGGATCGGGTGACGATGTTGCCGGCAGCGGTGAAGACGGATCTCGCCCGGCATCTCGAGGGAGTTCGGGAGCAGCATCGAAGTGATCTTGAATGTGGGGCCGGCTGGGTCGAACTCCCCACGGCGCTCGGGCGGAAGTATCCGAACGCGGGCCGAGAGTGGGCGTGGCAATGGCTCTTCCCTGCGACTCGCATGTACGTGGACAAACTCACGGGTCAGCGGCGCCGGCACCACCTGCACGAGTCGGTGCTGCAGCGCGCCGTAAAGCACGCCGTCTGGCGCGCAGGGCTATCCAAGCGGGCCGGTCCTCACACGCTGCGGCACTCGTTCGCGACGCACCTGCTCGAGGATGGCCACGACATCCGGACCGTCCAGGAACTCCTGGGGCACCGCGACGTAACCACCACTCAGATCTACACGCACGTGCTGAACCGGGGCCCGGCTGGCGTGCGGAGCCCAGCTGACAGGCTCGACGCGTGAGGTGCCAGACAACATGCCGTCAATGGCACAGCGGGATAGGCCGACGGGATAGACCGCAGCACAGCGCGGCCTATCGCGGCGGGCGAGTAGGATCGCACCGAGCGGTAAGTTATCGGGAAATGAGGCGGCAAGCAGTGTGCGATAGGATTAGCAGTGTGCGATAGGATTCGACCGGGGTGATACGGTGCGACGTGCTGACAGAGCGACGTGTTATACGGGTCTGCCTAACCGCGGACCGAATTCAAGTTCGGCAGCAATCACCCACGGAGGGACGGGCGCTGCACCCCACGCCTGGTAGGAGTCGAGTACGATGCCATACGCAACCAGTCAAGGCGTTCGCGTCCACTACCGAGTCCACGGGGAGGGCCCGGCTCTGGTTCTTCAGCACGGGTTCACCTGGAACCTGGAGAGCTGGTCACGGTATGGGTATGTCGAAGCGCTGAGACCGCATTACCGACTCATCCTCGTGGATGCCCGTGGGCATGGCGCGAGTGACAAACCGCATGACGCAGCTGCGTATGCGCTGTCTCTGCGCGTCGCGGATGTTGTTGCAGTCCTCGACGCCCTCGACATTCGTACGGCACATTTCTGGGGGTATTCGATGGGGGGATGGATCGGGTTTGGCCTGGCGAAGTATGCGCCAGAGCGAGTCCGGGGACTGATTGTCGGCGGTGCACATCCATACGAACGGCGCTTTCCACCCTCCGCTCTTCTCGACGGCTCAGACCCGAAAGCGTTTGTAGAAGCCCTCCTTGGGCGACTGGGGGTTGACTTCGCAACGCTATCGGCCGAGAGGCAAGCAGAGTTCTTCGACAATGACTTTCTGGCGCTGGCGGCGGCTCAGGGGGATCGACCTTCGATGGAGGACACCCTGCCTACGATGAGAATGCCCTGCTTCCTCTACAGCGGCGAGGCGGATGGCGTCCTTCCCGACATGCAAAGGTGTGTCCAGCGGATTCCCCATGCCACCTTCGTGTCGTTCCCAAGTCTGAATCATCCCGAGGCCTTCTACCGGGCCGATGTCGTGCTGCCCCCTGTCATGACGTTTCTGCAGTCGGTGGCATTGTGGCGACACGCATCGGCCGCCCACTCAGGAGGATGAGTGAGTGGCGACGACGGGCGGTTTTCGGGTTATTGCATGCCGAACTTCGCAGTGCAGCGGCCCGCCGGCTCGCGTTGCTCGCCCGTCGGCCGCTGACCGCCCCGTTATCCAGACACCACGGACGCAGTAAATGGGTAGTGCCAAGGCTCAGAGGCCATACGCTGAGGACCACATCTGGAGGCCGCTCGCCCAGCGGCCCCGGCATCTTGGTCACCCCTCCGCGTTGTCGCTCCACCAGGTCCAGATCGGGAACCAGAGCGGCTACGCCGATCTCCTCGTGCTGCCCCAGACGGGGCCTACCAAGCTCGTTGTCGTCGAGGCGAAACGAGCGGGCGACAGACGCTCCTCAGCGGACGTAGTTGGACAGCTGCTCAAGTACTACGCTCACGCACTCGATCTCGGCTCGGATGGCTTGGCGGCCTTTACAGCGTTCGCCCGCGAGGCTCGACGAACCGGTGTTCGGCCCAGGCTGCTCTCCTTCAAGCGGGT
>JACPCG010000061.1 GCA_016179925.1 Candidatus Rokuibacteriota bacterium | reverse complement strand
CGAGCGGAGCGGGGGCGACGGGATCCTCGGCTCGACGGCCATCTTCGCTGCCGTCGACACGGCCCTGCTCCTCAAGCGGAACGACCATGACGTCCGGACCCTCTTCTCGATCCAGCGCTACGGCCCGGACCTCGAGCCGGTGACGCTCGTCCTGGACCCGGACACGCGAACGCTCTCGGCCGGACCCCCGCCCGCCGAGGTCGAGGAGGCCCGGCTGGGGCAGGCCATCCTGGCCGCCGGCGCCGGCCGGGGCGAAGCCGAGGAACGGCAGATCCACGCGGCGGTGCCGGGGCGGAAGGCGCTCAAGGTGCGGGCCCTCCGCCGGCTCGTGGCGCACGGGCGGCTCGTCCGGCGGGGCCGCGGGCGGCGGGGCGATGCCTACCGGTACGCGGTTTCTGGTTCCCTGGTTCCCCCGTGCACGCGGGAACTCGCGTGCGACCGGGCGTTGGTGACGCCGAACTGACTGGGGGCGTGGCGGTTCTCAGCGTGGTCGAGCCTCACCACCCGGCCAAGGCGGGGGCGCGAGCCCGCTCGTCCCCGGTGCCGCTGTCCCATCATCGCTCTCGTGTTTGCGGAATGTGCAGAACTGTGTAGAATGCGGAGCATGGAAACGAGGATCTCTGCGACCGAATTGGCGCGCCGGCTTGGGGACGTCATCGCCCGCGTCCGGTACCGCCACGAGTCCTTTGTCGTCGTGAGGAACGGAGACCCGGTGGCCCGCCTCGTTCCCGTGACAACCTCCCATCTGCCGAGCCTGAAGGACGTTTTTGAAGCCTGGCGCGCCGTCGGCCCGCCTGATGAGTCGTTTGCGGACGATCTCGAGCGTGTCGGCGCCGCTGACCGTCCTCCCGCGAATCCGTGGGCCTCGTGATCGACACGAGTGCGTTGGTCGCCGCCGAGCGGGCGACCACGCGCTGGGACGAGTTCCTGGCGCGGCTCGGCGGCGAGCCCGGGCTCCTGCCGGCGATCGTCTACGCGGAATTGCTGGTCGGCGTCGAGCTGGCCGACAGTCCGGCCCGCGCCGCCCGCCGGCGCGCCAAGATCCACGCGCTCGTGGCGCGCCTGCCGATCGCAGAATTCACAGCCGAGGTTGCCGAGCGCTGGGCTCAACTCTATGCCACGCTGAGCCGGCTCGGCGCTCAGATTCCTTCCAACGATCTGGCGGTCGCGGCGACCGCGCTGCATCTGGGCTACGGAGTGCTCATCGGGCCGCGCAACGAGGGACACTTCCGAGCGGTCCCAGATCTCCGCGTCGAGGTGCTTGCGGGCTGACCTCTACGAACCCGTAGGGTGCGACACACCCTCGGTCCCGTCGTCCTCGACCACGCGCACCGTCGTCGCCGGGGTCGCCCGCGGGGCGCTCCGCCGCTCCCGACCCTCGGCGGGCCGCCCGGGACGCCTCGGCCGGGACCCCGGAGACCGCGACGACGGGAATCCTCGCGGCGCGGACCGTGAAGTACCTTGACGCCTCGCGCCTTCGACGCACCCTGAGCGATGTGACAGGCGATGCCCTCGTGACGGCCAAGCGGGCCGTATCCCTCGCGGCCATCGCCACGATGTCGAAGGCGCTGGATCCCGCGGGTCGGGGGATCTCCTCAACGACGAGCTGCTCACCTGGCGATGTCCGGCCGAGTCCCGACCCGACGCCGTGCGGTGATCGCCCTGCGCTCGACCCGGCCAAGGCGATGTCGCAGGCGATCGTCCCAGCGCCTTCATCCCGTCTCCCCGCAGCCGACCGACCAGGACCCGATCGAACCGCAGAGCCTTCTCGGCGCCATCCACGGCCGCGCGCGCCTGATCTTCGCGCAGGGCGATCTCCTGGTAGAAGGCCGGACCACGCAGGTCGGCCAGCTCGCGCGACACGCTGCGGAGCCAGTCCAGGAACGCCTGGTCCGCGTCTACCCGCCCTCGATGACCTCCTGCGCCCGACGCACGGCGAGGTTCCATCGACGGAGGGCGAGCGCAGATCGCATCTCCCCGGCGATCGCTTCGGGCTTGAGGTCCCACTACCATGTCCCGTCCGGCCGCTCGATCCGCGTCGTCCTCTCCTCCCCGCGCGCACGTGAGGATCTGGCGCAGGCCTACCGACGGATCGCAGGCGACGACAAGGCCGCAGGGCCTCGTGCACAAGTCAGGGCCTTGTCCACATTTGAACAGCCATCCACAATTCGAGAATTGCACGGTGTGAGGCGGTCCCGCAGTCACCCTCTGTAAAGGCGACGGTCTTCTCGTCTCCCGCGAGGACCGTGCAAGAATTTCCGCATTCCGGGAGGCGATGCTAGCTCGGTGAGCGCGCGTGCACGCATTTTATGCTGGTAAACGAGACCTTGACAGGGGGCCCGGCGCGGGGCCTTGCTTTCACGATCGAGCCATGATGCGCTATGTCTTCATCGGGCGCTGGGCATTTCACCTCCCGGAGGAATACCGCGAGGTCTTCATGACGGAGCTCGCACAACTCCTGACCTTTGAGCAGGCCAGGGAGCGGCGGCGGCTCTGCACCGACACCGCCTTGTATGAGCAGGCATGCGAGGAGACCGCCGAAGAGATCCGACGCTACGTGACGGCGACGTCCTCTTCGGGCAAAGCCACCGTTGAGTCGCACGCCCTTCAAGGAACTTAGAGGCGGGCGCGGCTTCGCGGTATCACGTACAGAGGTCGGCCAAGACGGCCGGCTCTTTGCACGCGCTGCTATGTAATCCAAGGGGGCGGAGGGCCCTGCGACCAGAGCCCCGGCTCGAACCGGCTGACGCGATCGTCGTCCTTGGCGGCGGGGTTGAGCCCGACGGTGCGCTGGGTGCGGGATCACTCCCCCGGGTCACCGAAGGCATCAGGCTCCCTACAAGGGAGGTCTCGCCCCACTCATCGTCTTCTCTGGGGCAGCCTTCGAGGGCCGGCCGGCGGAGGCCGAGGTCGCTGCCCGGTTGGCGCGGGAGCTCGGGGTGCCGAGCGAGCGGATCATGACCGAGACGGGCGCCCGCACGACACGAGAGGAGGCCGCACGCATCGCTCGGCGACTCGAGCCTCGGGCGGTCCGCCGGGTCCTCCTGGTGACCGACTCCGAGCACCTGACCCGCGCCCTGCCGCTCTTCGAGCGCGTCGGGCTGGAGGTCCTGCCGGCGCCGGCCGACTCCGTCTCGTCGGCGACGGACAGCCCGGAGGAGCGCCTCAAGCTGCTCCGCCGCCTGAGTCAGGAGCTGCTGGCCCGCTTA
>JACPCG010000204.1 GCA_016179925.1 Candidatus Rokuibacteriota bacterium | reverse complement strand
CGGAAGTGGCCGAGGGCGACCTCGCCGCCGGCGCGCGCCGCTTCGATCATCGCGTCCAGAACGCGGTCCATTCGGCTATTCTATCGGCGATCGCCTGACCCGGGGGAGACTCCATGACCAGACGCCGACTCGTCGCAGCGCTCGCGCTCTCGCTCACGCTCGCCGCCGCCGGTCCGGTGCCGGCCCAGGAGAAGTACCCGAGCCAGCCCGTCGCGCTGATCGTCCCGTTCAACGCGGGCGGCGGCACCGATCTCGTCGCCCGCGCCTTCGCCGAGGCGCTGAAGAAAGAGGTCGGCCAGCCGGTGACGGTCCAGAACCTGCCCGGCGCCGGCAGCGCCGTCGGCACGACCAAGCTCCACGGCTCGAAGCCCGACGGCTACACGCTCGGCATGGTCGGCGGCTTCCTCGTCACCACCTCGCTCCGCGGCGCGGCGAAGTTCCCGGCGACGGATCTCACGCACCTGGCACGGCTCTCGCTCGAGACGTTCGTGCTCGCCGTGCCGGCCGCCTCACCATACCGGACGCGCGCGGAATATCTCGAGGCGAGCCGGAAGGCGCCCGGCTCCGTGAGCATCGGGACCGCGGGTGCCGGCGCCCTCACGCATCTGGCCGCTGAAGCGCTCAGTCAGAAGACGGGTGCCCGGCTCAACGTCGTCCACTTCGCGGGCGGCGCCAAAGAGATCGCCGCGGTGCTCGGCGGCCACGTGAACGGCGGCGTGTTCTCGCAGGTCGAAGTGCTTCCACACGCCGGCGCGGGCGGCGGCCTGCGCGTGCTGGCGACCTTCGGCGAGCAGCGCTCGGAGAAGCTGCCCGAGGTGCCGACGCTGAAGGAGGCAGGGATCACGGGCGTGCCGCCGGGGCCGTGGCAGGGGATCGCAGCGCCCAGGGGTCTGCCCGAACCCGTGAGGGCAACGCTCGTGGCGGCGGTCACCAAAGCGGCTCAGGACGCCGAGTGGAAGGCGTTTCTCGCCAAGAGCGGGCTCGCGAGCCATTTCCTCACGGGCCCCGCGCTGGACGCCTTCCTCGCGACGGAGATCGAGAGCCTCGGCGCGCTGCTGAAGTCGGTCGGCCTCGTGCAGTGACGCCGCGCCGGGCGCGCGCCGACGTGGCCGGCGGCGCCGCGCTCCTGGCGCTCGCCGCGCTCGCGTGGGTCGCAGGCCGCGGGCTCCCGCTCGGCGCGCTGAGCCAGCCCGGCGCCGGCTTCTTCCCGCGGCTCCTCGCACTCCTCCTCGCCCTGCTCTCGCTGGCTCTGCTCGTCCGCGGCCTCGCGCGTCCGGGAGCCGCCTTCACCGAGCCGTGGACGGACCGCTCCACACGGCGCCGGCTCCTGCTGATGACCGGCGCCCTCGCCTTCTACGTCGCCGCGGTCGGCACGCTCGGCTATCTCGTGACGACCGCGGCGCTCTTCGTCGTGATGGTGCGCTGGGTGGGCGGCCGCGGCTGGGCCCACGCCCTCGTCATCGCCGCGCTCGGCTCGGCAGGCTCCTGGTACGTGTTCGGCCGTCTCCTGCGCGTGAACCTGCCCGTAGGCGCGCTCCTGCCCTGACGCGGTGGACGCGTTCGCGCCGATCGTGCACGGCTTCGCGACGGCGTTCGAGCCGGCACGCATCCTCTACTGCCTGATCGGCGTCGTCGTCGGCACGATCGTCGGCGTCCTGCCGGGCCTCGGCCCCGCCGCGACGATCGCGCTCCTCCTGCCAGCGACCTACCGGCTCGATCCCGTCTCGGCGGTGATCATGCTCGCCGGCATCTACTACGGCTCACAGTACGGCGGCTCGACGACAGCCATCCTGGTGCGCATCCCGGGCGAATCGTCGTCCATGGTCACCTGCTACGACGGCTACGCGATGACGCGTCAGGGCCGCGCCGGCGCCGCGCTCGGCATGGCGGCGCTCGCCTCGTTCGCGGCTGGCACGGCCGCCGTCGTCGGCCTCATGCTCGTGGCGCCGCTCCTCGGCCGCTTCGCCCTCGCCTTCGGGCCGGCGGAGTACGCGAGCCTCATGATCCTCGGCCTGACGCTCGTCGCCTGGCTTGGAAGCGCCTCGCTCCTCAAGTCGCTCGCGATGGCCGTCACGGGACTCCTGCTGGCCACCGTCGGCCAGGATCCCGTCGCCGGCGTGGAGCGCTTCACGTTCGGCACCCAGGCGCTGCTCGACGGCATCGACCTCGTGCCGGTCTTCATGGGGCTCTTCGGCGTCGCCGAGGTTCTGGAGACGATGGAGCGCCCGCCGGCCGAGCAGCGCCTGCCGACGCCGACGGGCCTCTGGCCCACACGCCAGGACTTCACCGATTCGGCGGCGCCCGTCGCGCGCGGCACCGTGCTCGGCTTCCTCCTCGGCGTGCTGCCGGGCGGCGGAGCGACGATCGCCTCGATCGCGTCCTACGTGATCGAAAAGCGCGTCGCGAAAAACCGCGCGCGGCTCGGCCAGGGCGCGATCGAGGGTGTGGCGGGACCCGAGGCGGCGAACAACGCGGCGGCCACGGGCTCGTTCATCCCGCTGCTGACGCTCGGCATCCCGGCGAACGTCGTCATGGCGATGATGCTGGCGGCCCTCACGCTCCACGGGATCCGCCCGGGGCCGCTGCTGGTCGGCGAGCGCCCCGACCTCTTCTGGGGCGTCATCGCGAGCATGTACCTCGGCAACGCGCTGCTCCTGATCCTGAACCTGCCGCTGGTCGGGCTCTTCATCCAGATATTGAGAACGCCGTACCCCGTGCTCGCGCCGCTGATCCTCCTCTTCTGCCTGATCGGAAGCTACAGCGTGACGGGCCAGACCGCGGAGGTCGCGACGAAAGCTCGGCTTCGACGCGGCGCCGCTGGTGCTCGCGCTGATCCTCGGTCGCCCGCTCGAGGAGTCGCTGCGCCAGGCGCTCGCGATCTCCCAGGGGAGCGTCGCCGTCTTCGTGACGCGCCCGATCTCGCTCGTCCTGCTGCTCGCCGCCGTCGCGTCGCTGGCGGCGCCCGCGCTCAGGCGGGCCCAGCGCCGGGCCCAGGTCTGAGGGAAGCGCCTGGGACGCTGAGCGCCGCATGGCCGGGCATTCTCACCCGTGGTGGAAAATGCACGCCTGCATTCTTGACCACACTCGAAAATACTCGTAGCCTGAGGGCATGCCCGTGCGCGTCCGTTAAGCTCTTACATCGCCTCCCATAGATGCGTGGGCGGGCGGCCGGTCGCTGCCACTATCCTCCTCGGCCAGTCTGGTAATGCGACCCAGGCTGAGACCATCAGCGGAACAACTCCTGGAGCTCCGGGATCACCCAGAGCGGCGGGTCGCCCGCCGCCACTCGCTGGATGTTGTCGAAGGCGTTCCGGAACGCGCGCCGCCAGTTCTCCCACGTGGGCCCCGCCATGTGCGGGGTGAGCGTGACCGTGTCGAGCGAGAAGAGCGGATGGTTCGCGGGCGGCGGTTCCTCCACGAGGACATCGAGGCCGGCGCCCGCGATCTGCGCCGACGTCAGCGCTTTGTAGAGCGCGTCTTCGTCCACCACGGGACCGCGGCAGGTGTTGATGAAGATGGCGCTCGGCTTCATCGCGGCGAACTCGCGCGGGCCCATCATCTTGCGCGTCCGGTCGGTGAGCGGCACGTGCAGGCTCACCACGTCGGAGGTGCGGAGCAGCTCCGGAAAGAGCGCGAAGCGCACGCCCATCGCGTCCTCCTGGTCTTCGCTGAGGCGCACGATGTCGTAGTACTGGACGTGCATGTCGAAGCCGAGCGCGCGGCGCGCCACCTTCTTGCCGATGTTGCCGAGGCCGACGATGCCGAGCGTCTTCCCCGCCACTTCGTAGAGCCGCAGCGAGGAGAAGTCGCCCACGCGCCACTTCCCGGCGACGACGTTGTTGTGGAGCCACACGAGCTTCTTGTAGACGGCCAGGATCAGCAGGAGCGTGTGCTCGGCGACCGCGATCCCGTTGGCGCCGCCGTTGTTGGCGACCGGTACCTGCGCCTTTCGCGCGGCCTCGACGTCGAGCCGGTCGTAGCCGGCGCTAATGAGCTGCACCAGCTTGAGCCGCGGCGCGGCGCGGTAGAAGTCCGAGCCGAGACTCGTGCGCGCGAAGCCCATGAAGTACTCGGCGTCCTCCACCGCGTCGAAGAACTCCGGTGTCCCCTGGTCAATGGCCTGCAGCTCGTAGCCCGGCGGCATGATCGAGCGGGCGGTCTCCACCAGCGCGGCGGGAAGCTTGGGCGAGAGAACGATCTTGGTTGCCACGGGCGCTCCTTTGGAG
>JACPCG010000178.1 GCA_016179925.1 Candidatus Rokuibacteriota bacterium | reverse complement strand
TGTCAAAGCAGAGGTGATGCAGCCCCTCGCCGCGCTTGGCGAGGAAGCGCCCCACGCTCCCGGCGGCGTCCAGCGGCTCGAGGAGCTCGATCTCCGTGTCACCGCATGCCAGCAGCGCGGCGCGCACGCCCTGGTCGGCGATGACCGCTTCCGTGAGGAGCGGCAGCCCGAGCGTCTCGCGATAGAACCGGTACGCCTCCGCGAGACGGGCCACGACGATCCCGACGTGATGAATCCGTCGCATCACCCGCAATCCCTCCTCAACGCACGAACGGCGCGACCCTGCGCGCGCAGGCGTCGCGGATACGGACTCTGTGGTTGGACAGGAGCGCGCCCGGCAGCCGGCGCGGCGAGAAGTAGTCGAGCGCGAGCGTCTCGTCGCACGTCTGGAGCCCGCCGCCGCGCGCCGCGCACTCGAAGCACACGTTGACGTAGTGCCAGACGTTCCCGTCCGGGTACCGCACGACCTGGAGCGCGGGCTCCGAGTACACGCCGACCAGCCGGCGCACCGACACGACGAGCCCCGTCTCCTCGCGGACCTCGCGGCACACCGCGTTCGCCACCGACTCGCCGATCTCCACCGAGCCGCCGGGCAGGCCCCACTGCCCCCCGTCGGAACGTTGCTGGAGCAGGAGCCGCCCGCGACGGTCGAAGATCACGGCGGAGACGCTCGGCCGGACCCCGAGGGCGCGCTCGTAGTCGCGCTCGAGCGTGATCACCCGACCAACCTACCCGACGCGGCGCGTCTCCGCAATAACTTGACGCGGTGAGGTGGCTCGCCTCAGGCCGCGCTGAAGAAGCGCTGAAATCGCTCCCACGGCATCGGCGGCGTCGTCGCGACCCCCGCATTCTCCTCGACGTGGGCCACGGACTTCATGCCGACGAGCGCCGTGCCGATGCCGGGCGTCGAGCGCACGAACTGGAGCGCGCGCTGGGCGTCGGTCGTGAACCCGGGCAGGAGCTCCGCGACGGCGGCGGGCAGGTTACGCGTGAGCTGGCCCTGGTGGACCGACGCGGACGCCATGACGTAGACGCCGAGCCGGCGCGCGGCCTCGAGGACCGAGACGAGCTCCCCCTGCACCGGCTGGTTGGCGCGCGTGAACGCCTCGGGCATCGCGAGGTTGTACGGGAGCTGGATCACCCTGAAGTGGTGGTCGGGCCCGCCCGCCTCCCGCGCCACGGCGACCAGCGCCTCGAGCGAGAGGTAACCCCGCGCGCGCGGATCCTCGCGGTAGCCGTTCCACGTCGCGGTGCCGTACCGCCGGATCTTCCCCTCGCCCACCGCCGCCTCGAGCGCCGCGAACGCGGCGCGGAGGCGCGCGAGGAACGCCGGCCGCTCGACGGCCTCGAGCTGCGCCTCCGGGTTGTGGACGTAATAGACGTCGAGCGTCTCGAGGCCGAGGTTGGCGCGGCTCCGCTCGATCTGGTCGCGGAGGTAGCGCGGCGTCATGCAATGCGAGCCGCCCGCCACGTCGCCGGGCACGACGATCCCGGTCTCGAGGTACGTCGCCGTGAACCACGCGCGTGCGTCGCGCGGGACGGCGCCGTCGAACGGGATGTAGCCACCCTTGGTGGCGACGACGACCTCGTCGCGGCCGATCGTGCCCCGCCTGATGGCCGTTTCGAGTGCCGTCCGGATCGAGCGTTCGCTCCGCTGGTGGCGGTAGTTCACCGCCGTGTCGATCACGTTGAGCCCGAGCTCGAGCGCACGTGCGATTGCGTCCTGGTAGAGGACGTCCGTCTCCGCGTCCTCGCGCCCGAGATACGTGCCGACGCCGACGGTGGAGCACCGCAGGCCGTCGAGCCCGCGGAAGTGCTCCGCGGGGAGGCGCCCGGCGAACCGGTCCGCGTACCGCTGCGTCCCCTCGGCCGTCGCGCGGCCGGAGATCAACGGGGCCATGCGTGGACTACGGCGCGACGCGGAAGGAGAAGCGGCCACTCACGATGTGGCCGTCGGTCGAGAGGACCTGCCACTCCACGCGGTAGGCCCCGGGGGCGAGCGGCGGGAGCGCGACGGTCAGGCGGTCGGCCGGCCCGTCCGCCACCGGCGTCGAAAGCCGCTGCGCTTCACCGCGCTCGTCGACGACCCGGAGGCGCGAGAGCGCCTTCTCGATACGGTTGTTGAAGCGCACCATGAGCTGCGCGGGGGCGGCGACGGTCGAGCCCGCGGCCGGGGAGGATTCGAGCAAGAGCGAGTGCGCCACGGCGGGGGATGCCAGGGCCAGGAGCAGGACGCCGGCGCAGAGCGCGCGCGTGAGCCGCATCAGCGCCAGTCGTCGAGCACGAGGTGCGTCGGGTCCTCGTAATCCTCCTGCTTGCCCCGCTGCATCCGGATCATGGTGAAGTCGACCTGGTAGCCGCATTGGACCAGGGTACTGTACGCCAGCCAGTACCGCGTGTACACGGGCAGGATCACCCGCTGCACGCCGACCTCCTGGCCGAGCGCCTCGATGGCCGCCACGAACTCGGCGAGGTGCTCGACCTTCCGCTGCGGCGGATCGATGGCGAGGAACTTCACGTAGAGCGCGCCCGTCGGCGCCTCGCTCACGCCCGGCGTGTGGTAGATCGCGAAGCCCGCGACGTCGCGCCCGCGCTCGAGCAGGAGCGTGTCGCCGAGCGCGAGGCCGTCCACGATCTCGACCTCCTTCGAGAGGTCCAGGCCGCGGCAGACGGCGTTCGTGATCCGGTGAAGCCGCGCGAGCGCGGCCTTCTTCTTCGTCTCCTCGAGCGTGGAGAAGCGCCGGACGGCGAGCGGCGCCTTCGCGGCCTTCGCCCCGGCCGGCGCGGTCCGCGGCGGCATCCGGTCGATCGCGCGGCTCATGACGCAGGTGAGGCTCTTCGGCCGGTAGCCGAACTTGTGGTAGAGGAACAGGTGCTTCGGGCTCGTCGGGTACGTGACGCACCCGTGGAGCGTCGCCTTGTTCTCGTCGAAGAACTCCTGCGCGGCGTGGATGAGCTGCTGGCCGATCGTCTGGTTCTGGTAGTTCGTGAGCACCGCGACGGGCCCCAGCAGGCCGAGCGAGCCCCACGTCACCGCGAGCGCGGCGCCGACGATCTTCGCGTTGTCCTCCTCGGCGACGAAGCAGCCCCACGGCTCCATGAGCCAGCGGTGATGCACGTACTGCGCGCCGCTGAACGCCTGGCGGGGCCGGGTGCCGAGCTGGCGCTCGAGAAAGTCGCCGAAGGTCTGCTCGAAGACGTCCTTGACCTTCGAGAGGTCGCCCTTCCGGACGCGGCGGACCTGGACCTTCGGCAGGCGCCCCTGCGGGTCGAGGCCCGTGCGATCGACCGTCGCCCTCACGCGGAGACGCCCGCGAGCTCTTCCAGGAGCGTGATGACGCCGGAATGGTCGAGGCCGCCCCGGCCCTTCACGCGGAGCGCGCTGAACAGCTCCTGGACGACCGCCGTCGTCGGCAGCGGCACGCCGAGCGCGCGCGCCGATTCCATGATGAGGCCGAGGTCCTTGTAGTGCAGGTCGATCTTGAAGCCGGGGGTGTAGGTGTTCGCGAGGTAATTGGGCTTCTTTTGGTCGAGGCACTTCGAGCCCGCGAGCCCGCCGGCGAGCGCGGTCAGCGTGAGCTCGCGGTCGAGCCCCGCCTTCTTCGCCAGCGTCAGCGCCTCGGCGAGCGCCGTCAGGTTCACGGCCACGATGATCTGGTTCGCGAGCTTGGTGAAGCCGCCGAAGCCGAGTGGGCCGAGGAGCGTGATGGTCTTGCCCATCACCTGGAAGAGCGGCAGCACCCGGTCGAAGACGGCCTTGTCGCCGCCGACCATGATCGAGAGCACCCCGTCGATGGCGCCCTTCTCCCCGCCCGACACGGGCGCGTCAAGCATCTTCACGCCCTTCGGCGCGAGGGCCTGCCCCACCTTCTGGGAGACGATCGGTAAGATCGTGGACATGTCCACGTACAGCAAACCCGACCGTGCGCCTTCGATGATGCCGTCCTTCCCGAGCGCGACCAGCTCCACCTCGGGCGAGTTCGGCAGCATCGTGATGAGGATGTCCGACTGGGCGGCGACGTCGCGCGGTGAGCTGCCGGGCTTGGCGCCGGCTCGGACCAGCTCGTCGACGGGGTCGCGAATGATGTCGTGGACGACGAGGGAGTGTCCGGCTTTGAGGAGATTCTTCGCCATGGGACGGTCGTGGACGACGAGGGAGTGTCCGGCTTTGAGGAGATTCTTCGCCATGGGACGACCCATGATGCCGAGTCCAATGAATCCGATGACTTGTGCCATGAGACCCCCCCTGGAGAATCGCGAAATGAGCGCCCACCAATAGCACATCGGCGCGCGGAGGGTCAAGCGAGGGGGCTTCGCTACGCCTTCTTCCCCCAGAGGTCGCGCGCGAGCCAGTCGAGGCCGAGGTCCTTCAGCGTCTTCGGCAGGGGCTTGCCGGTCTTGCGATCGTAGCCGACCTTCGCGTACCAGGCATCGACCATCCGCTCCCACTGCTCGGCGACGGCCTGGCCCTTGGCGGGGCCGTCGGTCGGCGTCGAGCCGTAGCGCGCGGACGGACGCTCCTTGTCCGTGCCGATGCCGCAGCGCAGCCGCACCGCGCGCAGGATCGCCGCCGTGCGGCGGCCGAGGCGCATGCCCTCGCCGAGGGTATAGTTCCATCCCGTCGCGGCGCCGAGGGCGCGGCAGAGGTTCTCCAGGCGCGTGCGCCCGGTGAAGATACAGATGCCGAGCGAGTCCTCGAAGTGACGCCGCCCGCGGATGCCGGCGACCAACATGGCGACTTCCTCGCCGTTGAACGGGTTGATGCGGGTCGGCAACCCGAGCTCGGCCACGTGCACCGGCACGCCGCTCTCGAGCGTCCCGGTGGAACCCGTGCAGGTGTCGAGCATCTCTTCCCAGCGGGCACGGTGATCGTGGCCGCGCGGCGCCGAGCCCTGCATCGTGTAGATGGCGGCGTCCTTGGCCGGCCCGCCGAGCCGCTCGGCGGCGCCCTTCATGCCCTCGGCCAGGATGTCGCCCAGGCCCTCGCGCCGAGTGATCATCCCGAGCAAGCGCGCGGCGCCCTCGATGTCGCCCCACTTGAGCTGAAAGCCGAGCCGCTCCTTGGTGATCCAGCCCCGCTCCTGGCACTCCATCACCCAGCCGCAGACCCAGCCGAACTCGTTCACGTCCACGCAGGCCCGGTCGACCTCGGTGTTGAGCCAGGAGACGCCTTCCTGGTCGGTCGCGCCGATGGTCCAGCCGGCGCCCGACCAGCCTTCGTATTCGGGCTCGTCCACGACGGCGCCCTTGTGCCGTCCGCTCCTGATCACCTGCATGTGGCAGTGGTGCATGCCGCAGGCGTTGCACTGATGCCCGCGGTGGTCGAAGCCCTCGCGGAGCTTCGGCGCCTCCCAGTTCGCGAGATCGTCGTAGGGCACGTTGGTCGTGTAGTTCTTGATGGGGAGCGCGCCCAGCTTGGAGAGGTTCACGACGCCGGGCAGCGTCCCCCAGAGATAGAGCGACTTCGCCGACGGGTCGGTCTTGAGGTCATAGGCGATGTCGTCGGCGGCCTGCATCACGCCGCGGGAGTCGGCGGCCTTGAGGCCCTTCGTGCCGCGGACGATGGCGACGGCCTTGAGCTTCTTCTTCCCCATGACCGCGCCGCAACCGTTCTTGGAGGCGACGTGGCCGTAGTCGCCCTGGATCGCCGCGAACCGGACGAGCTTCTCGCCGGCGACGCCGATGGAGTACACGGACAACTGATGGCCCGAGAGCCCCAGCGTCGCGTTGAGCGCGTCCTGGGTCTCCCACGTGTCCTTGCCGGCGAGGAACCTCGCGTCGCGCACTTCGACGACGTCGTCGTTGATGTAGAGATAGACCCAGTCCTTCGCCTGGCCCTGGATGACGATGGCGTCGTAGCCGGAGTATTTCAGATTGGTCCCGAAGAAGCCGTTCGCCTGCGTGGAGGTCGGGCCGTTGGTCTGAGCGCCGATGGTCACCACCGTGAGCGCGCCCGTCCCCCACACGGGCAGGCCCGCGAGCGGGCCCGTGGCCAGCACGAGCCGGTTGTCGGGATGGTCCCAGGAGACGTTGGCCTTGCCGCCCTTCGTCGCCGTCTCACGGTAGAGGATCATCGCGCCGAGCCCGGCCCCGCCGAGCGTCTCGCGCATGTCGTAGGGGCCCCACGGCTCGGCCCAGCACTTGCCCTTCGTCAGATCCACGCGCAAGAGTCTGCCGGCGTAGCCACCGGGCAGCGCGGGCGCGGCCTTGGTCGTCTTCCTGGCCTCGGGAGCTGCGGCACTGATCGGGGTCATACGGCCACCGGGGTATCACCGGGCGCCTTTGACGGGCGGCCCAGGATGGTTTCAGGGAGCAGCGTGTGCGTCGTCTTGGACGCGATGAACGCGTTCTTGACGTCGAACGGGTTCTTCTTCAGATGCGCCTTCCAGCGGGCGAGCGAGACACCGGACTGGACGAGCCCCTTCAGCATGCCGACGTCGTTCGTGGTCCAGATGTCCTGCGAGGGGCCGAGGATGATCGCGCCCGTGAGGCGGTCGCCGCGCCAGAGGAGCTTCCGGTACGCGGGGCGGTCGGCCTTGAGACCCGTGGCGGTCTCCGCCGTCGCGTCGTCCCAGGCGCCGAACGACGCGACATCGAGGTGGCAGACCTCGACGATGTTGATGAGCAGGCTCCCGCGGTAGCGGACGTCCTTGCCCGCCATGTTGGCGCCGGCAACCCGGCCGTGCTCCTGGGCGGTCGGCTCGATCGCGTGAACGGCCGGCTCGCCGGTCACGCGGTCGCGTCCCTCGGCGATGTCACCCGCGGCGTAGACGTTCGGCACGCTCGAGCGCTGGCGGTCGTCCACGACGACGCCGTGGTTCACCCTCACCCCCGAGCCCTTGAGCCAGTCGAGGTTCGTCGTGATGCCCGTCGCCATGATGACGAGGTCGCAAACGATATCGGCGCCGGAGGCGAACTTCAGCTGTTTCCGGCCCTTCACGTCCGCGATCTTCGTCAGCTTCACCCCGGTGCGAATCGCCACCCCGTGCTTCTTCAACCACGCCTCCACGAGCCTGGCACCCGTGTCGTCGATCATCCGCGGCAGGATGCGCGGCGCCACCTCGACAATCGTCAGCTTGGCGCCGAGCGCGAGGATCGAGTTCAGGATGGTGAAGGCGATGAACCCGGCGCCCACCATGACCACGTGGCTGCCCGGCGTGAGCTCGGCGACCACGGCCTGCGCCTCGTCGAGCGTCCAGAACGAGTGCACCGCGCGGCCGTCGGCACCGGGCACCGGGGCCTTGACCGGGGAGGAGCCGGTCGCGATCAGGCAGTCGTCGTACTCGACCTTCGTGCCGTCCTCCAGCGTGCAGACGTTCCCCTTCACGTCGAGGGCCGCGGCCCTCCGTCCGAGGTGCGCCTTCACGCCCCAGTCGGCGAGCACCCGGGCGGTCGCCGTGTAGACGTGGGACTCGGCGATCGAGCGGTCGAGGTAGTACGGCAAGACCATGCGCGAGTACGGTTTCTCGGCGCTGACGAGCGTGATCTCGGATCGCTCCGACTCTTCTTCGCGGAGGGTGCGGATGGCGTTGATCCCCGCGGTGCCGCCGCCGATGATGAGATGCCGGGTGGCCATCAGCTCACCCCCACCAGGACCCGCGCGGTCCGCTCGCGAGCGAAGTCGCCCAGCCAGTCGGCCGTCGCGACGTCCTCGTAGGTGATCGCCGCCGTGGGGCACGCCTCGGCGCAGGCGGGCGCGCCGCCGCAGAGGTTGCACTTGAAGGCCTTGCGCGTGTCCGGGTCGTAGAACATGGTCCCGTAGGGACACGCGATCGTGCAGAGCTTGCAGCCGACGCACGTGTCGTCGAGCACGTCCTTCGCCCCGACGGCGCCGATCGTGATGGCGCCGACCGGGCAGGCCGTCATGCACCACCCTTCCGCGCACTGGGTGCACGTGTAGGGCGCGTAGGAGGTGTGGCCCTCGAAGGGGGAGACGCGGATCACCGACTTCGCCGGCTGGAACTCGCCCGTCTGCATGTACGAGCAGGCGAGCTCGCAGCGGAGGCAGCCGGTGCACTTCTCGGGATAGATCTTGAGCACGCTCACCGTTTCTTCCTCTCGTTCCTTTTCCGGCGGCCGCCGCCTTCGAGGTTCGCGATGAACTCATCGAGCGGGATCGCCGCCATCGTCATCCCCGCCGCGCCTCCGCGCGCCCCCAGCTCGACCGACACGCGCGAGACCGTCGCGTTGTCGGGCGCCTCGATGACGCTCACGAAATCGTAGGGGCCGAGCACCGCGTACTGGGCCACGACGCGGGCGCCCATGCGTTTGACATCGGCGTTGACTTTCTTGATCCAGCCGGGACGCTCGCGGAGCACTTTGCGTCCCGACTCCGACAGCGTGCTGAGCATGATGTACAGGGCCACAGCGGATCCTCCTCGAGCGTCGCGCGCTCACGCAGCGCCGGGAAGTATATCATGCGGTATCCGCGCCGACGCGCGCGGGACAGGAGAACCGCCATGGCCACGCTCCGCAGCCGCAACTGGTTCGGGCCCCGCACCCTCGACGGCTTCATGCACCGCGCGTACCTGCGCGCCGAGGGCTTCAGCGATCTCGTCTTCGACGGCCGCCCGGTCGTCGGCATCGCCAACTCCTGGTCGGAGCTGAACAACTGCAACGCCCACCTGCGGCAGGTGGCGGAAGCGGTCAAGCGGGGCGTGTGGAGCGCCGGCGGCTTCCCGCTCGAGTTCCCGACGATCTCGCTCGGCGAGATCCTCATGAAGCCCACGACGATGCTGTTCCGGAACCTGATGGCGATGGACGTGGAGGAGTGCATCAGGGCCTATCCGCTCGACGCCGTCGTGCTCCTGTCCGGGTGTGACAAGACCACACCGGCGATGCTCATGGGCGCGGCGTCGGCCGACGTCCCGGCGATCATGGTCACCGGCGGTCCGATGCTCCGCGGCGCCTGGCGGGCCGAGGAGCTGGGCTCGGGCACGGACGCGCGGCGCCTCTGGGCTGAGCGCCGTGCCGGGCGCCTCACCGACGAGGAGCTGTGCGAGGTGGAAGCGTGCCTTTCGCGCTCGACCGGCCACTGCATGGTCATGGGCACCGCCTCCACGATGGCCTCGATGGCCGAGGCGCTCGGCATCGCGCTCCCCGGCAACGCCGCGATCCCCGCCCCCGACTCGCGCCGCCTGGCCCTCGCCGAGCTCGCGGGCCGCCGCGCCGTCGAGATGGCGCTCGCGGGCGGACCCAAACCGTCGGAGATTCTGACGCCGAAGGCCTTCGACAACGCGATCCGCAGCGACATGGCGATCGGCGGCTCGACGAACGCGATCGTCCACCTCGTCGCGATCGCCGGACGCATCGGGGTGCGCCTGCCGCTCGAGCGCTTCGACGAGCTGTCGCGGACCACCCCGCTGATCGTGAACCTGAAGCCATCGGGGAAGTATCTGATGGAGGACTTCTTCTACGCCGGCGGGCTGCCCGTGGTCCTGAAGGAGCTGCTGCCGCTCCTCCACGGCGAGGCGCTCACCGTGAACGGTCGCACGCTCGCGGACAACGTCCGCGACGCGAGATGCTGGAACGAGGACGTCATCCGTCCGCTCGCCGTGCCGCTCGCCAAGGAAGGCGGCACGGTGATCCTGTTCGGCAACCTCTGCCCCGACGGCGCGGTGCTGAAACAGTCGGCGGCGTCCGCCCATCTCCTGACCCACCGGGGCCGCGCCGTGGTCTTCGAGAACCACGACGACCTCGCCCGCCGCATCGACGACCCGGCGCTCCCGATCGACGAGACCTCGGTGCTCGTCCTGAAGCACGCGGGGCCGAAGGGCGCGCCCGGCATGCCCGAGTGGGGCGCAGCCCCGATCCCGGCGCGCCTCTTGAAACAGGGCGTGAAGGACATGGTGAGGATCTCCGACGCCCGGATGAGCGGGACGTCCTACGGCACGGTGATCCTCCACGTCGCTCCCGAATCGGCGGTGGGCGGGCCGCTCGCGCTCGTGCGCGACGGCGACGAGATCGAGCTGGACGTGCCGACCCGGAGGCTCACCCTGCGCGTGAGCGACGAGGAGCTGGCGCGGCGGCGCGCGGCCTGGACGCCCCCGCCCCCGCACTTCACGAGCGGCTACGGCCGCCTCTTCCTCGACCACGTGCTCCAGGCGAACGAAGGATGCGACTTCGACATCCTCCGCGGGCGCCGCCCGGTGCGCGCGGAGGAGAGCGAGGGGCCGAGCCGGCTCTAGCGCTCCCCGTGGGGCGGCTGCCCGCGTTCGTGAGGCGCGAGCTCGAGGCGTCCCCACCGAGCGGGTACGCGCGCCGCTGCTCGGCGAGCACAACGCCGGCCCGGCGCCGCGCTGCGAGCGCTCGGCAAAGATTCCGCTTGACAGCTTTCAGAGATGAGCATGGCTGCATTCCGGCAGTCCCTCGCCGATGGCAGCTCAGCGGCGCGCGCTGGCCCGGCGAGGCCGGCAAAGCCGGGTCCGTCTCGAAAAATCATTAACCGCGGCGCGATCGTCTGTCCTGGAGGCTCCACGGCGACGCGAAAACCGGGGTGTAGAGTCGCCCCAGAAGAAGGGGGACTCGCTCATGGAACTCCACGAGCTGGATCAACTGGGTGACGAGATCGCCGAGCTGTCGGCGCACATCGAGGCCGCCACCGCGCACCTGCTCGACCTGATCCGCGAGTTCGACGCCCGCGGGGGCTGGAACAGCGGCTTCCGCTCCTGCGCCGCGTGGTTGAGCTGGCGCGTCGGGCTCGACCTGGGCGCCGCGCGCGAGCGCGTCCGGGTGGCGCGTGCGCTCGGCACGCTGCCACGGCTCGCCCAGGCGCTCGCCCGCGGGGAGCTCTCCTACGCCAAGGTGCGGGCGCTGACCCGCGTGGCCACGCCGGAGACCGAAGAGCGGCTGCTGGCGGTGGGTCGAGCCGGCACCGCCGACCACGTCGAGCGCATCGTGCGCGGCTGGCGCCGGGTGGACCGGATTGCCGAGGCCCGCGAGACCGCGCGGCGGCACGCGAGTCGGGCGCTGCACGTGTATCAGGACGAGGACGGCATGGTGGTGCTCCGGGGGCGGCTCGCGCCGGAGGTCGGCGCGCTCCTCGTGCAGGCGCTGGCCGCGGCCCGCGAGAGGCTCTATCAGCAGGCCCGGGCGAACGATGCGGGCCCCAGCCCCGCGGACGTTTCCGCAGAAACGCCCCCGGCCGACGTTTCCGAGGGAACGCCGACGCTGGCCCAGCAGCAGGCGGACGCCCTGGCCTTGCTCGCGGAGACGGCCCTCCACTCCGGGATCGATCCCGGCGCCCCGGGCGAGCGCTACCAGGTGGTCGTCCATGTCGAGGGTCCGGTGCTGGCGGACCCGGAGGCGCCCGGCCAGTCCGTCCTCGAGGACGGCGCGCACGTTCCCGCGGAAACGTCCCAGCGCCTGGCGTGCGACGCGAGCCGCGTGGTGATGCGGCACGTCCCGGAGGGCCACGTGGTCGAGGTCGGCGCCCGCACCCGGACCATCCCGCCGGCCCTGCGGCGGGCGCTCCACCATCGGGACCGGGGCTGTCGCTTTCCCGGCTGCGGGCTCCCCTTCGGCCAGGGCCATCACCTCCGCCACTGGGCGCAGGGCGGCCCCACCACGCTCTCGAACCTTGCGCTCCTCTGTCGTCGGCACCACCGCGCGGTCCACGAGGAGGGCTACCAGGTGGAGCGACAGCCCGACGGCGAGCTCAGGTTCCGGCGCCCGGACGGGCAGTTCCTGCCCGAGGTGCCGCCGCCCGCTGCGGTCCCCGCCGATCCCGTCCAGGCCCTCCGGGCGCGGCACGAGGCGCAGGGGCTCCGCCTCCACGCGCGGACGGCAATCCCTGGTTGGCTGGGAGAGCCTCTGAACGTGGGCTGGGCGATCGACGTCTTGCATCCCCTGGCGAGATAGAGGTCGGGGCGGCGGGGGGTGAGGCTCTCGCGCCGAGCCGGCTCTAACGGCTGTCGAGCTTCCGCGCGATCTGCTGCGCCAGCGCTTCCAGGCGCTCGAGGCGCACCTCGTACCGCTCTGCCGCTTCGCGCAGGCGCGCCGGCGACGGCTCCGGAGCGCGCGTGGGCTCCCAGCCCTCCTCGCGGATCACGAGCTGCAGGAGGTCCCAGCGCGCGTAGTGGCCGATCGAGTCGAAGTACGCCTTCGCGAGCCGCCGCTCGGTCTGGTCCACCTCGGCCCAGACGATCGTCTCCTTCTCGAAGACCGGCTCGCGCGTGAAGAGCCCCGAGGGGTTCACGATGCAGGAGCCGCCGACGGCGAGGTTGTACTGCATGACGTCGCGGAGCTCGGCGGGGATCTCGGCGGCCGGGAGATACCACGACGACGAGACGACGAAGACCGAGTTCTCGATCGCGTGGGCCTTCACCGCCGGCTCCACGTCGCAGCGGCGGGAGCCGGGCTCCGGGCGCTTGGCGCCGAGGTGGCCCTCCATGGTCCACCACCCCGGCCAGACGGCGACGTGCAGCTCCTCGCCCCGGATCGCCATCGCCGCGCGCAGGAGCGTCATGTGGTGCTCGTAGCAGATTAGCCCGCCGACCCGGCCGATGTCCAGGTCGAAGGCGCGGATGTCGCGCGCGTCGCCCATGCCCCAGTAGACGCGCTCGGAGTGGGTCGGCATGAGCTTCCGGTGGCGGCCGAGCACGCGGCCGTCGCGCGAGAGCACGAGGAGCGTGTTGTACATCGTGAGGCTCCCCGGGCGGTCGTCCAGCTCGTTGAGCCCGATGACGCAGTTCACGTTGGCGCGGCGCACCAGCTCCGAGAGCGCGTCCGTGTCCTCGGAGGGGATGCGGACGGCCTCGCGCTGCATCGCCACGGTCAGCTCGGTCTCCCGCCGCACCGACACGGCGCCGCGCCAGTAGGGGTACGCGGAGAGGAACGTCTCCGGGAACACGAGGAGGTCGAGCCCGAGGCGCCCGGCCTCCTCCAGGGTCTGGCCGATCTTCTTGATCGTGCCGCGTTTGTCGAGGAACTTCGGCGCGATCTGCGCCGCGCCGACCTTGATCCGCTCTCGCATCACGAGCCTCCGATTTCTGCTAGACGGGGGCCTGCTTGCTCGACGGCTTCAGGAACTCGTAGACGACCGAGAAGTCCTTGCGCCCGAGGCCCTGCGAGGAGGCGAGGCGCAGCAGTTGCTGGGCGGCCGGCGCCACGAACACGGGCACGCGGAGGTCGCGCGCCGCGCTCACCGCGAGGCCGAGGTCCTTCGCCATCAGGTCGGTCATGAAGCCCGGCGCGTAGTCGCGGTTCGCCGGGGCCTTGGGCACCAGGCCGGGCACCGGGTGCGCGTGCTCCATCACCCAGGTGTTGCCCGAAGACTTGGAGATGACGTCGGTCAGGATCTTCGGGTCCACGCCGAAGCCCTCGGCGATCCTGAACGCCTCGCTCACGGCGACGGCCGCAACGCCGGCGATGAGGTTGTTGCAGATCTTCGCCACCTCGCCGCTCCCCACGGGCCCCACGTGGATGATGTTGGCGCCCAGGCAGGCAAGCACGGGCTTCGCCTCCTCGAAATCGCGTGCCTCGCCGCCGACCATGATGGCGAGCGTGCCCTCCTCCGCACGCGGGACGCCGCCGGAGACGGGCGCGTCGATGAAGCGCACCCCGCGCTGCTTCGCCGCCTCGGCCACGCGGCGGGAGGCCGCCGGATCCGCGGTGGACATGTCGATGCAGAGACGGCCCGAGGCGATCCCCTCCAGCACCCCACCCGCGCGGAGGTAGGCGGTCTCGACGTGGGACGACGAGGGCAGCATGGTGACGACCAGCTCGCTCGCCTTCGCGGCCTCCGCGGCCGAGCCTGCGCGCGTCGCGCCCCGCTTCACCGCGCCCTCGAGCGCGGCCTCGACAATGTCGTAGGCGACGACGCTGTGGCCCTTCTTCAGGAGGTTCGACAGCATCGGCTGCCCCATGGTGCCGGTCCCGATGAACCCGATCTTCATGGACGCACTCCTTCTTTCTCTGGATGACGAGCGAGCTATCATCGCGGGGTGCGCCAACCGCGTCAAGCCCCCTCGATGGCCTACGGCCTCATCCTGATCGGTCTCGCGGCGGTCTCGTGGGGGACGACGGGCTCGGTGATGACCGTCCTCGGCGAGCGCGCGGCGGCGAGCCCGCTCCTGGTCGGCGCCGCGCGGCTGTGGATCGCCGCCGTGCTCCTCCTGTCTGTTGTAGCGGGTGCCGCGAGGACGGCTTCAGCCGTGGGTGGCCTGAGAAGGAAACGCTTTTTGGCGTCCACCGACGTTTGGCGCTGCATCGCCATGGGCGCGTGCATGGCCGGCTACCAGGCCGCCTACTTCACGGCCGTCACGCTGAGCGGGATCGCCGTGGCCGCGCTCATCGCGATCTGCTCGGCGCCCCTCATGATCGCCGTGATGGCGCCGGTCGCCCTGGGGGAAACGCTGGGCAGTCGGGTCCACCTGGCGCTCACGCTCGGCGTCATCGGCGCGGCGCTCCTGATCGCTGTTCCGGGCGGGTCCCTCGACCTCTCGCCACGCTTCATCGCCGGCGCGCTGCTCGCGCTCACGGCAGGACTCGCCTACGCACTCTACGTCGTCCTCGCCAAGGCGACGCTCGCCCGCATGGCGCCGCTGCCGCTCACCGCCCTCACCTTCACCGCCGGCGCCGTGCTGCTGACGCCAGCGATCCTGTGGACCGAGGCGCCGCTCCGCCAGCTCGCGCTCGGCTGGCCCTGGCTCCTCTACCTCGGCGCCGTCGCCACGGCCGCAGCCTATGCGATCTACAGCATCGGCCTTCGCTGGGTGCCCGCGGCCGTCGCGGGCATCGCCACGCTGCTGGAACCCCTGACCGCGACGCTCCTGGGCGTCCTGGTCTTCGGCGAGCGGCTCGGCTCCACAGGGATCGTGGGCGCGCTGCTGCTCTTGTCGGCGCTCGGCCTGCTCGCCACGGGCGCGAGCCGACAGGGAGACTGACAGCGCTGGGACCCTGCGGCGAGGCCAAGGGCGGTCAGATCCTCGTGTCCTCGCGCGTCGCGAGCGCCGTCGAGGACATCGTGGACACGGAGGAAGTCGGCGCGCTCGCGCTCAAGGGGCTGGTGAAGCCCGGCCCGACCTTCAACGTGGTCGGCCTCAAGCCCGGCGGGCCTCTTCGCGGGGCGCCTTCGGCATGACGAACCAGAGCAGGAGGTAGACGAGAATACCGGGGAACGCGGCGGAGAGGACCGAGACGAGGACGTAGAGGATGCGGACGACCGTCGGGTCCCAGCCAAGCCAGTCGGCGATTCCGCCGCAGACGCCCGCGATCTTCCGGTTGGTGCGCGAGCGCTGGAGTGGCATCAGCCAGGCGGCGCGATCGGGAGGCTGACCGCGCGGCTGAACGTGCAGTTCGGGACGACCGCCGAGTGCTTGCCGGGACCGCCGGCGACAATCACGAGCACGTCGTCCGGCGACGGCACCTGGGGCAGGAGCGCCTCGTCGTCCTTCACGGCGTTCATCCACGCGGGCCAGTCCTGCATGCCCCACATGCCGCCGAGCTTGAGCGTGCGGAGCGGCAGCCGCGCGTGCTCGAAGACGAAGCGCTGGACGTCGGCGCGCGTGAACCCGTCGCCGGCGATCGTCGCCGCGTGCTCGGGGCCCAGCACGATCAGGAGCTGGCTCTGGGCGAGGAACCAGCCGACGTTCGAGCCGAGCGACACGGCGGTGTCGGCGAGCGTGGCGAGGATGCCGGCGGCGGTGGTCGAGACGTGGTCGTTCACGTTGTGCGGCGCCTCGCCGCCGAAGATGGTCACCGCGTCGTCCTCGCGCAGCGCGCCCCAGGGCGAGGCATCCACGCGCTCGGCGATGCAATACGAGAACTTCGCGGGGCTCCCCTGGGTCGCCATGTCGTGGCGGCCGGGCCAGGCGCCGCCGACGTTCATCAGGATCAGGCGGATCGCCCGCCCGATCGTCGCGTTCGCGCGGAAGCCCGGCCCGAAGCACCCGCTCCCCGCATGGATGCCGAGCGCAGCGGCGATCGGGCCGTGCACGATCAGGAGCGGCGCGACGGGATGGGTCGTCGCCTGGACGCCGTAGAGGTTGAAGGCCGGCTCGAGCATCGCCTGGACAGCGGCGACGATCACGGGAAACGCCGCGGGCTCGCACCCGGCCATGACGGCGTTGACCGCGAGCTTCTCGAGCGTCGCCTGGCGCCAGAGCGGCGGCATCGCCCCGAGCGATCGGTCGGGGGCTGCGCTCCGCAGCATCGCGGCGACGCGGTCTTCAGTCGGCGGGATGATCGGCAGGCCGTCGCACCAGCCGCGCTCGCAGAATGCCGCAAGGACGGCCTCGGGGTCGTCGTCGATCTCTATCGTCTCTTCCACGCTACTTGCCGATGAGGCTGGCGAGCTGCTCGACGGCCTGGTAGGCCTTCCGGACGACCGACTCGGGCCGTTCGCCGCCCAGCGGGTGCTGGACGACGAGCAGCGGCAGCCCTGAGACGCCGAGCGCCGACAGCTCGCTCACCGCGAGCCCCTGGAACGCCGTGGTGCCGATGAGCCCGGCCGGCGTGCCGATCTTCGCGATCTCGATGGCGTCGTGGAGACTCCACGACGTGCACGACCCTCAGTCGCCGGAGCCGGCGAAGACGAGGTCGCATTCCTTCGCGAGGGCGGCGAGCGTCTCCGGAGGCGCGGGCACCGCCGCGTTCCCCTTGCGCCGCCTCACGACAGCCTCGACGCCGTAGCGCGTGCGCAGGAGCGTGCCGATCTCGTCGGCGAGGCGGTCGAAGTTGTGCTTCGTGTTGTCGATGAAGCCGACCGTCAGCCCCTGGAGGTCCGCGGGCAGCGGTGGCGCGGTGAAGTTCTCGGCCACGACCTGGCCGACGGGACTCAGCACGCGGATACGCGTCATGATTGCCTCCGCTTGACGCCGGTGGACCGGGCGAGCAATCGCCCGAGGTTGTCGTGCAGCTCGACGAGGATCGAGCGCTTGATGGAGACGTGGATGGACTCCACCGGCTCTTTGCTGCCCGTTCGATGGATGACGAGTGTCCCCGCGAACTCCTGAGCGCGCTCGTCGGTGGACGCCAAGCCTCTGAGCGTCAGGACCTCCCAGCTCTCCGCCATGGGCGCTATCTTACTCGGGTATGATGGTCGGCGCATGGGTTCCGAACCCTCCGTGACGGTCCTGAACGACTCCGATGCGCTCGCCGAGGCGGCAGCCCGGCTCGTCGTGGAGGCCGCCGCCGAGGCCGTCGCCACGCGCGGCCGGTTCACGATCGCGCTGGCCGGCGGCGCCACGCCGAGAGCGACCTACGCGAAGCTCGCGCTCCCGCCCTACCGCGACCGGGTGGACTGGAGCCGGACGTGGGTGTTCTTCGGCGACGAGCGGGGAGTCCCACCCGAGCACCCCGATTCGAACTACGGCATGGCGCACGCGACGCTGCTGTCGAAGGTGCCCGTGCCCCCGGCCCAGGTCCGCCGCATCCGCGCCGAGGCGGAGGATCCGGAAGCGGTGGCCGCCGAGTACGCGAAGGCGCTGGCCGAGACCTTCGGGACGCGCCGGGGGAAGCTCCCGCGCTTCGACCTCGTCCTGCTCGGGCTCGGCGTGGACGGGCACACCGCGTCGCTCTTTCCGGGATCGCCGGTGCTGAAGGAGATCTTCCGGACCGTCGCCGCCGTCCATGCCGCCGCCGCGGCGATCCCCCAGCGGTTCACGCTCACCCTCCTCGTGCTCAACGCCGCGGCGCGCGTCGTCTTCCTCGTGGGAGGCGCCGAGAAGGCGAAGGTCGTGAAGGCCGTGCTCGCCGAGAGGGCGATGCTCCCGGCGGCGATGATCCGGCCGGACGCGGGCGAGCTGGTGTGGCTCCTCGATCGCGCCGCTGCGGCGCTCCTGCCCGGCCGGGCCGGGTAGCGATGCGCATCGCGGTCGCCGCGGACCACCGGGGCTTCCCGCACAAGGCGCCACTGATGCGGGCGCTCGGCGAGGACGGCCACGCGACGCTCGACCTCGGCACCGCGTCCACCGAGCCGGTGGACTATCCGGACTACGCGCGCGCGGTCGGCGCCGCGATCCGCGAGGGGCGCGCCGACCTCGGCGTCCTCGTCTGCGGCAGCGGCGCGGGCGTCTCGATCGCCGCCAACAAGCTGCGCGGGGTCCGCGCCGCCCTCTGCCACGACCTCTTCACGGCCCGCCAGGCGCGCGAGGACGACGACGCCAACGTCCTCTGCCTCGGCGCGCGCGTGGTCGGCGTGGATCTCGCGATCGCGCTCGCCCGCGAGTTCGTCCGCGCGCGCTTCTCCGGCGCCCCACGCCACGCGCGGCGTCTCGCCAAGGTCCTCGAGCTCGAGTCGAGCGGCGCCTGATGCCGGCCCCCGACGAGCCCTTCTCGCTGGTCATCTTCGGGGCCTCGGGCGACCTCACGCGCCGCAAGCTCGGGCCGGCGCTGTGGAGCCTCTACGCCGGGCGCACGCTGCCCGAGCCCTTCGCGATCATCGCGACGGGCCGGACGGGCATGAGCGGCGAGGAGTTCCGCCGGCGGATGCGGGACGCGATCGGCGAGTTCGC
>JACPCG010000177.1 GCA_016179925.1 Candidatus Rokuibacteriota bacterium | reverse complement strand
CTGTCTCGTCGTTTCCCCGGACGAGCTGAACCAATACCTGCGCACTGTGATCATTGCGCCGATGACGACGGGAGGGCGCGCATACCCGTGGCGAGTGCCCTGCCGCTTTCAGCGCCGATCTGGCTTCGTCGCTTTGGACCAGCTCCGTACCGTCGACGCCGAGCGCCTTCTCCGCCCCCCTCGGGCGGCTCACGCCGCAAACCGTTACGACCGTCCTTCGAAGGCTGCAAGAGATGTTTGCTGAGTGATTGAACGGTCGGTCTAACTTCCGGCTGCAGCGGCCGGCGTGACGCCGCTGAGCCGCATTCGCGGGCCACCGTATGGTTGTTCACCTGCGTCGCGACCCAACCACGCGGCCGGATCGTGACCCGCGGCGTGGTAGGCTAACGTCGCGATGCCGGCTGTGTTGGCCTTCGATGCCACGGTCGAGCGCCTCGCGGCGCGGATGGCAGCGGTGCCCAGGAACCAGCTCGTCATGCAGAAGCTCATGGTCAACCAGGCGTACGAGAACATGGGGCTCGCCACGACCCAGCGCATCGCCACGCTCTTCGACGGCATCGCCCGCCACACGCCGGAGGGTGTCGCGTTCAAGCAGCGCGCGGAGGAGGCGGGCTGGAAGCAGGCCGTCCGCGAGCGCGACAGCGGCGAGCCGATCCGAGGATCCTGATGACTGACACCGACCTCTGCTTCACCCCGGCGACCGAGCTCGTCTCGCTGATCCGCCGCCGCAAGGTCTCGCCGCTCGAGGTGACGCGGGCGGTCCTCGCGCGGATCGAGCGGGTGAACCCGCCGCTGAACGCCTACGTCACGGTCGCCGCCGAGCAGGCGCTGGACACCGCCAAGCGGGCCACGGCGGCGCTCACACGGCGCGCGCGCGTGGGACCGCTTCACGGCGTGCCCGTCTCGATCAAGGACCTGACGCCGACGAAAGGCATCCGCACGACCGAGGGCTCGAAGATCTTCGAGCACCGCGTCCCCGACCAGGACGCGCTCGTCGTCGAGCGCCTGAAGGCGGCGGGCGCGATCGTCCTCGGCAAGACCAACACGCCCGAGTTCGGCGCTGGCGCCAACACCTTCAACGCCGTGTTCGGCCCGACGCGCAACCCGTGGAACCCGGCGCTCACGTGCGGCGGCTCGACCGGCGGCGGCGCCGTCGCGCTCGCCACGGGCCTGGGGCCCCTCGCCCAGGGCTCCGATCTCGGCGGCTCGCTCCGGATTCCGGCCGCCTTCTGCGGCGTCGTCGGCTTCCGAACCTCGCCGGGCCTCGTCCCCGTCTGGCCGACGACGGTCGCGTGGGACCCGTGGAGCGTCCAGGGGCCGATGGCGCGGACGGTGGCGGACACGGCGCTCATGCTCTCGGCCATCGCCGGGCCCGACCCGCGCGCGCCGCTCTCCTACGAAGTGGACACGCGCGCGTTCGGCCGGGCGATCCGCGAGCCGAGGATCAAGGGGCTCAGCATCGCCTGGGGCGGAGACCTCGGCGTCACGCCCGTGGACGACGAGATCTTGAAGATCTGCCACGGGGCGATGTCGGTCTTCAGAAAACTCGGTGCCCGCGTGGACGAAGCGCGCCCGGACATGAGCGGCCTGCAGGAGATCGTCCTGGTGAGTCGCGGGATCTCCATGGTCGCGCGTCACGCCGAGAAACTCTCGAAATGGCGCGAGGTTATGCAAAAGAACCTCGTAAAGAACATCGAGTACGGCCTGACCCTCACCCCGACCGACATCGGCCGGGCCGAGCGGATGAGGACCGAGCTCTGGCACCGCGTCCGCGAGTTCTTCGGGGGCTTCGATCTCATCGTCACGCCCACCACTGCGGTGCCGCCCTTCCCGGTCGAGGTCGCCGCGCCCACCGAGATCAACGGCAAGCCCATGGCGACCTACATCGACTGGGTGCTCCTGACCTACGCCTTCACGGTGGTCGGCCTGCCGGCGATCTCGGTGCCGTGCGGCTTCACGCGGGAGGGCTTGCCGGTCGGGCTCCAGATCGTCGGGCGCTGGCGTGACGAGGCGGGCGTGCTGCGGGCAGCGGCAGCGTTCGAGGCGGCCCAGCCATGGGCGCATCTGCGCCCGGCTGAGCCCGCGTGAGAGCGTCACCGCTCGACGACGCGCAATCTCCCGTCCGGCTGCGGCGCGATCGTGCCGCGCCGGGCGACCGCGTCGAGCACGAGCTGCGTGAGGTTCGGGCCGCTCTCCTCCCCCACCAGCACCTTCGCCCCGGCGAACTCGGTGAAGCCGTCGCCGCCCCGCCAGAGATACGCGGGCACCGCGACGGTGTAGAGGGTGGCGTCGACGAGCGGCTTGCCGCCGATCTCAGCGCTCACGAGGCGCCGGCCCGCGAGCCGGCGAGTATCCCACGCGAGCCGGATCCCGGAAACCTGGAGGAACCCGCCGCCCTCGCGGTCGGCCTGGGCAAGCCCGCGCTCGAGCGCGCGGCGCAGCTCGCCGCCGCTCATCTCGAGCTTCAGGACGACGTTGGTGAACGGCAGGAGGCTCATGACGTCGCGCTTGGTGAGGGGCCCCGCGGGCACCGTGCGGTTGGTGCGGATCGCCCCGCCGTTCAGGAGCGCGACATCGCCCGCCATGCGCTCCCGCATGAGGTCGGCGACGAAATCGCCGACGTTCGTCTCCTGCGTTCGGAGCTTCGCGCCGTGGGCCTCGAGCGGGACGTCGGTGCGGCCGATGACGACGTCGAGCTCCTTGTCGAGCCGCTTGGCGTAGGCGTTGACCAGCGCCTCCACCGCCGGGTCGGGAGCGACCCGCCGGCTCACCTCGCGGAACTGCCACGAGCGCTCGACGCGCGTCCCGTCACGCGCGACCCAGAGGTCCACCTGGACGAGATACCGCCCGTCGGAGCCCGCCTTCGTGATGAGCGTCCGGCCCTCCTCGGCGACGAGCGGCTCGTGCTCGTGGCCGCCGAGGATCACGTCGGGTTCGGCCGCCGCGGCGAGCGCTCGGTCCTCCGCCATGGGCTGGTGGGTGACGGCGACGACGAGCCGCGCCCCGCGCCCTCGAAGCGCGGCGGCGACCTCCCGGCCGACCACCCGCGGATCGCCGAACACGACGTCCGGGCCCGGGCTCGAGACCGCGCTCGACTCGGGCATCGTGAGGCCGAGGAAGCCGACGCGGATCCCCTCGAACGTCATCAGGAGGTCGGGCCACGCGCCGCCGAAGAAGCGCCCCGAGAGCCGGTCCACCACGTTCGACGAGAGCCACACGAATTTCGACTCGCCCATCCGCTCGCGCAGGACGCCCGGGCCGAAGTCGAACTCGTGGTTGCCGAAGGTCGCCAGGTCGAGGCCGATCGCGTTGAGGGCGGCGATCATCTGCTCGCCGCGGAGGAACGCGGACTGGACCGAGGGCGAGAGCACGTCGCCCGCCAGCACGAACACCGTGTTCGGGTTCTGGGACCGGGCCTCGCGGACCAGCGTCGCGAGCCGCGCCATGCCGCCCCGCTGGCCGCCGTCCACCGCTTCCAGGACGTAGATGTCGTTGATCTGGAGCAGCGTGATCCTGACGAGGCCGGGGTCGCGCGCCCCCGTCGAGGCGCACGCCGCGACGACGACCGCGACCAGGACGAGGAGCGCAGTCCGGCGCCGCGCGCGGATCATCTCGCACTCGATCTTACCCTACACCGCCACGAGCGCCGGCCGACCCGAGGAGCCGGGTCGACCGGCGTCGTACCGAGGGCCCTCCCGACCTAGAGGCTCGCCTCGCTGGCGACCGGCTGGGCAGAGTGCAGCCGGCGCGCGATGTCGTTGACGGGCTTCTGGAGCGCCGCGAGGTGTTCGACGACCGTGTTGAACGCGTCCGCGAGGCTCGTCCGCTCCGCGCGATGGAACTCGAGCTCTCCGCGCAGCTCCGCGATCTCCCGGCGGGCCTCCACCAGCTCGTTCTTGAGCCGCTCGTTGTCCTGCTCGACGGCCTCCAGCCGCCCGCGCACCCGGTCCCTGTCGTCGAGGTAGCCGGGGATGATTCGGCCCATCAGGTACTGGCTCTCTTCCAGCCAGCGGTCTACGCGCTGCCGGTCCTCGATGCCCTCCATGCTCGCCCTTTCCCCCTTGCCGGCGGTGTCGTTGACAGTTGCCCCGCTCACGCCCGCGCCGTCGGTCAGCCGGATGACCGCGACTCGCCGGGGTGAGAGGATTTCCGCGGTCTGCGACCCGCGGCGCTCAGTCGTCTGGTGGCTGGCCACGCCGGTGGGCGGTGGAGCGCCTCCTCGGAAGCGGGACCTTCCGAACGAAATCGTTTGCGACGAGTTCCGTGAGCAGCGAGCGCCTCCCAGATGTTGTAGCCGCATCGCACTGTAACAACGAGATGTGGGCGCCACCAAGAAAATTCAGCCGGGATGGCCGCTGGCGACGAAGACGAACGCGAGCCGCGTCGGCCGCGGCGCCTCACGGAACGCTCGCGTGCTATAGTGTCGCCCGCATGGGGCTGACCCAGTCGACGCGCGGGCCGGGCTGATCACGCCTACGCGCGCCGCGCGTTCGTCACCGTCCACCACATGACCTGGAGCCCGCTCGGACCGAGGGGAGCGCCCCGCTTCCTGCGCCGCCCACGCCGCCCATGACGCCGCTCCTGGGCGCGGCGGCCGTCCTGCTGGCCGCCTTGATCAAGGGCGCCATCGGCTTCGGGTTCCCGACGCTCGCCACGCCCCTCCTGAGCCTGTTCATCGATGTGAAGGCGGCCGTCGTGGTCCTCATCCTGCCCAATATCGTGATGGACGGGATCCAGTTCGCGCGGCGCGGGGCGCCGCTGGCGACGGTCCGGCGCTTCGCCATCCTCCTCGTCTTCGGCGCGCTGGGCACCGTGATCGGCACCCGCCTCCTGGTGGCTCTCTCATCGCGCACGGCGACGCTGGTCCTGGGTGCCTTCCTCCTGGTCTTCGTGACTCTCAGCGTGACCGGAGCGACTCCGCGGGTGCCCGCGCGTGGGGAGCGCTGGCTCTCACCCGTGGCGGGGCTGGTCGCGGGCGTCGTCGGGGGGCTCACCAATGTGCCGGGGACGCCGCTCGTCATCTACTTCCAGTCGCTGGGAATGACCAAGCACGAGTTCGTCTCCTCGGTGGCCTTCACCTTCGTCGTGTACAAGCTCATCCAGCTGGGCGCCGTCGCCTACTACGGGCTCCTGACATGGTCGCTCGTCGGTATGTCGGTGATGCTGGTCGCCGTCGCCCTTACCGGCTTCGCCTTCGGCCTCAAGGTGCAGGACCGGCTCGAGGCGCGCGCGTTCAACCGGGCGGTGCTCGGGTTCCTCGCGGCGCTCGGGTTGTGGCTGGTGATCCGGAGCGTCCCCTGGTAGGAGCTGAGCACGACGCGGAGACGGAGGCGGCGCTAGCGATACATCGTGCTCACGAACGCGCGCGTCCGCGCGGGGCCGTCGTGGCCCGCCGCGAGCTCGCCGTGGAGGCGCCGGAGGTCGGCCTCGGTGTCCACGTCGAACCAGGACGGAAGCAGGTGAACGCGGAGCCCGAGGCCACGCGCCTTTTCGAGCGTCGCCGGCGTGACGCACTCCGTGCTCCACGGGATACCCTGGAAGAGCCCGGGCCGGGGCACGCGCACGCCGATCAGGTAGTAGCCGCCGTCGTCGCACGGCCCGAGCACGACGTCGGCCGCCTTCGTCTCGAGGGTCAGCGCCGCCTCGAGGACGTACGCCATCGGAAGCGTCGGGCTATCGCTGTCGACGGCGATCGCGGCGGCGTGGCCCCGGCCGATCAAGTCGGCGAGGAGGTTGGCCAGGCGCTGACCGAGGTCTCCACCGCGCTGGGAGACGAGGGCGAACCCCGGGGGCGCGAGCGCCGCCATCGCGGACTCCGCCTCGTCGGGGGTGAACGCGATGACAGGCGCGATCCCGGGCAACGCGGCGAGAGCGTCGAGGCGGTCGAGGAGGAAGCAGCGGTAGAGCTCCGTCGCGCCCTCGGGCGTGAGCGAAGGATGCAGGCGCGACTTCACCGTGGTCGCCCCCGGGACCTTCGCCATCACCGCGACCGCCGGGCTCAGGGCTACAGGCTCCACTTCACGCCGCAGCCGCGGCAGGGCTCGGGCGGCACGTCCGTCTGGAGGGCCGAGCGAAACTCCCCGTAGCGCGCCCCCCACCAGATGTCTTCGAGCGACTGAGAGAAGAGGTTGCCGAGGACGATGCCGTCGTAGTGCTCGGTGATCCAGGGCGCGATGCAGCACGGGAGCACGTTGCCGTGCACGGTCACGTAGACGAGCGTCCAGGGCCGGCGGCAGGCGCTCCACGGGCGGTCGTCGTGCGAGGGCGTGAGGCTCACCTCGGGCGCCCCGGCGCCCGAGGCCGAGAAGTCGAGGCCGGCGGCGCGCGCCGCCGCCTCGGTCTCCCGGATCAACTGGCCCTCGCGCTCCTGGAGCCGGCCGTACAGCGACTGCTCCTTGGTCGCAAGACCGAGACCGTGGTAGACGAGCCGCTGGAGGTAGATCCCGGCGGCGCCGGCGCGCGCCGCGAGCGGCACGAGCCCCGGGATCTCCTCGATGTTGTCGCGGAGCGCCGTGAACCAGAGCGAGACGCGCGGGGTGGACGCTCCCGCCTCGCGCTTCACCGACGCGAACCGCTCGAGGTTCGCCACCACCTTGTCGAAGGCGTCCACGCCCCGGACCCGGGCGTACGTCGCGGCCGTCGTACCGTCGAGGGACACGCGGAGCTCGTCGAGCCCCGCCGCCACCAGCCCGCCGCCGAGCCGCGGCGAGAGCGTGATCGCGTTCGAGTTGAAGAGGACCGTCGCGCCGCGCTCCTTGAGGTGGGCGACCATGCGCGGCAGCTCGCGGTTGAGGAGCGGCTCGCCGATGCCGTGGAGCAGGACGCGGTCGAGCGCGGGGAACCGGTCCACGACCGTCCCGAACTCCTTCCAGCTCAGGTCCTTCTGCGGCTCGCGGCCGCCGAAGGTGAGGATGCACGTCTCGCAGAGCGAGTTGCACCGGCTCGTCGTCTCGAGATAGAGCGAGCGCGGCAGCGGCGGGCGCGCGCCGGGGTCGCTCACGGCACGTCCCGCGCGGCGCTGAGCGCGGCCCGAAGAAAGCCGTACGCCGCGCGCACGCTCCCCCGCACCGTCCCGGAGACCTTCGAGCGCCCGCCCTGCCGCGGCGCCTGCGTGACGTCCACCTCGACGATGGTGGCGCCGAGGGCCACGGCCTTGACCACCATCTCCACGGGCCAGCCGAACGCGCGGTCGCGCATGCCGAGCTTCGCGAGCAGCGGGACGCGGATCGCGCGGAACGGCCCGAGGTCGCCGAGCCTCACGCCGTAGCGCCAGGCCACGAACCGCGCAACGAGCCGCGTGCCGAGCGCGGCGTGGAGCGGGTGGCGGGCGCCGGGCCGCCGCGCGCCGAGGACCAAATCGGCCGCACCGTCGAGGATGGGACGCAGGACCCGAATGAGCTCCTCGGGGCGCTGGCTCCCGTCGCCGTCGAAGAACGCGACGACGTCGGTGTCGTCGCGGAGCGCCTCGCATCCCGCCCAGCACGCCGCGCCGTAGCCGCGCCGCGGCTCGCTGACGACCCGCGCGCCGGCCTCCGCGGCGACCCGAGGGGTCGCGTCGGTCGAGCCGTTGTCCACCACGATCACCTCGGCGACGAGCCCCCGGGGCACGCGGCGGACCAGCCCGCCGATCGCGACGGCCTCGTTGAGCGCTGGGATCACCACCGCGACGTTCACGGGACTCCGGCTCAGGCGGGAGCGACGACCGTGGTGCAGGCGCTCCCCGTCTTGAGGAGGTCCCGCCCGGCCGCCGGCGCCCACTCGAGCGCGACCTTCTCGCCGCGCACGAGGGGGCAGTACGGGTCGGCCAGCTCGACGCCCCCAGCCAGCTCGCGCCGGCCCGCGCAGCCGCCGTGGCACGTCGCGACGAACGGGCAGCCGCGGCAGGCATCGGGCACCTGGCGGACGCGGGTGAACTGGGGCGAGGCGAGCACGCCCTCCGGGCCTTGCGCGGGCAGGTCTTCCAGGCGCAGGTCGGACTTGCTCCAGTAGACGCAGGGAATGACATCGCCCTTCGGCGAGACGCGCACCGTCTGGCGGCCGCACCCCGAACCGTTCGTGAACGGCGCGCCGAGCACCGCGTTGAGGATCGGCTCGGTCGTGCTCACGAGGCGCGTGGCGCCGAGCAGCCGCCTGAACCCCTCCCAGAACTCGGCGTACGTGAGCGTGAAGACGTCGGTCTTCACCGGCTGGTAGACGTTCACCCGGTAGTTGGCGCCTGCGGCGAACGCGACCCGCGCGATCTCGGAGAGCCGCCGGAAGTTCGTCTTCATCATCACCGTCAGCACGGTGACCGTGACCCCGAGCGCCTGGGCCCGCTCGATCGCCGCCATGACGCGTTTCCAGTTCCCGCAGCCGCGGAAGGCGTCCTGCTCACGCTCCGTCGGGAAGTCGATCGAGACCTCGACTTCGCGGAACGCCCGGAGCGTCTCGTCGGACGAGCGCTCGATCGTGAAGCCGTTGGAGGTGAGCGAGAGCTTCACGCCGCGCGCGGCGAGTGCCTGCACGATCTCCGCGTAGCGCGGATGGAGCCCGTTCTCGCCCGTGCCCAGGTTGACCGAGCGCACCGGCAGGCACTCGCAGACGCCCGTGACCTCGGCGAGCGTCAGCTGATCCACCCGCTCGGTCTCGCGGTAGCAGTGGGCGCACGCGAGGTCGCAGGCGTTGGTGAGCCCGACGCCGAGGGCGAACCCGTCGGCGACTCCCGATCCGTTCATCGTCATGCTCCGGGCTCCACCGAGCCTAGCATCGGCCGGGAGTGCGGGTTGTCACGCCGGTGTCAACTCTCTCAGCGCGCGCCCGCGGATTCGCCGCCCGACGGCCCACGCAGCGCCCGCGGCGAGCGGGGCGAACTCGAGAACGCGGGCCCACGCGGGCACCGCCCACGGCTGCTGGAGGAAGAACGTGTAGGCGAGCGCCACCGTTCCCGTGAAGGCGATCCACGCCACGGACGGCGCCAGGGCCAGGAACGGCACGAGCCACAGGACGTACCAGGGGAAGATGTTGGGGCTCAGCAGCACGAAGCCCCCGACGAGCCAGACGGCGGCCTCGGGCAGCGGGCGCGTGCGCCGCCACCAGGCCACGGCCAGGATCCAGAGCGCCGCCGCGGCCACGCTCGGCTCGCCCGCGTCCAGGAGCGTGCGCACGAGCCCCGGATTGAAGTGCTCCTCGGCGACGTAGCGCGGCAGCGAGCCGAGCGCGTCCACGCCGCCGACGAGCGCCGGCGCGTAGCCGAGACACACCACGCCGAGGAACGCCGGCACCGTCGGCGCGACCCGCGCACGCCCGATCAGGCGCGCGACGAGCAACGGCAGGAGCGCGGCGGGATAGAGCTTGACCAGCGCGCCCGCGCCGAGCAGGGCGCCCGCGAGGGCGTGCCGCTCGCCGACCGCCGCGCGCACGGCGAGCACGACGCAGAGGATCGCCAGCGCGTCGAGGTGGGCGCTCCCCCACACCTCCACGAGCACGAGCGGATTCCACGCGTAGATCGCGGCCCGCACGAGAGGCAGGCCGAGCGCGGCGAGGAGCCAGAGGAGCGCGGCGAGCGTGGCCAGCTCGGCCAGCGTGAGCGCCGCCTTCATCGCGCGCACGCTGTCGGGCAGGAGCGCGTGCACGGCGCTGAAGAAGGCCTGGGCCCCCGGCGGATAGAGGCTCCGCCATCCCGGATGGTTGAGCCGCGGGTAGATCGCCTGATCGCGCAGTCCGGCGAGCTCGGGCGCCGTCGCGGGATACGCCCACGGCGAGAACCCCGCGCGCGCCACCCGCGCGTCCCACACGTACCGGTAGGCGTCGGTCGAGAGCGTGGGCGGCGCGGGCAGCAAGGCGAGCCGGCACCCGCCCGCGACGAGGAGGACCAGGCCGAGCGCGCGCCGTCCCGGCACGCGCTGGACGGCGACGGCGCCCAGCGCGTACGCGGCGAACGCGAGCCCCCAGAGGACGAGGAAGGTCCGGGGCGCCTCGACCAGGTTTGGGACGCGCGCGAGCGCCAGGCAGGCCGCGACGAGCCCGCCGCTCCCCAGGAGGGCGGCCGCCGCGGCGATCAGTTCACGCCGGGTGCGACTCGCCTGCCGGTCCGCGTTTTCCAAAGGTGGTCGGGACGGCGGGCCACGCGCTCGGCCAGGAGCCGCTCGGCACGTTCCGTGTCCCCCGCCCAGCTCTATGACACGCGATCGCAGGGGTTCGATGCGCCCGCGGGCGGCCGGGACGCGGACGCGGCTATTCCTGGCCCTGCAAGAGGAGCTTCACGACCTCCGGCGCGATCTCACGGGCGCGCTGGTCGAGCTGCGCCTCGGTGAGGTTGGCGATCGGGTGCGGCATCACGAGGAACCGGTACGTCGGCACGCCCCACTGCTCGGCCATGGCCCTCCCGGTGATCTCGAACACGTCGGTCACGATCGAAGCGGAGGGCACGCTTTCCTTCTCCAGCAGGATTCCGTCGAGCACACTGCCCGACGAGCAGGACCCTCAGTCTCCGATGCCTGCGACCATGACGTCGCAGGTCCCCCGGACCTCCTGGATGATCTCCTCGTGGGCCGGCACGCTCGCGTTCCGCTTGTGGAACATCCGCGTCTCGGCGGCGCCGTACTCGGTCTTGAGGATCTCGCCGATCCTCAGCAGGAGCTTGTCCGAGTTGAACTTCGTGTTCTCGATGAGCGCGACGCGCCTGCCCTCGAGCGAGCGCGGCCGGTCCACGTACGTCATCGGTGCGGTCTTCACCTCGACGGTGGGATCGAGGAGCTCGATCATCGCCTGACCTCCTTCGTCACGGCCTGTGAGTTCCTGGCGCTGGACCAGCCGGGGATATAGGCCGAAAACGCGCCCGCCCGCCCGCCCGCCGCGACGACGAAGATGTCGTCGGGCGAGACCACGAGCGGTCGCAGCTTCGTCTCGTCGCCGGGCTGGAGCGGCCCCGACATCCGATGCGTCTTCTTCAGGTGCGCGTGGGAGTTCTGCGTGTGCTCGAACACGAACTGGCGGATGCGCTTCTTGTCCCAGCCGTCGCCGGCGATGGTCCGCATGTGCTCGCCGGCGAGGACGATCGCATAGTGCGGCTGCCCCATGACGTTGCCCGAGATCCTCATGTCGTCGGCGAGCGTGGTGAGGACCCCTTCCGCCGTGTTCGAGAGCTGGTTGTAGAACTGGTGCGGCCCCTCCGCCGCCATCACCGTGACCGTGGACTGCCCCGCGCGGAAGCCGCGCTCGACGTGGAGCGGCGTCCACGGGCTATCCTGCTCGTTCTCCGCGATCACGTACGAGAGCTTGCCGGGATGGCCGAGGGTTCCGCGGTCGAGCATGCCGGGGATCGAGCCGCAGACGTTCCGCATCACCAGCCGGACGGCGCGCCCGATGGCGAGGTTGGCCCGCCAGCCCGGGCCGAACAGGTTGTCGCCCGCGTTGATGTCGAGCTCGCGCGCGATCGGGCCGTTGACGATCATGAGCACGGCGGCGCCCGCCGTCGAGGTGCCGGGGCCGTGGTAGCTCCAGCCCGGGTCCGCGATCCCCTCGACCGCCGCGACGACCACCGGCATGTACTCGGGCTTGCAGCCTGCCATCACCGCGTTAATCGCGACCTTCTCGGCGGTGATGGAGACGGCGCGGTGGGCGACGAAGCCGACCTCCTGCTTGGCGTCGAGGCGGGCGGCCTCGAGCATCGTGACGACGCGGTCCTGGGTCGGCGGGATGACGGGCAGGCCGTCGGTCCAGCCCTGCTGGAAGCAGAACTCGATCGCGTCGGCCGGGTCCTCGACCCGGTGGCGCTTCGACGTCAGCGTGTGAGCCATGGAGCCTCCTTCGACCGGTTCACCGCTCGCGGACGCCGCCACGCTACCACCCGGCCCCGGAGGAGCGCAAGTCGACCGGTCCGGCAGCGCCCTGACCTCATCGCTCGGCAGGATGAGCCCTGGCGCCGGTCTCCACCATGAAGGCGCCGAACGCCAGCGCGATCCCCTGCATCGCCGCGGCGACGAGGAACGCCGCGGCGAAGCTCCCCGTCACGTCCACGACGCGCCCGAGCACGATCGGCAGGATCATCCCGCCGATCAGCAGGCCGGCGGCGAGCGCCGCGGCCGCAGCGCCGCCGGCGCCGAGCGACGGTACCACGAGCGCGCCCGCGACGCAGACCAGCGCGCTCGTCGCCTGGCTGACGAGGTAGTGCACATGCGTCTGCATGAACGCGCCGATGGCGACAGCGAGCACGGCCCACCGGTAGGGCGAGGTCACGGGCGGCGTCTCCCGCCGAGACTGCACCCGCCGGTGACCGCCGCGGCGACCGCCGCGACCAGGAACGCCTCCCCGTACGCGACCTGGAAGCCGATGACCGCCCGCCGCGCGGCGAAGATCTCGGCGAGGACCGCGACGCCCGTGAGCATGCCCAGCGTGCGCGCGAGGAAGGCGAACCCGCCGGCGGCCCCCTGCTGGCCGGGCGGGAACGCCGCGAGCACGATCGTCATGTTGGGCACCTGGAAGAGGCCGAGCCCGAATCCGGCTGCGAAGAGCGTGAGCGCCAGGAGCGGCAACGGCGTGGCGCCGCCGGCGCGGCTCAGGACGAAGAGCCCGGCCGCCTCGAGGGCGAGCCCGGCGACCATCAGGGCGCGCGGCCCGATGGACGCCGCGAGCCGTCCCGCCAGCGGCGCGGCGGTGGCCAACCCGATCGGCGTGAGCATGAAGAGGGCGCCGCCGACCGTCGCGGAGAGCCCGCGCGCGGTGACGAGGTAGAAGGGCGTGAGCAGCCAGATCGCGAAGATCGAGCCGTTGGCGACGAACGAGAGCGCGCCCGGGCCGAGCACCGCGCGGCGGAGCACGTCGCGGGCCGACACGAGCCTCGGCATCGCGGCGCCCCGCTGAGCGCGAAGCAGCATCGCCCACGCCAACAGGGCCAGCGCCGGCGGCACCCGCGCCAGGAAGATCGCGCGCCAGCCGAGCGTGTCCACCAGCACGCCGGCCGCCAGCGGCCCCAGCGCGAAGCCCGCGCCCATCGCTCCGTTGAGAAAGGCCACCCGCCGCGCCAGGCTGGAGGCGTCCGCGCCCGCCGCGACGAGCGCGGGCGCCGTGCCGTACACGAGCCCGCCGCCGAGTCCCTGCACGGCGCGCCCGGCCAGCAGCACCCCAAAGGCCGGGGCGAGCGCGCAGACGACGAAGCCGGCCGCGTTCAGGACGCAGCCCGCGCGGAAGACGGCGAGGTGGCCGAGCCGGTCAGCCGCCGCGCCTCCGACGAACGACGTCACGGCGTACGTGCCGACGTACCCGATGATGATCCAGCGGACCTGCTCCGGCGGAACGCCGAAGGTCGCCGCCATGGCGGGCAGCGCGATGTTCACCAGCGAGTCGAGCGACACGACGAAGGCGCCGGCCGCCGCGAGCCATCGAACCATCCGGCGTATGATGACACGGCATGCCCGATCTCCCCGGCTGGATCGTCCTCGTCGGCGGCGCCCTCGCGGGCTCGGTGGTGGGCGGCGTCGCCGGCTTCGGCGCCGGCGTCATCCTCCTGCCGCTCGTCGCGTGGACGCTCGGCTTCCGCGCCGCGGTCCCCGTCCTCACCGTCACGATGTTCCTCGGAAACCTCTCGCGCGTCTGGTGGAGCCGCCGCGACGTGGACCCCGCGGTCGTCGCGGGATTTCTCGCCGGCGCGGTCCCCGCGACCGCGCTCGGCGCCGTCCTCTACGCGGGCGTCACGAACGAGTGGCTCGGCCGCATCATCGGCGGCTTCCTGATCGCCGCCGTGCCGCTGCGCCGCGTGCTCGCCTCCGGGCGCTTCACGATGCGGCTCGGCTACTTCCCGCCGCTCGGCGCCGGGATCGGCTTCCTGTCATCGCTCGTCGTCACGACCGGCCCCGTCAACACGCCCTTCTTCCTCGCCTACGGCCTCCGGCGCGGCGCCTACATCGGGACCGAGGCGGTCTGCGCGGCGGCGATGCACGTGACGCGCGGCGCGGTCCTCGTGGGCTACGCGCTGCTCACGTGGGACGCCGTGGCGCTCGGCCTCGTGCTCGGTGGGGCGATGTTCGTCGGCGCCTGGCTCGCCCGCCGGATGCTCGAGCGCATGAGCGACCGCGTGTTCCTCGTGCTGGTCGAGGCGCTGCTCGTGCTCCTGGGCTTGCAGTTCCTCCTGGTTCCGCGGTAAAAGCCTTGCCCATGGACATCAAGCCTGGAGCCACCGCTGAAGTCAGTTACACCGTGGGCGAGGACCGCACCGCGCACGCGATGGGGAACCGGGGCGTGCACGTCTTCGCCACGCCGTTCGTCGTCGGGCTGCTCGAGGACGCCGCCAACGCGGTGCTGAGGCCGCACGTGCCCCCCGGCATGAAGGTGCGCGCCAAGGCGACGCTCCTCGAGACCGACGGCAAGCGCTTCCTCTTCGCCGTCGAGGCGTGGGACGAGAAGGACAAGATCGCCGAGGGGCGCCACGAGCGCTTCGTCGTCCCCGACATGGCGAAGTTCCTGGCGCGCGCGATGAAGAAGGGCGGCGCGTGACCGCCCGGGTCACCCCTCCCCGGAGTTAGCCGCCGGGCATTTCTCCGCGCGCGGCGACCCACTCCCTGAGCGCCTCGCGCGTGGACTGGAAGGCGAGCGCGTCCCACGGGACCCGCGCGGGCGTCACCCACTCGAACGCGTCGTTCTCGTCGCACGTCTGGAGCGCGCCGCCGATGACGCGCGCCGTGTAGACGATGATCACGGGCGAGCCCGGGTACGTGTAGACGTTCAGGAGGCCGGTGAGGTCCACCTTGAGCCCGGTCTCCTCGAAGGTCTCCCGCACCGCGGCGTCGGTCACCGTCTCGCCGAAGTCCACGAACCCGCCCGGGAACGTCCAGAGCCCGCGCCCGGGGCTGATGGACCGGCGCGTCAGCAGGACGGCGCCGTCCTGCTCGGGCAGCGTCGCGCCGACGACCTTGGGGTTCAGGTAGAAGACGAACCTGCAGCGCGTGCACACCTGCTGCTCGCGGAAGTCGGGGGGCACCGGCTGGGGGCCGAGCGGCGCGCCGCACAGCGGGCAGAAGCGGATCGTGTGCGGCGCCAGGATGCGAAGCGCGTGATCGTCGCTCACGGTTTTCCAGTGTAAACCAGGCCGGCCGCGGCGCTATGCTTGTTGGCGATGAGCGCGGCGCCCGGCGGACGCGTCGCCCTCGTGGTCGGGCTCCTTGTGGTCGTGGCGGGCAGGGCGATACGTGGTCTCGCTCGGGCTGCCGGCGCCCCGCACGGGGCAGGTGCTGGCCGTTCACGTGGCAGTTACCCCATGACATTTTCATGTAGCAGCAGCGTCGGGCGCCGCGCGCCTTGACACCCCGCGCGGCCGGGTGTTACAAGTCCTGCGTCACCGCGGTCGCGTGAGGCTTCCCCAAGCCCAGGAGGACTCCCATGCATCAGAGGACCGTCGCTGTCATTGCGGCTCTCGCACTCGTCCTCGGCGCGCTCGGCGCTGTCGTCCACGGCCAGCCGCTTTCCGGCGAGTACAGGCTCGGCGTGCTCGAGCCTCTGACCGGGCCTATCGCCTTCGAGGGCAAGCGCCACCTCGAGGGCTACGAGCTGATGCGCGACCTCATCAACGAGCGCTTCGGCGGGGTCATGGGCCGGAAGCTCGTGATCGTGGCGGGCGACGCGGTCGATCCCACGGCGGCGGCGTCCGAGGCCACGCGCCTCATCACCCGCGAGGGGGTGAAGATCATCACCGGCACGTATTCCTCCACGCTGTGCGGGGCCGCCAGCGAAGCGGCCGCCCGGCACAACGCGATCTACTGGGAGACCTCCTGCGTCGATCCGCGCTTCACCCGGCGCGGGCTCAAGACCGTGTTCCGCACCGAGATCGACGGCACCGGGTTCGGCTGGTACAACATCGAGTTCATCGCCAAGCACCTCGCGCACCGCTTCGGGAAGAAGCCCAACGAGCTGCGCGTCGCGTTCCTCTCCGAGGACTCCTCCTACGGGCAGGGCGTGACGGAGGCGGCCCGCGCGCGGGCCAAGCAGGAGTTCGGGATGGCGGAGGTCGCCGCGGAGTACTACGCGTTCGCGACGACCAACGACTTCACCCCGATCGTCCTCAAGCTCAAGGCGCTCAACCCGGACGTCGTCCACCACATCGCCCGCGGCCAGGACGCCGTCCTCTTCTGGCGCGCCTCGCGCGAGCAGAACTTCCAGTTCAAGGCGCTCGTGCACGCCGGCGCCACCGGCTACGGCTCGCCGGACTTCGGCAAGGCGCTCGGCGCCGACGGCAACGGCCCCTTCGCGCTTCTCGAGCCCGGCCCCGGCTTCATCGTCGAGAAGCTCCGCCCCGAGGGCCAGCGGATCGAGCGCGCCTTCCGCGACCACGTCAAGCAGAAGACCGGGCTCGACAGCCCGGCCGGGGGCCATCAACTCGCGGCGGGCGGCCTCTGGCTGCTGAAGCTCGTGCTCGACCGGGCGAGGACGGACGAGCTGGAGAAGTTCCGGGCGACGGTCATGGCGATGGACCTGCCGGTCGGCTCGTCGGTGAATGGCTGGGGCGTGAAGTTCGACGAGTCCGGCCAGAACTCCAACGCCCGCGTCCAGCACTACATGCTCCAGTGGCAGAACGGCCAGCTCCTGACGGTGTGGCCCGAGGAGTTCACGACGAACCGGGCGAAGTGGATCCCGCTCGGCGCCTGGGACCAGCGGAAGTAGCCGCATCGCGCCCGCCAACGCTCCGGGTCGACGCCCAGGCGCCGCGCCGAGGCGCCGTGCCGTCGCCCTCTGGTCCCGCGACTCTCGCGTGCGGGCCCGGCGCCCGCGCCCGCCGGCGCCGGCGCGCGATCGTGACCATGACGTCGCAGACGCGACACTAGCGTGAGCGCGATCCCGCAGCTCGTCGTCTCGACGATCCTCCTCGGGGGGATCTACGCGCTCATCGCCGTGGGCCTGACGCTGATTTTCGGCGTCATGCGCGTCGTCAACTTCGCCCACGGCGAGTTCGTCATGCTCGGGATGTACCTCGCCTTCTGGGCCTTCGCGCTCCTGGCCCTCGATCCGTACCTGGTCCTCGTCGTCTCGCTCCCCGTCTTTTTCCTGGCGGGATTTGCGAGCTACGGGCTGGTGATGCGCCCGGTCATCCGCGAGTCCCACAACGTCCAGATCTTCACGACGGTGGGCCTCTCCATCGCGCTCCAGAACGTGGCGCTCGTCCTCTGGACCGGCGACTTCCGGTTCGTCCGGCCCGCGTACTACTCCGTCGTGGTGCGGCTCGGCACGACGGCCTTCAACGTCTCGCAGATCGTCGCGTTCGCGGTCGCCGTCCTCTTCACCGCGGCGCTCTTCGCGTTCATGCGCTGGTCGTACGCGGGCAAGGTGATGCGGGCCACCGCCCAGGACCGTCAGGCGGCCGCGCTCATGGGGATCGACACCGACCGCGTCTACGGCCTCACCTGGGCGATCGGCATCGTGTGCGTGGGCGCGGCCGGGGTGCTCCTGGCGCCGCTCTACCCCGTGTATCCGACCGCCGGCCTCCAGTTCGTGCTAATCGCGTACGTCGTCGTCGTGCTCGGCGGGCTCGGCGACATGGCGGGGGCGCTCCTCGGGAGCCTGATCGTCGCCGCCGTCGAGGTCATCGGCTCCTACGTGATCGGGACCGCGTGGAAGGAGGTCCTCTACTTCCTCCTGTTCATCGCCGTCCTCCTCGTGCGCCCGGCGGGGTTCTTCGGCCAGCGCGGCGCCGAGCAGCTGGGCGCCTGATGGCGCGCGGGGTGCCGGCCGCCGTCTTCTTCGGCCTGGCCGCGCTCGGGCCGCTCGTCGTGCGCGACGCGTTCCTGCTCGACGGGCTGATCCTCATCCTCCTGTGGGGCGCCACCGCCTCCGCCTGGAACGTGGCCGGGGGCTATGCCGGCCAGGTCTCGCTCGGCCACGCCGCGTTCTTCGGCCTCGGCGCCTATTCGGCCGCGCTGCTCGGAACGCGCTGGAGCCTCTCGCCCTGGATCGGGCTCCTGGTCGGCGTCCTGCTCTCGACGGTCGCCGGGTTGATCATCGGCTACCTGAGCAACCGGCTGCGCGGCCCGTACTTCGTCCTCGCCACGATCGCGTTCTCGCAGGTGCTCCTGATCGTCGCCAGCCGCTGGCGCGGCTTCACCGCGGGTTCGGAGGGGATCCCGGTCCCGTTCCGCCCGGGCTTCTGGACGCTCGGCATCGCCGACAAGCGTGGGTGGGTGTACCTCGTGCTCGCGCTCGGCGTGCTCCTCTACCTCGTCCAGCAATACCTCGAGCGGTCGCGCCGGGGCTACCAGCTCGCCGCCGTGCGTGAGGATGAGGACGCCGCGCTCTCGCTCGGGGTCGCCGCCCGCCGGCTCAAGGTGGTCGCCATCGCGGCCAGCGCGGCGCTCACGGCGGTCTGCGGGGCACTCTGGGCGCAGTACGTCGGCTTCGTGGATCCGTTCTACGTCTTCTCCGTGGACCTCTCGGTGCGCTTCGCCCTCGCCGCCATCATCGGCGGGCTCGGCACCGCGCTCGGGCCCTTCCTCGGCTCGGTCTTGATCACCACGCTCGAGACCTATCTGCGCGCGCAGTTCGGAGGGGTGGGCGCCGGCCTCATCGGGATCTACCTGATCATCTACGGCTGCGCGCTCGTCCTCGTCGTGCGCTTCGTCCCGCAGGGCCTGGTCGGCTGGCTCGGCGACCGGCTGCGCCGGCACGGGCTCGCAGGGACGGCGCCGTGAGCTTCCTCTCGATCTCCGGCGTCACCAAGCGGTTCGGGGGCGTGGTGGCCAACCGTGATGTCTCGTTCGAGGTGGCGCCGGGCGAGCTGGTCGGCGTCATCGGCCCGAACGGGGCGGGGAAGTCCACGCTCTTCGAGATCATCACCGGCTTCTACCGGCCCGATGAGGGCGAGGTGCGTCTCGAGGGGACGCGGCTCACCGGTCTCTCCCCCGACCGGGTCTGCCGCCTCGGCGTCGCGCGGACCTTCCAGAAGCTCCGCCCGTTCCCGGCCATGACCGTGCTCGAGAACGTGATGGTGGGGGCGCTGACCCGGACGCGCGACGTCCGACACGCGCGCGAGCATGCGCGCGAGATCCTCGAGCGCGTGGGCCTCGGCGACAAGGCGCACGCTCACGGCCGTACGCTGTCCACGGGCCAACGCAAGCGGCTCGAGCTGGCCCGCGCCCTGGCCACCCGTCCCCGGCTCCTCCTGCTCGACGAGGTCACCGGAGGCGTGGACCAGGGCAGCATCCCGGGGCTCGTCCGGCTCGTCCGCGAGCTGCACCGGGACGGGCTCACGGTCCTGGTGATCGAGCACAACATGCGCGTGATCACCGCGGTCGCGCAGCGCATCGTGGCGCTCTACCTCGGCGAGGTGATCGCCGATGGCCCGCCGGACGTCGTCGCGCGCGAGCGTCGGGTCGTCGAGGCCTACCTCGGGCAGGCGTACGCGCAGTGAGAGCGCCCGCATGCTGACGGTCGAGGGGCTCGACGTCGCGTACGGCGACTTCCAGGTCTTGTGGGAGGCCGCGATGCGCGTGGGCGAGGGCGAGATCGTGTGCCTGCTCGGCCCGAACGGCGCCGGCAAGTCCACGCTGATGAACACGATCTCGGGGCTCCTGCAGCCGGCATCGGGGCGCATCACCTTCCTCGACCAGCGCATCGACGGCCTGCCGTCCCACCGCACCGTCGCCGAGGGCATCGCGCACGTCCTCGAGCGTCGCCGGCTCTTTCCCTTCCTGACGGTCCTCGACAACGTCCTGCTCGGCGCCCACAACCCGCGCGCGCGGCCCCACCGGGCCGCGATGCTGGCGCGCGTCGAGGCCCTCTTCCCGGTGGTGCGCGAGCGGCGGTCCCAGCTGGCCCACACGCTGTCGGGCGGCGAGCAGCAGATGGTGGCGATCGCCCGGGGGCTCATGGCCCGGCCACGGCTCCTCATGATCGACGAGCCCTTCCTCGGGCTGGGGCCGCGCGTGGTCCGGCAGATCGGGGAGATCATCCGGCGGATCCGCGACGAGGAGGGCATCGCGGTCGTCTTCATCGAGCAGAACGTCGAGCTGGCGCTGCGGCTCGCGGACCGCGGCTACATCTTCGAGAGCGGCCGGACGATCCTCGACGGGACGTCGGCGGAGCTACTCCAGTCGGCGGAGGTGAAACGGATCTTCCTCGGCGACGTGGCGCTGTAGGCGCACCCCCGCGATGAGCTTGCGACCGCTCGCCGTCTCCCGCGAGGTGCTGACCCGCACCCTGCTCGCCTGCTACGGGGTGACGGCGGCGAACCACCTCGCCTGGGTCGCCCTCAGCACGTTCCTGCCCTTCCACGTCACCGCGCTCGGCGGGAGCAAGACCCAGGTCGGACTGCTGTTCTCGGTGATGACGGTGGTGTCCATGGTGCTCCGGCCCCTGGCCGGCGGCTGGATCGACCGGTACGGGTTCCGTCAGGTGATGTTCCCGGGCGCGGGAACGCTGGTCGCCGTCACGCTCGCCTTCCACGTCGCCCCGAGCCCGGCGGCCGTCATCGCGCTCATGGCCGGCGTCGGTCTCGGCAACGCCCTCGTCTCCACCGGCGCCAGCGCGCTCACCGCGCACGCCGGCGGCCCCGAGCACCGCGGCGAGGCGCTCAGCCTCTACTTCCTCGTCAACTCCCTCTCCATCGCGGCAGGGCCGCCGCTGGCCTTCGGGCTCATGGGCCTCGGCGGCCACAGCGCCGCCTTCGCCGCAGTGACCGCGCTCGCCGTCGTCACCGCGGCCCTGACCCGGCGGCTGCCCGGCCCCGCCCACACCGTCGGGGCCGCCGTCGCGCCGGGACTCCGCCTGCTGAGCCGCCACGCCATGCCGGCCGCGGGCTCGGTCGTGCTCACCACCGTCGGCCACAGCTCCATCTACGCCTTCGTGCCGCTCTACGCGGTGAGTCACGGCCAGGGCTGGGCGCTGGTCTGGTTCTTCACGGCGTACTTCGTCTGCCTGATCGGCCTGCGCGCGCTCCTCCGCGGCCTCAGCGACCGGATCGGCCGCGCCCGGGTGATCGTCCCGTCGATGGCGCTGATGGCCTGCGGCTTCCTCGCGCTGGCGCTCCCGCCCACGCCGGGCTCGCTGATCGCCGCCGCCGCCTTCCTCGGCGGCGCCAGCGCCATGCTCTATCCCACGCTCGCCGCGCTGGTGGTGGACCGCGCCCCCGAGGCCGAGCGCGCGCTGGCCCTGGGCACGCTGTCGAGCGCCTGGGATCTCGGCGTCGTGGTGGGCTCGGTCCTCGTGGGGTTCGTCGCCGACCGCGTGTCCTACGGAGCGGGGTTCCTCCTGGCCGCGGTCAGCACCGGGCTCGGCCTCGTCGCCTTCGTCGCCGCCGAGCGGCTCCACCGCGGGCAGGCCGCCGTCACCGCGCCCGGGCGTTAGGCCTCGCCGTCGTCGTCATCGCCGGCACCGGGCCGGCGCCGAGAGCAGCTCCACACGCGTGAACATCCACACGACGAAGCCGCGGTCCTCTCGGAGCCAGCGCTCCGCCCGTCGCGTCTGCGCCTCTGTCACGATGAGCGGGCGAAGCGCCGAGGTAT
>JACPCG010000176.1 GCA_016179925.1 Candidatus Rokuibacteriota bacterium | reverse complement strand
CACGAGGAGGGCTATCAGGTGGAGCGCCACCCCGACGGCGAGCTCCAGTTCCGGCGCCCGGACGGGCGGCTCCTGCCCGAGGTGCCGCCGCCCGCTGCGATCCTCATCGATCCCGTCCAGGCCCTCCGGGCGCGGCACGAGGCGCAGGGGCTCCGCATTCACCCGCGCACGGCGATCCCTGCTTGGCTGGGAGAGCCTCTGAACGTGGGCTGGGCGATCGACGTCATGCACCCTCTGGCGGCGGGGTAGATGCGATGGCCCAGGCTGGGCGGCGTCGCCGCACTGCGTCTCATGAAGCTCGGCGAGTGGCTGGGCGCGCTGCTGCGCGATCCATCGCCCGTCCCTGCCGCAGGAGACGTGGCGGCGCCACCTGGCGATACGCGTCGCACACGAGCGTCGCGATCCGCCGCCAGGCCGGCCGGCCGTCGATGCGGACGCCGATCCACCCGCGGCGGCCGACGTGATGAAACAACTCTTTTAGCGTCGCGCGTCGAGGATCGCGCGCGCGATGAGCCGGCTCCCCTCGTAGCATTTCTCGGGCGGCTCGTAGCTGAACGCCAGGCGGATGAAGCGCTCGCCGCCGCCGTTGGGGAAGAACGCCGGGCCCGGCGTGTACTGGGCCCGCGCCGCGACCGCCAGCGCCTCCAGCCGCGCGGGATCGGTGCGGGCCGGGAGCCGGATCCAGATGAAGAACCCGCCCTCCGGCTTGCTGATCTCGACATCCGTGCCCTGGAGCAGCTCCCAGAGCCCGCGGAGCATGGCATCGCGCTTGGCGCGATAGACGTCGATCAGGAGCTTCACGTGCTCTTCCATGTGCTCGCGCAGGTACCAGGTCGCGACGCGCGACATGAACGGGTTGACGCCCCCGCCGAAGTTGAAGCCCTGGAAGGCCGGGAGCATCGCGCGCGGCGCGCAGAGCCAGCCGAGCCGGACGCCGGCGCCGAGGATCTTCGACAGCGTGCCCGCCCGGATCACCCGCCCGCGGCGGTCCAGCGCATAGACCGGCGGCTTCGGCTCGCCGTCGAAGCGCAGCTCGCCGTAGGCGTCGTCCTCCAGGATCAAGGTGTCGTACTCCTCGGCGAGGTCGACCAGCTCCCGGCGGCGGCGGAGCGAGAGGTCGGGACCGGCGGGGTTCTGGAAGTTGACGATGGTGTAGATCAGCTTGCACCGGTGGCCCTCGCGCCTGAGCCCCTCGAGCCGCTCGCGGACGACGCTCGTGACCATCCCCTCTTCGTCCACCGGGACGTCCAGGATCTCCGGGCCGTGGCGGCGGATGTTGTTGAGGCTTCCCGAGAAGGTGGGCGCCTCGCAGATGATCGGGTCGCCCGGGTCCACGAACGCGCTGAACGCGAGCGACAGCGCGTGGCCCGAACCGTTCGCGACGAAGATGTTCTCGGGCGCCACGTCGAGGTTCTCGAACAGCCGGTACTTGTGGCAGACCAGCTCGCGGAGCCCGCGATAGCCCTGGGGCTCGCCGTAGGTGAGGGCCTGTGCTCCCTCGGCCTTGATCATCCGGGCGGTGGCCTCGACCATGCCGTCATACGGAAACGAGGCCGGGTCCGGGTAGCCCCCGCCGAACTCGTAGAGGGGGCTGGCGACCGGGCGGGCCGTCGTGACCGGGGCGCCCCATCCGATGAGGGCACGGCTCGACAGGAGCTGCTCGAAGCGGGCGGTCGGCGTGTTCGTCATGACGCTAGGATACGACAGGCCCTATAATCGGCCCACGATGCTCTTTCGCTACTCGCGCTGGGACGGCACGCAGGAGATCACGGACCTCGACGCCGACGACGTGCTGGCCGAGGTCGCCGACGATCTCCTCTCCCACGGTGATCTCCAGACGGCGCTGCGCCGCCTCTTCCAGCGCGGGCTCCAGCGCCCGCAGGGAGGGCGCCTGCCCGGGCTCCAGGACCTCCTGAAGCAGCTCCAGCAGCGGCGGCAGCAGCAGCTCGACCGCTACGACCTGGGCTCGGCGCTGGAAGACATCAAGAAGAAGCTCGACGAGGTGATCCGGACGGAGCGTGAGGGGATCAAGGACCGGCTCGCGGGGAAGTCCGCGGAGCAGAAGCTCGCGGAGCTCGATGCGCTCCCGCCGGACCCGGCTGGGAAGATCAAGGGCCTCCAGGACTACGACTTCGCCGACCCGGAGGCCGAGCGGATGTTCCAGGAGCTGCTGCGCTCGCTCCAGCAGCAGATGCTTCAGCCGTTTCTCGCGGGCATGAAGCAGGCGCTCGAGGGCATGAGCCCTCAAGATTTGCAGCGGATGCGCGAGATGCTGCGCGATCTCAACCGCATGCTCCGCGACCACGCGGAGGGACGCGAGCCCGACTTCGAGCGCTTCAAGCAGAAGTGGGGCCAGCACTTCCCGGGCGTGGAGAGCTTCGAGGAGCTCCTCGAGCACATCGCGCGGCAGATGGCCCAGATGCAGTCGCTGCTCCAGAGCCTGTCCCCCGACCAGCGCCGCCAGCTCGAAGACATGATGAAATCGCTCTTCCTCAAGGACGAGCGCCTCGAGGCGGAGCTGCGCCAGCTCGCGATGCACCTCGGCGAGGCGACGGACCTCGACGAGCTGACGCGCCGCTACGACTTCCGCGGCGACGACGAGCTGACGCTTCGCGAGGCGATGCGGCTCATGGACGAGCTCCAGCAGATGGCCGAGCTGGAGCGCCAGCTCCGGCGGGCCCAGAGTCCTTCCGATCTCGAGAAGATCGACCCCGCGCAGGTCGAGCGGCTTCTCGGCCGGGAGTCGGCGCGCGACCTCGAGCGGCTCCGCGAGCTGGCGAAGAAGCTGGAGGAGGCCGGGTACCTCGAGCAGAAGGGCGACGAGCTCGCGCTCACGGCCAGGGCGATCCGCAAGATCGCCGACAAGGCGCTCCGCGACGTCTTCGCCCACCTCAAGCGCGACCGCTTCGGCCGCCACCGCGTGGAGCACCGCGGCGCGGGCGGCGACCGCACCGACGACACCAAGCGGTACGAGTTCGGCGACCCCTTCCTGCTCGACCTGAAGGAGACGCTGATGAACGCCGTCGAGCGGGGCGGGCCGGGCACGCCGGTGCGCCTGTCGCCGGACGACTTCGAGGTCTCGCGCACCGAGCTCTCCACCCGGTCGGCGACGGTGGTGATGCTCGACATGAGCCGGTCGATGATCAACAACGGGTACGCGCTCCCGGCGAAGAAGGTCGCGCTGGCGCTCAGCGCGCTCATTCGCGGCCAGTTCCCGCGCGACAGCCTCCATATCGTCGGCTTCTCGCTCTACGCGCGGGAGTTCACCCCCGAGCAGCTCCCGACGCTCGCGTGGACCGAGTGGAACATCGGGACCAACATGCATCACGGCTTCCAGGTGGCGCGCCGGCTCCTCGCCCGCCACAAAGGCGGCAACAAGCAGATCATCATGGTCACCGACGGCGAGCCGACCGCCCACATGGAGGGCGGCGAGGCGGAGTTCTCCTACCCGCCGACGCGCCGCACGCTCGAGGAGACGCTGAAGGAAGTCCGGCGCTGCACGCGCGAAGGGATCACGATCAACACGTTCATGCTCGAGCGGAGCGAGATGCTGATGGCGTTCGTCGAGCAGATGGCGCGCATCAACCGCGGCCGCGCCTTCTTCGCCGCCCCCGAGCGCCTCGGCGAGTACGTGCTGGTGGACTACGTCGACAACGCGCGGCGCCGCCGGGTCTCGTCCCGCTAGCCCCCGGGAACTCCAGAACGAGCGCGATCAATCGCGCCGCGTGGCGGACGCGATGGCAGCGCGAGCGCGCGTTGTCCCAGGCGTTCCTCTTCGACCGCGAGACGTTCCTGGGACTCGCCGAGCCAGCCGCGGTGGTCACCTTCCCGCAGCGCATGACACCTTGGCTACATAAGGGCCGTCGAGGTGACCTCTGCGCTCCGGCGTCTCACTCGCGACGGGGTCGTCGAAGAGGATACGGCTCGCCGCGCGGAAAGCCGCCTGGACGAGCTCGTCCGAGCCTCGCAGGTCATCGCGGACGTCGAGGAGGTCAAGGTCCTGGCCAGGCGCTTGCGGCGACACGCCTTGCGAGCGTTCGACGCGCTCCAGCTCGGGGCGACGGTGCTCTGGGCCGAGGGGCACCTCCTTCCCGTGTCCGGGCGCCCTCCAGCGCCCGGGGCGAGTGCCCAGGGGCCTGGGCGGTGCCCCGCGCCCGGCCGCCGGGCGCGCCAGGTCTACGCGGCCTCGTCCCACTCGTCGGCGCTGGCCTGTTGAAGGAGTCCTCCCGGGACACCGGCCAGGCGACTTGCCAGGCCGATAGCTTTCAAGCTATCATGACCCGAGACCGAGGGTGGCCGCGCCAAGCAAATGGACGGTCGAGTGGTACACGACGGCGAAGGGCGAGAAGCCGCTGAAGACCTTTTTGGAGGGCCTGAAGGACGACGAGGCGAACTTCGCCGACGCCTTGGCCCTGCTCGAGCTGCTCGAAGCCAAGGGCAACGCCCTGCGGCCCCCGAGATCCGAGTCTCTCGGTGGCGGGCTCTTCGAACTCCGGGCTCACCCGCGCCCGGTTCGGATCTTTTACATCTTTCGGCCAGGGCGTCGGATCATCGTGCTCGACGGCATGGTGAAGAAGAAGGACAGGATCCCCGCGGACGTGCTGAAGCGGGTGCGAGGTTACCAGCGCGACGTCGAATCAAGACCAGGGCGGTGAGAGCCCGGACGACAACTCAGAGGGGGGCACGACCTCATGGCGATGAAGAAAAGCAGGGGCAAGACCGAGCTTCGCGAGTGGGTGGACGAGCAGTACCGGACGACCCCGGGACTGAAAGAGCGAGTAGAAGCGCTCGTCGAGGAAATGTCCATCGAGCAGGGCCTGATCGCGCTCCGAGAAGAGCGCGGCCTCTCGCAGCGCGCGCTCGCTGGTCTCGTCGGCGTAACCCAGCCTGTCATCGCGAGGATCGAATCCGGCAAGGCGCGGAACCTCGAGTTGAAGACGGTGGTGCGCATCGCGGCAGCCCTCGGCGCGCGGGTAAAGATCCTCCTCGAAGAAAATGACGCGGGAGGCCGAGCGAAGCGGACCAAGCGGAAGCTGGCCCGGACCGCTTGATCGATCGGGCGATCGGGCGGAATAACCCCCCGGGACGACCCACTGGTCATCAGTGCGAGATTGGCAGCCGAACGAACCGGGCGCGGGCAAGCCGTACGCCAGGACGAAGCGGTGGCGGGAGCGCCGGGCCCGGCCCACCGTGAGGCCCGGTGTCAAGCGGCATATACTCTTCGCCGCGGATCTCGGTCACGGGGGAGGAGCGCCCTCGCAATGCCTGCAGCCCCGGTCCGGATGGCGGCGCCCTAGCTAGCCCGCATCACTCGCGACCGGTCGTCGCGTGTGGCGGGCGGGGCCCGCGCGGTCGCGCCATCGCCGTTCGTGGATCATGCGCGCTGGAGCGCGCCGGCCGCTACTCGACGACCTTGAGGATGTGCGTGGCGGCGGCGACGACGTCGCCGCGCTGGCTCGTGGCCGTCACGCGGGCGAACGTCTTCATCGCCGCCTCGTCGCGCGCGACGATCTCGTAGGTGACCGTCACGGTGTCGCCGAGGAAGCACGGGGCGGGGAAGCGGATCCGGTCGTAGCCGTAGGAGACGATCGTGCCGGGGAGGTCGGTGATGATCTTGGTCGAGGCCTGCGACATGAGGCCCACGATCAGGGCGCCGTGCGCGATGCGCCGGCCGTACTTCGTCTTTCGCATGTACTCCTCGTCCACGTGGTTGGGCGAGAGGTCGCCCGTGAGCCCGGCAAAGAGGTAGACGTCGGACTCCGAGACCGTCTTCCGCACGGTTACCGTCTTGCCCACCGGCAGCGCGGCGAACGCGTCCTTCCCCGTCATGGCGCCTCCTCCCTCAGTCTCGCGGCAGGGGGATGGTAAAGGATTTGCGGGTATGATGGCGAGCGATGAATCGCGGGCTCCGCCACCTCGCGCTCAAGACCCGCGACCTCGGGCGGACCGAGCGCTTCTACACCGACGTGCTCGGGCTCAGGCAGGCGTTCCCCCACCCCGGCATGCTCTTCCTCGAGACGCCGGGCGGCGAGGACCTCCTCAACTTCGTCGAGACGCGGCGGAAGTTCGACCCGGCCGCCGGCGGCCTCGACCACTTCGGCCTGCACGTCCCCCGCGGTCGGTGGAAGCAGATCTGCGCGCGGGTCAAGCGGGCCCGGGTGAAGGTCCGCGGCCGGCGCGGGCGCACCGCCATGTACATCGAAGACCCGAACGGCTACACGGTCGAGCTCTACTGCGACTGATGAGAGCGAGGGCATGACGATGGTGAAGCGAGGCTTCCAGGTGCTGAACGCGGGTCCGCTGGCGACCCGCGAGAACGCGGTCGAGGCGGCGCGGCGCGCCGAGGCCCTCGGCTACGACTCGATCGTCGTCACGGATCACGTCGTGATCCCCAGGCATATCGAGTCGCGCTATCCCTACAACGCGACGGGCCGCATCTTCGTGCCGCCCGACGCCGACTATCTCGAGCCGCTCTCGATGCTCTGCTTCCTGGCAGGCGCGACGCGCACGATCCGCTTCGGGCCCTCCGTGCTCGTGCTGCCGTACCGGAACCCGGTCCTCACGGCGAAGATGCTCGCGACGGCGGACGTGCTCTCGGGCGGGCGGCTGTTCGTCGGCGTGGGCGCGGGCTGGCTGAGGGAGGAGTTCGAGGTGATGAGCTCGCCGCCGTTCGCCGAGCGCGGCCGGGTCAGCGACGAGTGGCTCCAGCTCTTCGTCAAGCTCTGGACCGAGGAGAACCCGGTCTTCGAGGGGAAGTTCTACCGGGTACGCGACATCGGCTGCTTCCCCAAGCCCGTCCAGAAGCCCCACCCGCCGATCTTCGTCGGCGGCAACAGCCGGCCCGCGATCCGCCGCGCGGCGACGTACGGCCAGAGCTGGCACGCGTTCAGGATTCCCGCCGAGGAGCTGCCGGGCCACCTCGGGTATTTGAAGGAGCAGGTGAGGATGGCCGGACGGCCCGCCGGCGCGTGTGGGTTCAGCGTGCGCTACGGCGTGCGCGTGGTCGGCCCGGGCGGCGACGCGACGCGGCGGACGCCCGAGGAGCCGGGCCGCGTCATCGTCGGGACGGCCGCGCAGGTGGTCGAGCAGCTCAAGCCGATCGTCGCGCTCGGTCCGACGGACGCGATCTTCGACTGCCGGACGGGCTCGTGGGCCGAGGTGCTGGAGACGATGGAGCGCCTCGCCGACGAGGTGTGGCCGAAGCTCGGCTGAGCGCGCGCCGCGGGCGTCGGCGCCGCCTGATCAACAGTTCAGGTACTTCGGGCTGACGAGCGGCTTCTCCGTGCCGTCGGCGGCCCAGGTCTTGCGGCGAAGCCCGGCGAGATCGCGGCCGTAGACGTGGATCTCGACGGTGTCGCGGCCGGTCGAGTTGTGCATCCGGTGGACCTCGTCGCCGGGGACCAGACACGACACGGCGCCCGGCGTGTGGCGCATCACGCGCGTCACCTCGAGCTTCGCCCGCCCGGCGCCGGGCGCCTCCGCCACACGGTAGCGCGTCTCCTCGATCTCGTTCTCGATGACGCCGATCACGCCCCAGGTCTCGTGGTTGTGGGCGCTCGCGGTGTCGCCCGGGCCCCAGATGACCGACGTCACGTTGAAGTGGGGCGCGCGGTGGAGCATGTAGCGGCCGCGCCCACCCTCCGGGCGCCGGCGGAATTCCGCGGGGACCGCGTCGGGGTTCTTGACGAGCTTGGCCAGGAGCGGCGCGACGCGCCCGGTGATGACCTGCGCCGATTGCTCCTCGCGCGCGATGCGGTCCACGTCGGCGATGAACTCCTTCAGCGTGTAGGCCGTCGTCGTCGCCATCGGAGGTCCTCCTATCGCTCCACCGGGGTGTCGTTCCGGCCACTCCATTCGGTCCACGAGCCGTCGTACACCGCAACCGTCTCGCGGCCGAGGAGGTGGAGGCCGAGCGCCAGCACCGCCGCGGTCACACCGGAACCGCACGTCGTCACCACGGGCTTCGCCGGATCGAGCCCCGCCGCCTCGAACCGGCGCTGGAGGTCGTCGGGCGGGAGGAGCGTGCCGTCCTTCAGGTAGAGCTGGTCGTACGGCAGGTTCAGGCTCCCGGGAATGTGGCCCCCGCGAAGCCCGGGGCGGGGCTCGGGCTCGGTGCCGATGAAGCGGCCGTGTGAGCGCGCGTCGAGGACCTGCTCGCGGCGGCTCGCGAGGTTCGCGCGCATCTGGGCGAGGTCGCGTACGAGGCTCCGGTGCAGGCGTGCCGTGAAGCGGCGCGGCTTCGGCGCCGGCACACCCGTCTCGACGCGGCGACCCTCGGCCTGCCACTTGGGAAGCCCGCCGTCGAGGACGGCCACCCGCGCGTGGCCGAAGGCGCGGAAGGTCCACCAGACGCGCGCCGCGCTGATGACGCCGCGCGTGTCGTAGACGACCGCGAGATCGCGGTCGCCGATCCCGAGCGCGCCGACGCTCTCGGCGAACTTCCGCGCGCCGGGAAGCATGTGAGGGAGCGGACTCGCCGTGTCGGCGATCGCGTCGATGTCGAAGAACACGGCGCCCGGGATGTGGGCCCGGGCGAACTCCGCGCGGGCATCGCGCTTGAGCTGCGGCATGTGCCACGAACCGTCCACGGGGCGCACGGTGCGGCGGCCGAGGTTCGCGGCGAGCCAGTCGGTCGTGACGAGGGGGCCGACGGTCATAGGCCTCCGTTCACAGGAGCGGGTTCGGGCTGCGTCCCTGCTCGTCCAGGTCTTCCTCCCAGCGGAGATAGCGCTCCATCGCCTCGCGCCCGCGCTCGTAGGGCTTCAGCACGACATCGTCGGGCGTATCGAGGAGGCGCGTCCGGCCGCGCTCGACCGGGAGCCCGGCCCGTTCCCAGGCGCCCGTGCCGCCCTCGAGGACGCGCGTCCGTCCGTACCCCAGGCGTCCGAGCGTGGCGGCGGCGAGCGTCGAGGCGTAGCCGTCGGCGCAGGTGACGGCGACCGGCTGACTCTTGTCCGGCGCGATCTCGGCGATCTTCAGCTCGAGCCGGCTCCGGCAGAGCCAGCCCGCGCCGGGGACGTGGCCCCGCGCGTAGACGTCGCTCTGGTCGACGTTCAGGACGAGCGCCCCGCCGAGGTCGCCCGGCTTCGCGTGGGCGACGCTCCGCCGCGCCGCCTCGTACCCCGCGGGGATCGCGACCGGCTGACCCTGGTCGACCGCGCCGCGCGCCTGCGCCCACGCGGGGAGCCCGCCGGCGAGCACCGCGACGTTCGGGAACCCCAGGCGGCGGAGCCACGCGGCCGTCATCACCGAGCGCACGAAGCCGTCGCAGACGAGCACGATCGCCGCCGCGCGCACGGCGACGTACTCGTCGGTCGCCTGGACGGCCTGGCCGCCGGGCGCCCAGACGGCGCCGGGGAGGTGGCCAGCGGCGTACTCGTCGGCCGTCCTCACGTCGAGGACGTAGAGATTCTCCTTCGGCTTCTTGGCCTGGAGAGCGCGCAGCTCGTCGGGCGAGACGGAGCGGATCCCCTCTTCGGCCGCGACGCGCTCCGCCGTGGACTCGGCCAGGGCCTTGCCCTTCGCCGTCACGGGCGGCGCCCAGCGGGCGGCGCCGCGCTCGAGCGTGAGCCCCGCCAGCTCCCACCCCATCGTGCCGTTCTCGAGCGCCACCACGGGGTTCGCGAGCCTCATCGTGCGGAGCGACTCGGCACCGATGTAGGAGCGCGTCCGGCCGCCGCAGTGGACGACGATCGTCGTCTCCGGGCGCTCGACCAGCTCGCCGATCCTCAAGACCAGCTCGCCGCCCGGCACGCTCACGGCGCCGGGGATGCAGCCGCGCGCGTACTCCTCGGGCGTGCGTGAGTCCACGATGATCAGGTCCTCGCCGCGCTCGATGCGCCCGGCGAGCTCGTGCGGCGGGAGCTGGGGCGTCTTCATCTCGTGGAGCATCCGCTCGCCGAAGACCTTGCTCGGCACGTTGATGCCCTGGACCACGGGCCGCCCCGCGGCGCGCCAGGCCGCGAGCCCGCCGGCGAGCCGGCGCACGTCCGTGTAGCCGAGCTCACGAAGCGTCGGCGCGGCGAGCTCCGCCAGGCGGCCGTCCTCGTCGTAGATCACGATGGGTGTCGCCGTCGCCGTCACGAGGCCCGGAAGGCGGAATTCGAGAAGCCGGCGCGGGAGCGAGGTGGCGCGGAAGATGTGGCTCCTCTCGTACGCCCCTTTCTCGCGGAGGTCGAGCACCGCGTGGGGCGCGGCGGACCGCATGAGCGCGGCGAGCTCGGCCGCGGCGATCATGCCATCGCGCCGCCGTCCACGGGGTAGATCGCGCCGGTGATGAACGCGGCATCGGGGCTGCAGAGGAACGCGACGAGCGCGGCGACCTCCTCCGGGCGGCCGTAGCGCCGCATCGGGATCGAGGCTTCCATGCGCTCGCGCCTGATCCCCTGGTGGAGCTCCTCCACCATCGGCGTCTCGATCGGCGCCGGGCAGATCGCATTGACGCGGATCCGCTGCCGTACCAGCTCGAGCGCCGCGGTGCGCGTGAGGCCGACGACGGCGTGCTTGGACGCGGTGTAGGCGACGAGGCCCGCCGTCCCGCGGAGGCCTGCGATGGACGCGGTGTTGACGATCACCCCGCCGCCGCGCGCCGCGATCAGCGGGGCGACGGCCCGCATCCCGAGCCAGACGCTCCGCGCGTTGATCGCCATGACGCGGTCGAACGTCTCCTCGGGGTAGTCCACGAGGGGGCGGATGTCGCCGAGGACGCCCGCGTTGTTGAAGAGGAAGTCCACGCCGCCGCAGCGCTCGGTGGCGGTCGCCGCATAGCGCTCGACCTCCGCGCGCTTCGTCACGTCCGCCTCGACGGCGAGCGCCACGCCGCCGGCCATCTCGACCGCCGCGACGCTCTCCTTGAGACTCTGCGCGGCGAGGTCTACCAGGACGACGCGCGCGCCCTCGGAGGCGAAGCGGACGGCGGTCGCCCGCCCGATGCCGCCCGCGCCACCCGTGATGACGATGACCTTGCCGTCGAAGCGTCCCGCCATGCCGAGCGCCCATCTTGCACGTGCCGCGCGGGGGGCGCAAGGGCGAACCTCGCGGCCCGGGCGTCGGCCTACGGCGCGCAGGCCGTGATCAACTCGACGGGCGGGAGCGCGGCGGGCGGGACGAAGATCGCGAGGTAACCGTCGGCCGGCGCGAGCGAGGCGAAGCCGACCTCACGGTAGCCGACGGCGGCCAGCTCGCAGCGAAGCAAGGCCGGCGGCGTGCCGTGGTGCTCGGTCCGCCGGTCCAGGTCGATGATTCCGATCCTGGCGCCGGGGGCGAGCGCCGGGCGCAGCCGGTAGAGGAACTCGTAGGGATTCTCGATCTCGTGGTACATGTGCGAGAGGATCGCGACGTCCACGGTACCCGGCGGGAGCTTCGGGTCGCGCGGCGCGCCCAGCACGAGCTTCACGCCGGCGATCTTCTCGCGCCGGAGGCGCGCGTCGAGCCGCCCGAGGTACGCGGCGTTGACGTCCTGGGCGTAGATCGTCGCCCCGGGGCCGAGGCGCCGGGCCAGGCGCACGGTGTAGTAGCCGTCGCCCGCGCCGACGTCGGCGACGCGGACGCCCGGCGTGATGCCGAGGCGGTCCATCGCGCGCTCGGCCTCGCCGCGGCTGTCGCGCGTCTTCTCGTCGGAGTAGGCGGGCGAGATGATGGCCGCGACCGGCCGGGCCGGGTCGGGAAAGCGCGGCTGTGCCCAGACGAGTCCGGCCAGGGCCAGGACGATCGCGACGACGACACGCATGAGCGGTTCCTTTCCGAGCGGGCTGCGCGCGCTCAACCACCGCGATTTTCGCATCTTCTGGTCGGGGCAGCTCGTCTCGCTCGTCGGCACGTGGATGCAGTCGGTCGCCCAGGCATGGCTCGTGCTCCAGCTCACCGACTCGCCCTTCCGCCTGGGCCTCATCGGCACGCTCCAGTTCGCGCCGATCTTGCTCTTCTCGGTGATCGCGGGCGCGCTCGCCGACCGCCTTCCGAAGCGCCGCGTGATCCTCGCGACCCAGGCGGTCCTGTCCCTGCAGGCGTTGACCCTCGCGGCGCTCGTCGGGACGGGGCACGTGCAGTACTGGCACGTGGGGGTGCTGGCACTCGTCTACGGCCTCGCCAACGTGCTCGACATGCCGGCGCGCCAGGCCTTCATCGTCGAGATGGTCGGCAAGGCGGACCTCGTCAACGCCGTCGCGCTCAACTCCGCCGCTTTCAACGGGGCGCGCATTGTCGGGCCGGCCGTCGCCGGGCTCCTGATCGCCCGTTTCGGCGTGGCACCGGCCTTTCTGTTAAACGGTCTCTCGTTCGTCATAGTGATCGCCGCCCTCCTGGCGGTGCGCGCCCGGGGGCTCCCGCGCCCGCGGCGCGTGGCGACGCTCGGCGCGGAGATGCTGGAGGGCGTCCGCTACGCGACCCGCACACCACGGGTCGCGGTGATCCTGAGCCTCGTGTGCGTCGTGAGCCTCTGCGTTTTCAACTTCACGATCTTCGTCCCGCTGCTCGCGCGCAGCGTCCTGCGGCTCGGTGCCGAGGGGTTCGGGTTCCTCATGGCGGCGGTTGGGGCGGGCGCGGTGTCGGGGGCGCTGGCGCTTGCCGGGCTGGGCGGCCGCCAGTCGTCGCTCCGGGCCATCTTCACGGCCGGGACGCTCGCGTGTGCGGCGACGCTCGCGCTTGCGATGGTCGCCGACTTCCGCGCCGCGGTCGTGCTGCTCTTCGTGCTGGGCTTCTTCGCGATCGTCTTCATCGCGAGCTGCAACACGACGCTTCAGCTCACGGCGCCCGACGCGCTCCGCGGCCGGGTCATGAGCCTCCACGCGCTCATGTTCGGGGGCGTCTTCCCGATCGGCTCGTTTCTGGTCGGCACGATCGCCGAGGCGTTCGGCATCCGCGCGGCCCTCGCCGCCGCCGGCGCCGCGGGCCTCCTGGGCGTCGCGCTGGTCGGCGTCCGGTGGCGGACGCGCGCACGCCCGGCCGGCGAAGTCGTTACTCGATGACCTGGTCCGCGCGGAGCAGGATCGACTGCAGGATCGTCAGGGCTCCTCGGGTACACGGCCTCACTTCATGTGTCCCCTTTGCGCGCGCTCGTACATCTGGCGGATGTCGGCCGGCATCTCGTCGACTGAATCGTAGGTCCGTGTCGTCCCCGAGGCATCCGTCACTGTGATCTTCGTGCTGGTCGCGGCCGGGCCGGCGTCGCGCTTTGCCTGCTCGATCTTCGCCCGGAGATCGGCCGGAACCTTGTCGAGGGAGTCATAGACCTGGACCTTCCCCGTGTGTGGGTCCTGGACCTCGATTCGCTCGGTGCGGGTGATGCTCTCGGTGCGAATGACGACCGGGGTCCCGAGCCCCAGGCCTCGGAGGATCCGCCGCAGCCATCCCTCACGCAGAACGGAGCTCCAACAGTTCGGGCACCGACCCACGCCTCTGGGAACCTGGGCTCCGCATTTCGAGCACGTCATCGCTGGCCTCGACATTCGATGGCGAGGCTCCTACACGTACGACGGCCCTTCGATCACCGGGTGCTTGGCGAGGAAGTCCTCGTCCACCTCGACGCCGATCCCCGGCTTCTCGAGCGGCCTGACGCAGCCGTCGCGGTCGAGCGTGTACGGCGTGCTCGTGAGCCGGTCGCGGAAGAGATTGTTCTTCGACACGTCCGCCTCGAAGTAGCCCGCGTTCTCGATCGCCGCGAGGAAGTGGATGGACGCGGCCATGCTGAGCCCCGTCATGGACGTGTGCGGGTGGATCGAGAGCTTCCAGGCGCTGGCCAGGGCGGCGATGCGGAGGCCCTCGGTGATGCCCCCGGTCTTGGCGAGGTCGGGCTGGAGGATCGTGATGACGCGGTCCTCGATCAGCCGCGTGAACTCGAACCGCGTGTAGTGGTTCTCGCCCGCGGCGAGCGGGACCTTCCCGAACGTCGCCGCGAGCGCGTAGCTTCGATGGTCGTGGGCGGGGAAGGGCTCCTCGAGCCAGCCAACGCCGTGGGCGTCGAGCCCGGGCATCGCCCGCCGCGCGTCGGCCACCGTGTAGCCCGTGTTCGCGTCGGTGAGGATCACGAGGCCGTCGCCGAACGCTTTGCGGACGGCGGCGACGCGCTCGAGGTCGCGCTCGACCGTGTCGCCGATGCGGAGCTTCACGGCCCTGTAGCCCGCCGCGAGGAGGGCGCGCGCCTCGTCCACGAGTTTCGCCGGCTCCTGGTAGCCGAGCGACACGCCGCCCGCGTAGGCGGGGATCGCGCGCGCGGCGCCGCCGAGGAGGCGGTAGAGCGGCCAGCCCACCGCCTTGCCGCGGAGGTCCCAGAGCGCCAGATCGATCCCGCTCAAGCCGATCGCGGCGCCCGCGCCCATGCCGTGGCTAGCGAGCTGCATCCTGTAGACGCGGGTCCAGACGCCGGTCACATCCGCGGCGTCCATGCCGAGGACGAGCTGGCGGAGCGTGGTGTTGACGAGATGCGCGACCGCGCCCGGCGCGCGGCCGTGGTGCGCCTCGCCCCAGCCGACGCGGCCGTC
>JACPCG010000175.1 GCA_016179925.1 Candidatus Rokuibacteriota bacterium | reverse complement strand
GAGGTGGGGCCGCACCACGTGCTCCTCGTGGTGGACGCGATGACGGGCCAGGACGCGGTCACCGTCGCCGACCGCTTCAACCAGGCGGTCGGCATCGACGCCGTGATCCTGACGAAGCTGGACGGCGACTCCCGCGGTGGCGCTGCGCTGTCCGTGCGCAGCGTCACCGGCCGGCCGATCGCGTTCGTCGGCACGGGCGAGAAGACGGACGCGCTCGAGCCGTTCCATCCGGACCGGCTCGCAGCACGCATCCTCGGCATGGGCGACGTGCTCTCGCTCGTCGAGCGTGCCCAGGAGGCGGTGGACCAGCAGAAGGCCGAGGAGCTCGTTCGCAGGCTCCGCGAGGACGCGTTCACGCTGGAGGACTTCCGCGAGCAGCTCCGGCAGGTGCGCCGGATGGGGCCGCTCGACCAGGTCCTCGGCATGCTGCCGTTCGGCAAGATGCTGAAGGGCGCGCCGAAGGATCTCGCCGGCGAGTCGGCCGACCTCGGCCGCTTCGACGCGATCATCTCGTCCATGACGCCGGGCGAGCGCCGCCATCCCGAGACCATCAACGGCAGCCGCCGCCAGCGGATCGCGCGCGGCAGCGGCACGAGCGTTCAGGACGTGAATCGACTCCTGAAGCAGTATGCGCAGTTGCGCAAGCTGATGAAGCAGTTCAAGGGCATGGAGGGGAAGCTGCCCCGCATGAAGGGGCTCCCCGGATTTCCGACTCTGAGGGGGTGACGACGTGGCGGTTTCGATTCGACTGAGACGCACAGGGACGACCAAGCGCCCGGCGTACCGGGTGGTGGTGACCGACTCGCGCTCGCCGCGCGACGGGCGGTTCATCGACGTGATCGGGCACTACAGCCCGCTGACCCGGCCGCCGACCGTGAAGATCGATCGCGCGAAGGCCGAGGCGTGGATCCGCAAGGGGGCGCAGCCGTCCAACACGGTGAAGAAGCTGCTCGCGAACGTGAAGACGAGCTGAGCCCGCGCCTCGTCGCCATCGGCGAGATCACGCGGCCCCACGGCCTCGCCGGTGAGGTCCGCGTGACGTCGCTCACGGATCAGCCCGAACGGTTCGAGCGCGTGCGCGAGTGCGTCGTGTGGGATGCGGGGCGGGATCGACGGGAGCCGCGGTGCATCACGGGCGTCCGCCGGCAGGGTGACGCCCTGCTGGTGACGTTCGCCGGGTGCGAGACGGCCGAGGCCGCGAGCGCGCTCGTCGGCAGGCTCATCGCGGTGCCCGAGGCCGAGGCACTGCCGCTCCCGCCGGGCCACTTCTACCCGTGGCAGCTCGTGGGCTGCCGCGTGCTGACGGATGACGGGCGCGAGGTCGGCCGGGTGACGCGCATCGAGCGCACAGGCGCCCAGGACCTGTGGGTCGTGGGGGCCGACGGACGCGAGCACCTGATCCCGGCGGTGCCCGAGATCGTGATCGACGTGGATCTCGCGGCGCGCCGGGTCGTGATCCGGCCGCCTGAAGGGCTGCTGGAGCTCTAGCCTGGACTATGCATGACCGGTCCCCGTGGAGACGGACGATGGCACGAGGCGCGCAGCCCCGGGAGGGGTCGCTCGACCACGCGGGCGGCGGCCCGCGGGTCCCGTCGCGGCTGGGCTCCATCCGGCGCGCGGGGTCCGCAGCCGCGCGGCGGGAACGGTCTCGTCGACCCCTCCCGGGGCCGCGCGCCTCGCGCCACCGTCCGACCCGCGCGGGCGGCGATCATGAATAACCCGCTCGAGCGAAGAGACGCCGCATGCGCATCGACATCGTGACGCTGTTTCCCGGCATGGTCGAGCCGGCGCTCGCGGAGTCCATGCTCGGGCGCGCGCGGGCGCGGGGACTCGTTGACATCCGGGTGGTGAATCTCCGAGACTACGCGGAGGGCAAGCACCGGGTGACCGACGATTACCAGTTCGGCGGCGGCGGCGGAATGGTGCTCAAGCCCGAGCCGCTGTTCGCCGCGGTCGAGGCGCTCCGCACGCCGGGGGCGCGCGTCGTCCTGCTGGACCCGCGGGGCCGCATGTTCACGCAGCGGGTCGCGGCGGAGCTCGCGCGGGAGGCGCACCTGATCCTCCTCGCCGGGCGGTACGAGGGCGTGGACGAGCGGGTGAACGAGCAGCTGGCGGACGACGCGCTCTCGATTGGCGACTACGTGCTGACGGGCGGCGAGCTGCCGGCGCTCGTGGTGACTGACGCAGTCACTCGGCTCCTGCCCGGCGTGCTCGGGGCCGAGGGCGCGGTGGAGCGCGAGTCGTTCGCGTCGGGGCTGCTCGAGCCGCCGCAGTACACGCGGCCCGAGGAGTTCCGGGGCGCTCGCGTCCCGGCGGTGCTCCTGTCGGGCGACCACGCGCGCATCGCGCGCTGGCGCCGCGTGCAGGCGCTGTGGCGGACCTGGAGGGCGCGCCCGGAGCTGCTCGAGGGCGCCGGGCTCACGCCCGAGGAGTGGGAGCTCGTGGACCGGTTCAAGCGCGGCGAGACGCCGGAGCAGATCGAGGCGTCCGCGCCTCAAGAACGCTAGAGAGAAAGGGACGAACGTCATGGATGCGATCCGGCTGGTCGAGGCGGCGCAGTTGAAGAAAGACCGGGACCGGTTCGGCCCGGGCGACACGGTCCGCGTGCACGTCAAGGTCGTCGAGGCTGAGAAGGAGCGCACGCAGGTCTTCGAGGGCATCGTCATCAGGAAGCGCGGCGAGGGCGCGCGCGCCTCGTTCACGGTCCGGCGCATCTCGTACGGCGTCGGCGTGGAGCGCACGTTCCCGTTACACTCGCCCCGGATCGAGCGCGTCGAGGTCGTACGCAAGAGTCGCGTGCGGCGCTCGAAGCTCTATTACCTCCGCGGGCTCGCCGGCAAGGCCGCCCGGCTCAAGGAAAAGCGCGCCGTCATCGTTCCCACCACGACCGCCGAGCAGTAGTCGCGACGTCCCCGGCGTGACGCCGCCTCCCTCGGCGCCGTACCGCTACGAAGCCCGGGCCTGGAGAACCGGCCTGGGGCGAGTCGCGGGCCTCGACGAGGCGGGGCGCGGACCGCTGGCGGGACCGGTCGTGGCCGCCGCGGTCATCATCGCGCCCGACCGACGCATCAAGGGGCTCGCGGATTCCAAACTCCTCCCGCCCGAGCGGCGCGAGGAGCTGTATCACGTGATCCAGGAGCGCGCGCTCGCCGTCGGCATCGGCGTCGTGGACCACGAGACGATCGACCGCATCAACATCCTCCAGGCCACGCGGCGGGCGATGGCCGAGGCCCTCAGCGCGCTCGCCGTCACACCCGAGCTGGTCATCACCGACTTCGTCGAGCTCGCGGGCCTGTCCTACCCCCAGCGGAATCTCGTCGCCGGCGACCGCCGCTCGGCGAGCGTCGCCGCCGCGTCCATCATCGCGAAGGTCACACGCGACCGGCTGATGGTGGCGGTGGACACCCGGTTTCCCGAGTATGGCTTCGCCCGCCACAAGGGCTATGCGACGCCCGAGCACCTCGCCGCGTTGGACAAGCACGGCCCCTGCCCGATCCACCGGCGCTCGTTCTCCGGCGTCTGGCGCCAGGGCGAGCTGTTCGTCCTCGAGGAGGACGACTGACTCAGGGCGCCCGGGCTGCGGCGGACTTCCTTGGGGTGGTGTCTGGTGAGGATCGAAGGGTCCCGGGCGCTGTGCGTACATATCCAACGTGTGTATAATTGGCCGACATGACAGCCCGCCGAACATCCGCCGCCCACAGACGCATCAACATCACCCTGCCCGAGGAGACGGTCGGATTGCTCGAGCGCGCCGCGCCGAAGGGACGCCGCAGTCAATTCATCGCGACCGCCATCAGCTACTACGTCGGACGGACTCGCCGTGCGACCTTTCGTGAGCGCCTGAAGGAGGGGGCCGCGCGACGCGCAGCGCGGGATCTGGCGGTCGCCGAGGAATGGGCAACCCTCGAGGAGGAGGCGTGGCGTCGCCGACGAAAGTAACCGGTCCGCGGCGCGGTGACGTATACGTCGTCACCTTCGATCCGACCGTGGGCGCCGAGATCAGGAAGACCCGCCCGGCTCTGGTCCTGCAGAACGACATCGCGAACCGTTACAGCCCCATTACGATAGTCGCCGCACTGACATCACAGTTCGATGAGCCTCTCTATCCAACCGAGGTGCTGGTCCGAGCCCGCGAAGGCGGATTGCGGGCCGACTCGGTCGTGCTGCTCAACCAGATCCGATCGATCGACAAGCGACGGCTCATCCGCTCCCTCGGGAGGTTGCGGCCGGAGACGATGGCACGGGTTGACCGGGCGGTCGCGCTCAGTCTCGGGTTGATCCCAGTCTGAGCCGTTCCGCCAGTCAGGGTGACGCGGACCGCGCGGATCTTGCGCTCAGCAGCGCCTGGATCCGCGCGGGGGTCACCGGTGTCTCGGTGATGCGCACGCCGAACGGCGCGAGCGCGTCTTCGATCGCGTTCGCGATCGCGGCGGGTGGCGAGATGGCGCCGCCCTCGCCGAGGCCCTTCACGCCGAGCGGGTTCCGCGGCGACGGGAACTCGAGATGCACCGTCTCGATCCGCGGCAGGTCGTCGGCCTTCGGAACCGCGTAGTCCATCAATGAGCCGGTCAGAAGCTGGCCCTGCTCGTCGTACTGCATGTCCTCGAAGAGCGCGCCGCCCACGCCCTGGGCGACGCCGCCGTGCACCTGACCCTCCACGATGACCGGGTTGATCACCCGGCCGCAGTCGTGGGCGACGACGTAGCGCAGGAGCTGCACACCGCCGGTATCGGTATCCACTTCCACCTGGGCGACGTGGACCGCGCTCGCGTACGTCACGGTCGGGATGTGGTGGTAGGCGCTCGCCTCGAAGTCGGGTGAGGCGACGCCGGGCCTGGCGAAGGTCGGGATGGAGGCCTGGACGACGCGCGCGAGCGTGACGGCCGAGCCGGGCGTCCCCCGGACGAACGCTTGGCCGTCCTCGATCTCGACGTCCTCGGGCGCCGCCTCGAGCAGGCTGGCGGCGGCGCGGGCAAGCTTCGCCCGCACCTCGCGGCACGCATCGGCGATCGAGTTGCCCGCCGTCACCGCGCTCCGGCTCGCGAAGGTGCCGACGCCGAAGGGCACCGCGGCGGTGTCGCCACCGATCACCGTGACCCAGTCGAGCGGCACGCCGAGGGCGTCCGCCGCGACCTGGGCGAAGCTCGTCTCGTGCCCCTGGCCCGAGCTGACGGCGCCCGTCGCGACGGTCACGCGGCCCAGGAGGTCGAGCTTCACCGTCGCGCCCTCGTAGGGGCCGATCGCCGTGCCCTCGACGTAACCCGAGATGCCGATGCCGCGAGACACGCCCTGCGCCCGCAGCCGCGCCTGCTCGCGACGGAAGTCCCGATAGCCGGCGGCCTCGAGCGCGGCCTCGAGCGCCGCGGGAAAGTCGCCCGTGTCGTAGACGAGGGGGTTCCCGTCGCGGTAGGGCATGCCGAAGTCGTACGGCAGCTCGTCGGCGCGGATATAGTTGCGGCGGCGGATCTCGGCCGGGTCCATGCGGAGCTCGCGAGCGAGGCAGTCCACGGCGCGATCCATCGCGAAGACCGTCTCGGGCCGGCCGGCGCCTCGATACGGCGCGTTCGGCGTCTTGTTCGTCACGACTCCCTTCACCTCGACGCTCATGTTTCTGATTCGATGCGGACCGATGAGATGCGCCACCGTGTTGTACGGGAGCACGATCCCCCAGACGTTGTAGGCGCCGAGGTCGAGCCAGATCCTGTCGCGCACGCCCAGGATCGTGCCGTCGCGCGTTGCGGCGAGCGCGATCTCATGGGTCTGGTGGCGCGCGTGGGCGGCGCCGGCCATGTGCTCGCGCCGGTCCTCGATCCACTTCACGGGGCGGCCGAGGACCATCGCGGCGATGGGGACGAGCGCGTCCTCGGCGTAGCCGGAGGCCTTCGTGCCGAAGCCGCCGCCGAGGTCGGGCGCGACCACGCGGATCTTGTGGGGTGGAAGGTCGAGCGCTCCCGTCAGCCCCTGCTGAACGAAGTGGGAGACCTGCGTCGAGTTCCACGTCGTCAGCGTGCCGTCGCGGCGGTCCCAGGCGGCGACGACGCCGCGGCACTCGATCGGCATGCCGACGTAGCGCTGGATGCGAAAGGTTTCGCTCACGACGACCTCCGCCCGGGCGAAAGCCGCCTCCGCGTCGCCGATCGAGTGGGTGAAGCCGATCGCGACGTTCGTGCCCCACTCGGGATGGATGAGCGGCCCGCCTGGCTGCGCGGCCGCCACCATGTCGACGACGGGCGGGAGCGGTTCCCACTCCACCTCGATCAGGTCCAGCGCGTCCTCGGCGCGCGCGCGGCTCTCGGCGACGACCATCGCGACGATCTCCCCGACGTGACGCGCGCGCTCCCGGCAGAGGGCGAACTGCGGCGCCTGGCGGAGGTCGAAGCGGATCGCCGCCGCGAGCCCCGGCGGCACCGCGCCGAAGAGCGGCAGCGGCCTCATCCAGCGCTCGAGATCGGCGAACGTGAAGACCCGCTCGACGCCGGACAACGCGCGCGCCGCCTCCGTGCGAATCTTCGCGATGCGCGCGTGGGCGTGGGGCGAGCGGAGGAACGCGGCGTGGAGCATGCCGGCGAGCGTCACGTCGTCCACGTAGCGCGCCTCGCCCCGGAGAAACCGCGGGTCCTCGCGCCGCTTCACCGCCGCGCCGAAGTATTTGGCCCCCATCGCCCGTCCAGCACGCGACTATACACCGTCCCGCGCCCTCGCAAATCGTGCTACGATCCTGAGCCGTTTACACCACGTTCCTCTCCCGCGCAGGAGGTCAACCATGCTGAACCGGTGGGTCCCCGTCGTTCTCGTCGTCCTGCTCGCCGGCGCCCTGCTGACGCCGGCGGGCTTCGCCCAGGCGCCGGTGAAGATCGGCGTCATCCAGCCGCTCTCCGGCCCCGTCGCGGCGTCCGGCAACTACGTCCGCATGGGCGCCGAGATCGCGCGCGACTGGATCAACGCCCGGGGCGGCATCGGCGGCCGCAAGGTCGAGCTGGTCATCGAGGACAACAAGTCCGACCCGAAGGAGGCGGCGAGCGCGGCGGAGAAGCTGATCGTCCGCGACCGCGTGCCGGCCATCATGGGCGCCTGGGGCAGCTCGATGACGCTCGCGGCGATGCCGAAGCTCGAGGAGTACGGCGTGCCGATGGTCGTCGAGACCTCGAGCGCCGCCTCCATCACCAAGCGGGGCAACCCGTGGATCTTCCGCATCAGCCCGCCCTCGGAGATGGAGGCGCTCGGCCTCGAGCGGTACGTCGCCAAGCTCGGCGTGAAGCGCGCCGACTTCCTCGCCGTCAACACCGACTGGGGCCGCGGCGCCGTCGGAGCGTTCGGCGACATGCTGAAGAAGAAGGGCGCCGCGGTGGGCGCCGCCGAGTTCATGGACCAGGCCGCCACCGACATGAACGCCCAGATCACGAAGATCAAGGCGACGGGCGGCGACACGCTGTTTCTCACGACCGCCGTCGAGCAGATCACGCTCGTCATGAAACAGGCGCAGGAGCAGCGGCTCGGGCGCAAGATCATCACCACGGGCGGCAGCTCCTCGCCGACCCAGCTCATCAAGCAGGCGGGTGCCGCCGCCGAGGGGAGCTACCACATCCTCTTCTTCATGCCGTGGTTCCCCGAGGCGATGCCCGACGGCAAGCTCGCGAAGGCATTCGTGGACGAGTGGAACAAGCGCGGCCACCCGTTCGAGGGGCTCACCGAGGGCTTCCGCGGCCACGACGGCATCGCGACGATCGCCGAGGCGATCAAGGCCGCCCGCAAGGACGAGCCCAAGGCGATCCGTGACGCCCTCTGGAAGGTGAGCCTCATGGGCGTCAACGGGCCGATCAGGTTCGAGAAGGACGGCCCGGCCGGCAAGGAGAGCGGCCAGTCGAAGCCCAGCATCTTCGTCGTCCAGATCAAGGACGGCAAGGTGGCACTGCCCGACTTCCTGGCCCAGAAGTAGCGTTCGCGCGCTGGATGGAGCAGCTCCTTCAGCACCTGGTGAACGGCCTGGTGCTCGGCGGGACGTATGCCCTGCTGGGCATCGGCCTCACCCTGATCTTCGGCCTCATGAACGTCGTGAACTTCGCCCACGGCGAGTTCTACACGCTGGGGGCGTACGCGGCGTTCGCGGCGCTCGCACTCGGGGGCGTCGACTTTGTCGTGGCCGTGCTCGCGGCGATCGGTGCGGGCGCCCTGCTGGGCGCCCTCTGCGAGCGCGTGCTGCTGCGGCCCCTCCGCGCGGAGTCCATCGACACGACGATGCTCGTGATGATCGGCGTGTGGATCGCCATGCAGAACGGCGAGCTCCTCGTCTGGGGCGGCGTGGCGAAGTCCATCCCCCACCCCTTCCCGACCGCGCCGCTCGTGCTGGGCCCGGTCTCCATCGCGCCGCTCCGGGTCTTCGTCCTCGTCCTGGCGGCGGGCCTCATCGCCGCGTCGTACCTCCTCATCCACCGGACGAAGCTCGGCCGCGCGATGCGCGCCACGTTCCAGGACCGCGACACGGCGGCGCTTATGGGCGTGCGCATCAGTCGGATCCACACGGCCACGTTCGCCTTCGGCTCGGCGCTGGCGGCGGCGGCCGGCGCGCTGCTCGGCCCGGTCTTCCTCGCGTACCCCTCCATGGGCGACCTGGCGGCGCTGAAGGCCTTCTGCGTCGTGATCCTCGGCGGCCTCGGCAATCTGCCAGGCGCCACGCTCGGCGGCCTCCTGCTCGGCATCGCGGAGGAGCTGGGCGCGGGCTACGTCTCCTCCGGCTACCGCGACGCCGTGGGCTTCGTGATCATCATCCTGGTCCTGCTCCTCCGGCCCTCCGGCCTCTTCGCCCGCGAAGAAAGAATCGGATGATCCGGCTCGCGCGCGGGCTCGGGGCGCTGCTCGCACTGACGCTCCCCTTCTGGCTCGCGAACCCCTACTTCCTCCACGTCGTCATCATGGCCGGGATCTTCGGTGTGCTGGCGCTGTCGCTCAACCTGCTGCTCGGCTACACGGGCCAGCTCTCGCTCGGCCACGCGGCGTTCTTCGGGATCGGCGCGTACACCTCCGCGCTCCTGACGCTCAGGCTCGAGTGGTCCTTCTGGCTGGCGCTCCCCGGCGCGGTCGCCCTGACCGCCCTCGCCGGCTGGCTCATCGGGCGCCTCGCGCTCAAGCTCCGCGGGGCATACTTCGTCCTCGTCACGATCAGCTTCGCGGGCGTCATCTCGCTCGTGAGCGTCAACTGGATGGAGCTGACCAACGGGCCGCTCGGCCTGCCGGGCGTGCCGGCCCCCGAGCTGGGGCCCTGGTCGCTGCGCGCCAAGAGCGCCTACTACTACCTCGTGCTGGCCGGGGTGGCCCTGTCGTACCTGGTGTGCGCGCGGCTCGTGGGCTCGCGCATCGGCCGCGCGTTCCTGGCGCTCCGCGAGAACGAGCCTCTCGCCGAGTCGGTCGGGGTGGACGTCACCCACTACCTCGTCCTCGCCGCCGTGGTGAGCGCAGGCCTGGCCGGCCTGGCCGGCGGCCTCTACGCCCACTACACGCGCTTCGTGAGCCCCGAGGTCTTCCTCTTCACCTACACCGTGACGATGGTCGTCATGGTCGTCGCGGGCGGCAAGGGCACGCTCGCCGGGCCGCTCGTCGGCGCGCTCCTGTTCACGGCGCTCCCCGAGGCGCTGCGTCTCGCCACCTCCTGGCAGTGGCAGATGCTCGCCTATGGCGTGCTGCTCGTCCTGCTCGTCTTCTTCCTCCCCCGCGGCATCGTTCCCGCGCTCGCCGCGTGGCGGGCTCGGCGAGCGTCGTGACCCTCGCGGTCCGCGACCTCGCGGTGCAGTTCGGCGGCGTCGCCGCGCTGGGCGGCGTCTCCTTCGAGGTGAGCCCGGGCACGATCACGAGCGTCATTGGCCCGAACGGCGCGGGGAAGACGACGGCCTTCAACGCGATCACGGGGTATCTCCGCCCCGCGCGCGGCGAGATCACCTGGGACGGCGCGCCGCTCACCGGGCTCAGGCCCTCGGCGATCGCGCGGCGCGGCGTCGTGCGGACCTTCCAGAAGACGAGCGTCTTCCCATCCCTCTCCGTCGCGGACAACGTGACGATCGGCCTCCACCTCCGCGCCACCGCGGGATTCCTCGACGTCGTCCTGGGCCGGCGCCGGATCCGCGACGAGGAACGGCGCCTCGCCGCGGACGCGGAGGCGATCATCGCGTTCGTCGGCCTCGCCCACCGACGCCGCGAGATCGCGAGCGCGCTGCCCTACGGCGAGCAGCGGCTCGTCGAGCTGGCGGTGGCGCTCGCCGCGCACCCGCGCCTGCTGCTCCTCGACGAGCCCGGCGCGGGCATGACCTCCGGGGAGAAGGACGTCGTGAGCGAGCTGATCCGGAAGATCCGCGGCCGGGGGATCACCGTGCTCCTGGTCGAGCACGACATGCGCATGGTCATGGGCATCTCCGACATCGTGATCGTGCTGAACCACGGCCGCGTGATCGCCGAAGGCGCGCCCGCCGACATCCGGACGCATCCCGACGTGATCCGCGCCTACCTGGGGACCACCGGTGACCGCGCCTGAGGGGGGCCCGCTCCTGCGCGTCGAAGAGCTCCACGCCGCGTACGGCCCCGTCGCGGCATTGCGCGGGCTCGATCTCACCGTCGGGCAGGGGGAGCTCGTCTGCCTCATCGGCGCCAACGGCGCCGGCAAGACCTCCACGCTGCGCGCGATCTCTGGGCTGCTGCCGGCCGCGCGGGGGCGCATCCTCTTCGACGGCCGCCCGATCCACGCAGCGGAGCCGGCGGAGATCCTCGAGGCGGGCATCGCCCACTGCCCCGAGGGGCGCCGCGTCTTCCCGTACCTCACGGTCCAGGAGAACCTCGAGATGGGCGCCTACGTCCGCCGCGACCGCCACGCGGTGGCGGAGGACCTCGAGCGCGTGTGCACGCACTTCCCGATCCTCGCCGAGCGCCGGCGCCAGATGGCGGGCACGCTCTCGGGCGGCGAGCAGCAGATGCTCGCGATCGCGCGCGCGCTCATGGCGCGGCCGCGGCTCATCCTCTTCGACGAGCCGTCGCTGGGCCTGGCGCCGACGCTCGTCGAGACGACGTTCGAGATCATCGCCGACATCCGCCGCCGCGGCACGACGGTGCTCATGGTGGAGCAGAACGCGTACGGGGCCCTCCGGATGGCCGACCGCGGCTACGTCATGGAGACCGGACGCATCGTCCTCGCGGGCCCCGCGCGCGCGCTGCTCGACGACGACCACGTCCGGCGCGCGTACCTGGGAGGCTGACAGCCGGGCCAAGGCGCCTGGGCCGCCCCGAAGACGCCGCGAGCGCCGAGGGTGCCTCGGCGCTCGCGTGCTCCGAGCAAGCGGTCGGACGAATCGTCACTTCGGGAGGTGCTTCGAGGCGAGCGCGATCGCGTCCATCACGGAGTGCCCCGGGTGGACCTCGACCTCGAGGCCTTCGACCCTCGACTGCATGTAGACGCTCCGCTCGGTCTGGGCGTTCATGTAGTCAGCGAACCTGCTGTTCTCGACCTCGAGCAAGAAGAGACTGTGGTAGCCCTGGCCGTCGCCGTACACGAACGACGCAACCTCCTTCGCGTACTCCGGGCGCTTCGGCAGCTCCGGAGACATGTACACGTCGATCACTCTCTTGATCGCGCTCGGCGGGTAGGTCGCCTTGAGCAGGACCTGCATGGCTCACCTCCTTGAACAGCGTCATCCAGCGACTGCGTCCAGTTCGCTCCCAGGACGATTCCGGAGGGGGATCCCGTGCGCGCGGCGGCATCCATTGGAGCATCGCTGCCTCCAGAGGGCCGGACGTTGAGGTCGGGAGGGTGGGCAGAGTGTAGGCGGAGGCAGAGCAGTGGTCAAGCACATGACGAGGGCCGCCGCTGTCTGAAACGCTGTCTGAAACATTGGACATTCCCGCGTCCCGCCGGACGGCGCAGAATGCGGCCATGCTTGATCCCCGCCAGGCTCGCGGCCGCGACGCCGAAGATGCCGCCGCCCGGTTTCTCGAGCGGGCCGGCCTGCGGGTTGTCGAGCGCAACGTCAGGCTCCAGCACGGCGAGATCGATCTGGTGTGCCACGACGGCGACGCGTGGGTCTTCGTGGAGGTCAAGTGCCGGCGCGCCTCCTGGGGCGACGCGCCCTCGGCCGCCGTCTCGTGGCGGAAGCAGCGCCGCCTCGTGCGCCTGGCCCAGCACTACCTCAAGTGGCGGCGGCTCGGCGACGCGCGCTGCCGCTTCGACGTTGTCGCGGTGACGCTCGAGGACGCGGGCGCCACGCGGATCCGCCACGTGCCCGCCGCCTTCGACGCCTCGGGGATGGTATGATGCCATTCAATCGTGGCAGGAGGAATGGCATGGCGAAGACCCGGGTCCGCAATTTCCATCTCCCGCTCCCCGAGGAGCTGTACCGCCGGCTCCGGAACCAAGCCGCAGCTGCCGGGCAACCGGCCACGGTGGTGGCCCGCCACGCGATCGAAGCGTGGCTCCGCGAGCGGCGGCGGGCGGCCGTTACGGAAGCGATCAGCGCGTACGCGACTGCGATGGCCGGCACCGGAGCCGACCTGGATCCGGCTCTGGAGGCCGCGTCCCTCGAACACCTGGCGGAGGAGGAGCGCCGTGCGCAGAGACGCCGGCGGAGCCGCCGTCGGTGACGCGAGGGGAGGTTTACTGGGCCGATCTGTCGCCGCGATCCGGCTCGGAGGAGCAGGGGCGCCGACCGGTCATCATCGTCTCTCACGACGGGCTTAACCGCGTACCTTCCTGGCGCTCTCTCGTCGTGGTGCCGATCTCCACATCGAAGGCCCAGGCGCGCCGGGGCCTGACCGCCGTGGCCCTCGCGGCCGGCGCCGGGGGCCTGAGGAAACCGTGCGTGGCCTTGTGCCATCAGGTGACGACCCTCGATCGGGCCAAGATCGGCCCTCGCATCGGAGCGCTCTCGCGGGAGTCGCTCGCCGGGATCGACTCCGGTCTGCGGTTCGCCCTCGACCTCGACTGATCCGGCTGCGCGAAATTTCGGGTACAATCCGTGTCCCGTGACGATCCGCTGGGACGCGTACAAGAACGCCCTGCCCTCCATCGCGCAGGCCGTCGGCCGGACGCCGCTCGTGCGGCTCGGCCGCGTGACGGCGGGGCTCACGCCGCCGATCTACCTCAAGCTCGAGTGGTACGGCGCGACGGGCAGCCTCAAGGACCGCATCTACCTCCACATGTTCGAGCGCGCCGAGGCGCGCGGCGACCTCAAGGCCGGGATGCGCGTGCTCGAGTGCTCGACGGGCAACGCGGGGATCGCGTGCGCGTTCGTGGCGGCCGTCAAGGGCTACCGGTGCACGATCGTCATGCCCGAGGGGATGAGCGACGAGCGCAAGAAGATCATGCGCGCCTACGGCGCCGACCTCGTCTTCACGCCCGGCGGCGAGAGCGACGTGGATCTCTCGCTCCGGCGCCTCGAGGAGATCCGCGCAGGCGATCCCCACGGGTACTGGGTGCCCGCCCAGTTCGACAACGCCGACAACGTCCAGGCGCACTTCCGGACGACGGGCCCCGAGATCTGGGAGCAGTGCGGCGGGATCGTGGGCGCGTTCGTCGCCGCCCAGGGGAGCGGCGGCACCCTCACCGGCGTGGGCCGGTTCCTCCGCGAGCGGGACGCGGGCGTGCGGCTCTACGCGGTCGAGCCCACCGAGTGCGCGCTGCTGGCGCGCCGCGAATGGGGGCCGCACGGCATCGAGGGGATCGGCGACGGCTTCATCCCCGAGAACCTCGACGTCTCGCTCCTCTCCGGCGTGATCACCACGACGACGGACGAGTCGGTCGCGATGGCGCGCCGCCTCTCCCGGGAGGAAGGCGTCTTCTGCGGCATCTCCACGGGCTGCAACGTGGCGGCCGCGCTCAAGCTCGCGCGCCGCCGCCCGGAGCTCGCGTCCATCGTGACGATGGCGAACGACACGGGCCAGCGCTACTTCACCACCCCGCTCTGCGGCGAGGCCAAGCGCGTGGACGTCCCCGAGCGCGAGCACCCGATGGATCCGCGCACCCGGCGCGAGCTCGACCTCCACCAGCCGCGCTGGGAGGTCCTCACGTGAACCCCCGCGAGCACGACTTCGTCGCCGCGCGGCGGCGCATCGAAGCGAAGGCGAAGTCCGCGGGCGACAAGCTCACGACGCTCGAGGACGCCGTCCTCCGCGTGAAGGACGGCGACCACGTCGCCGTCGGCGGCTGCCTCTTCTCGCGCACGCCGATGGCCCTCGTGCGTGAGCTCCTGCGCCAGCGGCGGCGCGGGCTCACGCTCTCGCGCAATCTCACGTGCACCGAGGGCGGAGGAGTGGAGCCACCTGGCGCTCGGCCTGCGCTTCCGCGCGGGCGCGATGGGCGTCCCGTTCCTCCCGGCGCTCACGATGCTGGGCTCGGACCTCATGGCGGTGGGCGGCACGAAGACCGTGCAGGACCCGTACACGGGCGAGACGCTCGCGGCGGTGCCCGCGCTCTTCCCCGATGTGGCCTTGCTGCACGTGCATCGCGCCGATCGGTTCGGCAACTGCCAGATCGACGGCTACCCGCACATGGACGCCGATATCGCCCGCGCCGCGACGACCGTGCTGGTGACCACGGAGGAGATCGTCTCCGAGGAGGAGACGCGCCGCCACCCGGACCACACGGTCATCCCGGGCTTCGCGGTGGACGCCCTCGTCCACGTTCCGTTCGGCTCGTTCCCCCACGAGTGCTACGCGCTCTACGAGGCGGACTTCGACCACTTCGCCGAGTACACGGCCGCGATCGACGCGCGCGGCCCTCAGGCGGTCGGGGACTACCTCGAGCGGTACGTGTACGGGCCGCCCACGTGGGCCGACTATCTCGAGCTGTTCGGCGGAGCGCGCCTGGCGCTCCAGGCCAAGCGCGCGCGGGAGTTGACGCGCGTATGAAGCCCCGGGCACCTCGCTCAGGCCACCCACGGCGCACGCCGGGCTCGCGGACCCCGCTACAATGACCGCCTCTGAGCTCCTCGCGGTCATCGCCTCGCGCCAGCTCCGTGACGACACCACCGTCTTCGCCGGCGTCGGCGTGCCGCTGATGGCGGCGGCCCTCGCCAGGCAGCGGCACGCGCCGCGGCTCACCCTGGTCATCGAGGGCGGCATCATCGGCCCCGAGATCGCGCCCGGCCGGCTCCCGATCTCCACGAACGAGATGCGCGCCGGCCGCCGCGCGACGATGCTCCCTGCGATCACGGACGCGCTCCTCTTCGCCCAGCGCGGCTTCGTGGACGTCGGGTTCATGGGCGGCGCGCAGATCGACCGGTACGGCAACATCAACACGACCGCGATCGGCGACTACCGGAAGCCCAAGGTGCGGCTGCCGGGGACGGGCGGCGCCAACGACCTCGCCTCCCTCTGCCGGGAGGTCATCATCGTCACCCCGCACGAGAAGCGGCGCTTCGTCGAGCGCGTGGACTTCGTCACGAGCCCCGGGTGGCTCCGGGGCGACGGCTCCCGCCGCGCGTCGGGCCTGCTCTTCGGGGGCGTCTCGCGCGTCGTCACCACGCTCGGCATCCTGGGCTTCGACGCGGAGTCCGGGCGCATGCGCATCGAGGCGACGCACCCCGGCGTCTCCGTCGCCGACATCAGGGCGAACACCGGGTTCGAGCTCGGCGAAGCCCCGCGGATCGAGACCACCGAGCCCCCGTCGGAGGACGAGCTCGCCATGCTGCGCGCCCTCGACCCCGAGCGGCGCTTCCTCGGCTGATCCCGCGCGAGAAGGAGGCGCAACGTGCTGCGACAGTACAAGCGTAAGATCAACATCGCCGTCGGCGCGGGCGTGCTCGTCCAAATCGTCGGTATCGTGCTGACAGGGTCGCGAAGCGTGGATCCCGACGCCCAGCCCCTCTTCAACCTCATCGGCGCCAGCCTGATTCTCTACGGGTGCGTCATGTACGCGCGCGCCAAGGGCTACTCGGGCTGGCTCGGGCTCCTGGGACTCGGCTGGCTCCTCGGCTTGATCGTTCTCGCCATGCTGCCCGACCGCCACAAGCAGGCGTGAGGTGAACTGGGGCCTCGCGATCAAGAACTTCGTCGGCCCGGCTGAGACGCCGGACGTCGACGCGATCCTGACTTACGCCCAGCGCGCCGAGGCGCTCGGCTTCGAGTCGCTCTGGGCGTGGGACCACGTCATCCTCGGCGTCGAGCCGGCGTTCCCGATCCTCGACGCGGTCGGCATCCTCACCGCGATCGCCGCGCGCACGCGCCGGATCAAGCTCGGCACCGGCGTCATGGTGCTGCCGCTCCGGAACCCGACCGTCGCGGCGAAGGCGCTCGGCACGCTCGACGTCATCTCCCGGGGCCGCCTCATCCTCGGCGTCGCGGCGGGCTGGTACGCGCGCGAGTTCGACGCGGTCGGCGTGCCCTTCAAGCAGCGCGGGCGGCTCTTCGAGCGCAATCTAGAGATCCTGACGCGCCTCTGGACGGAGGACCGCGTGACCCTCCAGGCCGACGAGTTCAACCTGCGCGAGGCCGTGATGCGCCCCCGCCCGGCGCAGACGCCGCGCCCGCCGATCCTGATCGGCGGCTACGTGGACGCGGTCCTCAAGCGCGTCGCCACGAAGGGCGACGGCTGGCTCACCTACTTCTACACGCCCGAGAGCTACCGGAAGTCGTGGGCGAAGATCGTGGGCTTCGCCCGCGCAGCCGGCCGCGACCCGACGACCCTCACCGGCACCAACCAGCTCGCGATCTACGTGGGCCGCTCGCGCGCGGAGACCGAGGCGCCGATGCGCGACTGGCTCCAGACCGAGTGGGACGTGGCGGCGTGGAGCGAGTCCACCATCGAGCACGCGATCCGCGGCAGCGTGGAGGAGTGCCTCGCCCAGCTGCGCGAGCACGTGGCGTCAGGCGTGGACCGGATCATCCTGATCCCCTACCGCTACCAGCCCGAGCAGGTGGAACTCATCGCCGACGACATCCTGCCGAGGCTCCGGTGACGAACCGGAGCGAGACGTTCACCCGCGTCCTCAAGCTCGCGCCGGGCCGCACCGCGCTCCTCGTCGTGGACATGCAGCGCGGCTTCCTCCTGCCCGGCGAGGCGATGGAGGTGGAGCCGGCGCGCGCGATCGTGCCGAGGATCCGCGCCCTCGTGGACCTCTTCCGCGCCCGGCGCGTGCCCGTCGTCTTCACCGAGTTCGTCTACTCGGAGGCGGCGCCGCTCCTCGTGGGGGAGCTCCATCCCGAGCACAAGCCGGCGCCGCGCGGCGCCCGCACGGGCTTCGGGCTGCCGTCTTCAGCCTGTCTCGAAGGCAC
>JACPCG010000174.1 GCA_016179925.1 Candidatus Rokuibacteriota bacterium | reverse complement strand
TCTCGTCGGCCTGGTGGGGCCGCGGCTCTTCGGGCGCGTCGGCCAGTCGAAGCAGGCGGCCGCCCGCGCTCAGATCGAGCTCCTGGGCGCCGGGCTCGATCAGTACCGGCTCGACGTCGGCGCCTATCCGACGACGGCGCAGGGGCTCGAGGCGCTCCAGAAGAACCCGGGCACGACCACCTGGAACGGGCCGTATCTCAAGAAGGCCGTGCCCAAGGACCCGTGGAACAACCCGTACAAGTACCGCTGCTGCCCGGGGCAACAGGGAGACTACGACCTCTGGTCCGAGGGCGCCGACGGCCAGCCCGGTGGCGACGGGGAAAACGCCGACGTCACGTCATGGGAAGCCGAGAAGAAGTAGGCGCCCGGGGCTTCACGCTCCTGGAGCTCCTCGTCACCCTCTCCGTGATCGCGCTCGCGGTCGGCCTGGCCCTGCCCGCGATCGGGCGCAGCACGGAGACCGTGCGGGCGCGTGCGGAGGTCGCGGGCTTCTCCGCCGTCCTGCGCCACGCGCGCGAGCTGGCGATCACGCGGCGGCTGCCTCACCGGGTCGTTGTCGAGCCGGACGCGCGCCGGGTCACGGTCGTCGGAGGCGACGATGAGGTCCGCCGCACGCGCGTCCTATCCGAGCGCCTCACCATCGAGGCTGTCGCGGCGCCCTCCCTGACCGTCCGCTTCGAGCCCGAGGGCTCCTCCAGCGGCGGCGAGTTCCGCCTCACCTCCGGGACCACGGCGTACCGCGTCACCGTCGACGCGGTCACGGGGCGCGTCCGCGCCACCCGCGAATGAGCGCGAAGCCCGCGGTACGGCGCGACGCCGGCTTCACGCTGCTCGAGGTGCTCGTCGCGTTCACGATCCTGAGCATCGCGGTGGTCGCCTCCATCCAGGGCTTCGCCCAGGGGCTCCGGCTCCTGCGCCTTGCCGGCGACCACCAGCAGGCGATGCTGCTCGCCGATCAGAAGATGCGCGAGGTCGTCAATCCAGCCGAGGAACCGGAGCGGAAGGAGGACGCCGAGGGCGCGTTCACGTGGGAGCGGACGGTCACCGTCCTGCCCGCGCCGGACCTCACCCGCACCCGCGCGACCGAGCCGTGGCGTGTCTACCACATCGCAGTGAAAGTGGCGTGGGGCGAGAAGCGCCACGTCGAGCTCGCGACGCTCCGCACCTCCGCGGACAAGGCGCCGACGCCGGGAGCGCGAAAGTGAGGCGGGGGCAGCGCGGCTTCACGCTCCTCGAGGTGCTGATCGCCCTCGCAATCGTCGGCGCGCTCCTCGTCATCGCCTTCGCGGGGATGCGCGTGGCGGTCGGCGCCTGGCGGCAGGGCGAGGACCGCGCGGAGGCCCACCAGCACGTGCGCGGCGTCGCGCTCTCGCTCGCGCGGACGGTCGGCGGCACGTATCCCTACTCGGCGCCGCGCGGCGAGGCGCCCAACCCGGTGGTGCTCTTCGCCGGGAGCGAGAGCCGCCTCGAGATCGTCACCCAGTCGCCGCCCTTCCCGTTCGACACGCCCGCCGCGTTCGCCGCCGTCGTCATCACGGTCGGCGAGGGCGACGAGCGGCCCGGGCTCGTGATCCGCCAGCGGGTGATGCCGAACCGCAACCCGTTCACCGACGCCGCCGTCGTCTTCCACGATCCGGCGGTCACCTCGCTCACCCTCAGTTACCTCGACGAGACCGGGTCGTGGCAGGACACGTGGGAGGCGCGGGACAAGGGCACGCCGCGCGCGGTCCGCATCACGCTGGGCGCCACGATCAACGGCCGGGAGGAGAAGCTGCCTCCCCTGACGGTCTCGCTCCGCGTGGGAGAGGAATCGTGAGTCGCGACGAGCGGGGGTTCGCGCTCATCGTCGTTCTCCTCGTGCTGGCGGTCGTCGGGGTCGTGGGCGCCGAGTTCGCCTACTCGATGCGGCTCGAGGCCGCGGCCGTCCGCGCCTACAAGGACGGCATCATCGGGACCCACCTCGCCGAGGCGGCCGTCGCGCAGGCGACGCGCGAGATCGTGGCCGACGCGCCCTACGTCACCGCGGACGAGCGCGGGCTCCTCACCTTCTACACGCGCGAGCGCCAGGAGCTGCCGCGCCCGGCGCGGGAGAAGGTGGAGTTCGGCGGCGGGCTGTACTCCTATCGCCTGAGCGACGAGGAGGCGCGCATCAACCTCAACACCTCCGCGCCCGACCGCATCGATCGCCTCCTGCGCGAGCTCGGATTCGACAAGAGCGTGCGGGACACGATCGGCGACTCGCTCCAGGACTGGCGCGACCCGAACGATCTGCACCGGCTGAACGGGGCGGAGAGCGACGACTACTACCTGAAGCTCCCCGTGCCCTACCGGGCCAAGAACGCGAACCTCGACTCCGCGCGGGAACTGCTCCAGATCCGCGGCGTCACGCCCGAGATCTACAACGGCGCGCCGGACCGTCCCGGGCTCGCGGGGGCCGTCACCGTGAAGACGGCGGGCCAGATCAACATCAACACCGCCACGCCGCTCGTGCTCGCGGCCCTCGGCCTGTCGGCGGCCGAGATCAGCGAGATCGAGCAGGCGCGCCACGCCCAGCCCTACGCCGCGGTGCCGGCGAAATTCGGCGGCCGCGGGCTCGCCGCGCAGACCAGGACCTTCCGCATCGAGGCCGACGGGATCGTGGACGGGCGCGTCGCCGCCCGCATCACCGCGATCGTCCAGAGGCGCGACGGCAGTCCGCCGTCCGTCGTCGTCCTCGAATGGTCCGCCCTCCGCTGACGTCGCCCACCGAGGCGAAAAACTCGGCATCCGGTGGTCCCCAATGGTAAAAAGGCCATAGGTTGGGGGTTACCATTGGCGGCGGTTCGGCTTATCTTATGGGGATGAGCTTCGCACCTGCCAGGCTCGCCGTCGTCCTGCTTGGCGACCGGCTCCACGCTGCAGCCATCCGGCAAAATCGGGTGGAGACGTTCGTGATCGAGACCGACAGCCCGGCCGCCGCGCTCCGGGCCGAGCTCGACGCGCGCGGGCTCGCACCGCGGACGGTCGCGATCGGGCTCGCCCGTGCCGCGGTGACCGTGAAGCCCATCGACCTGCCGCCCGTCAGCGGGGAGATGCGGGACATGGTGAGGTTCGAGCTCGAGCGGCACCTGCCCTTCCCCGCGGACGACGCGCCCTTCGACTTCATGCCGCTCCCGCCCGAGGGCGAGCCGGGCGCGGCGGAGGCCCGGCGGGTCCTCATCGCCGCGGCGGACCGCCGCACGGTGGACGCCGTCGTGAGGCTCGCGGAGGAGGCGAAGCTCCGCCCGGCCTCGGTCACCGTCGCCGCGCACGATCTCCTCGCGCTCGTTCGGAGCGACCCCAAGCGGCGCGTGGTGTGGGTCCATTGCGCGGGGGACACGGCGGACCTCCTCCTGTTCCGCGGCTCCGCGATCGTGCTGAGCCGGAGCCTTCCGGCGGAGGACGGGCAACTCGCGGCGGAAGTCCGCCGGAGTTTCACGGTCGCGCGCTGGAGGAACTGCGACGCCGTCTGGGTGTCGGGCGACGGCGCCGCCGCGGCGAGCGCAGCGCTCGCGGAGCTCGACGTGCCGGTCACCCTGCCGCCCTATACCCCGCGCGCGCAGCAGCGGCTCACCGCGCTCGGCGAGAGCCCCCGCGGCGCCCTCGAGCTCGCGCTCGCGGTCGCGTCGGGGCGGGGCATCCGCCCGCTCGACCTGATCCCCGCGGCCCTCCGGCCGCGCCGGCTCACCCGTTTCCAGTGGGTCAGCGTCGGCATGGCGGCGGCGACGCTCGTGCTGAGCCTCGCGGCGCTCGTGGTCCCCGGCTTTCGCGAGCAGTACCGGCTCGAGACGCTGAACGCCGAAATCCGGCGGTTCGACCGCGAGGTGCGCGCCGTCGAGCGGGTGCTCGGCGAGCTCGAGCGCAAGCGCCGGTTCCTCGCCACGGTCGCGACGCTCGAGGCCACGGCGCTCCGCCCCCTCCCGGTGCTGCGCGACCTGACCGAGGTCCTCCCCGGCGACGCCTGGCTCACCATGATGACGCTCGACACGAAGGGCGTCGAGCTGACCGGCCAGGCGGCCCAGGCGAGCGTGCTGATCGCGCTGCTCGAGAACTCGCCGCGGCTCGAGCGCGTCGAGTTCGCCTCGCCGGTCACGCGCGGCCGCGACCGGGAGCAGTTCCGCATCCGCGCCGCGTGGGAGACGCCGCGCGCCTCGGCGGCGGGATCGCCGGCCGGGCGCCCGGGCCGCGAGGACGAGGACGACGAGGTCCCGGCACTGCGGCCGGGCACGCCCCCGCGCCCGTCCGCGACGCCGCCCGCCCCGACGCCCGGAGCGCGCCGCCCATGATCGGCAACCTCTCGCGCCGTGAACGGACGCTCGTCGGGGCCGGGCTCGTCGTCGCCGTCGTCGTCGGGGGCTGGTCGTTCGTGATCGAGCCGGTCCTCGAGAAGCACCGCACCGCGGCCGAGATGGTCCCGGCGCGCGAGCTGATCCTACAAACCAAGCGCGACCTCATCGCACGCAAGGGCGCGATCGCCGCCGAGCTCGAGGCCACGACGGCGCGGGTGGGCGCCGTGTCCGAGCAGCTCCTGACGTCGGCGACGCCGGCGGTCGCCGCTTCCGAGCTGCAGAAGCTCGTGAAGGAGATGGCGACGCTGGCGAAGACGGACATCCGGAGCGAGCGCATCCTGCCGCCGGCGGAGCGCGGCGAGCTGCTCGAGATCCCCGTCGAGGTTGCCGTGTCGGGCGAGATCCGGCAGCTCGTCGATCTTCTCGCGCGCCTCGACCAGGCACCGAAGCTCCTGACCGTCCAGGACCTCCGGATCCGCGTCGTGAACGTGAGCCAGCCGCGCGAGCTGCTCGCAACCCTGACCCTGTCGGGCTTCATCCTGCCGGGTAAAGCCAAGACCTAGTGGGCAGAAAACTGCTCGTCCTGAACGTGCTGCTTGGAGGCGTGTCGCTCTTCTGCGTCGCCTTCATCGTGGAGCAGCTCGTCGTCTCGTCGCCGCCCGCGCCGGCCGTGCGGCCGCGCCCGCCCGCCGCTGCCGGCGGCGCGGCGGCTGCCACGCCCGCGGCGGCCCGCCCGCCCGCGGAGGCCTACGACGTCGTCGCCACACGCAACGTCTTCAGCCCGACGCGCACGGAAGCAACCGCGGCGCCGGGCGGTGGCGCAGCGCTCGCCGTCGTCAAGCTGAACCTCCACGGCGTCGTGCTGCGCGACACGAACCCAATCGCGTACATCGAGGATCCCCTGACGAAGCGCGTGGCCGGCTACCGCATCGGTGACCAGATCGCGGGCGGCACCCTGAAGACGATCGCCGCCGACCGCGTCATCATTGCGCGGCCCGAAGCGGAGATCGACGTTCGCCTGCGCGATCCGTCGAAGCCGCGCCCCGCTCCGCCCGCGCCGGCGGCGCCCGTTGCGCCGGGCGCGCCCGGCGTACCGCCGCCCGTCGGCCCGCCGCGCGTCCCGATCCAGCAACCACAGGTGACTCCGGGCGGCCCGCCGCAATTCAGCCCGTTTATTCCCGGCCGGCGCCCGTCGCCGAGCCTTGGCAGCCGTCTGCCGCCGGCGCGCCCGGGCGATGCCCCCCCTCCGCCCCAGCAATAGCGCGATGCGCGCGGTCGCGCTCGTCTGCCTGGTCGCGCTGCTCTCGGCCTGCGCCGCGCCGGCGCGGGCGCCGAGCCCCGCGCCCAGGCCGCCGAAGGTCGTCGTCCCACTGCCGCCGGCGCCGGAGCCGCTGCCCGCGGTGCCGCCCGTCTCGGTCGGCCCGCGCGCGGAGGCGCCCACGGACAAGCCCGCGGAGCCGCCCAAGATGGAGCCGGCAGTGGCGCCGCCGCCGCTCACCGCGCCCGAGACACCCGCCGCGCAGCGCGGGCGCTTCATCGTGCTCAATTTCGACAACGCCGACATCGAGACCGTCATCCAGGCGGCGAGCGAGATCATCGGCTTCAACTACGTGCTCGCGCCGGACGTGCGCGGCAAGGTCACCGTGCAGACCTCGGGCCGGATCGCGCAGGAGGACGTCTTCGGCGTCCTGCTGGCGATTCTCGAGGTGCACGGCTTCACCGCCGTCAAGGCGGGCAACCTCTACAAGATCCTGAGAATCGAGGGGGCGCGCGAGCGCGCGGTTCCGACGATCGTGGGCCAGCACCCCGACCCCGCGCGCACGACGGACGAGATCGTCACGCAGATCGTCCCGCTCAAGTACTCGCCGGTCGCCGACCTCTCGGCGATCCTCCGTCCGCTCATCTCGACGCGCGGCTCGCTCATCGTCCACCGCGAGACCAACGTGCTGATCATCACGGACACCGCGTCGAACATGCGGCGGTTGCTCGAGATCGTGCGGCTCGTGGACGTGCAGGTCGCGCAGGAGGAGCTGGCGATCATCCCGATCAAGTTCGCGGACGCGACGCAGCTCGCCGCCATCCTGAACCAGCTCTTCGCCAGCGGCCGCGTCCGCACGACGGCCCCCGGCACGCCCCCCCCACCCGCGGCGCCGCCCGCCGCGCTCCCGGGCGCGCCGCCCGCCGCCCCGGGGGCCCCGGCTCCGCCCGGCGCCGCGGTCGAGCGCCCGCCGCTCATCATCGCCGAGCAGCGCTCGAACTCGCTCATCGTCCACGCCAAGAAGCACGAGCTCGAGACGATCCGCCGCCTCATCGGCCAGCTCGACATCGACATCTACGGCGGACGCCGCGTGTTCATCTACTACGCCGAGAACGCGAAGGCGAAGGACCTCACCGCGACGCTGAACGCGATCTACGGGCGCGAGGCCGGCGCGGCGCCGACGCCCACGGCCGCCCCGCCGCGCCCGGGCGCGCCGCCCGCGCCCCCGCCGACGCCTCCGCCCGCAGCCGCACCGCCCGGCGCCCCCGGCATCGGCGAGTTGGGCGTGATCGAGGGCCAGGTGCGGTTCATCGCCGACGAGGTGACGAACTCGGTCATCGTCACGACCTACCCGCGGCTCTGGCAGGAGATCGAGGGCACGATCAAACAGCTCGACAAGATGCCGCGCCAGGTGCTGATCGAGGTGCTCGTCGCCGAGATCACGCTGAGCGACGACACGCGCCTCGGGATCGACTGGGCGGTCAGGACGGGCCGGTTCTCGTTCGGGGGGGTCATGACCGGCACCGGGGCCGCGACGACGCTCACCGCGCCGAGTTCGGTGTTGCCTCCGGCGGGCGCCTTCGGGCCGCTCGCCGCGGGGCTCAGCGCGTTCACCTTCGAGACGGACCGCTTCTTCGCGATCTTGAACGCGCTCGCCAGCGAGGACCGGATCAACGTGATCTCGAGCCCGCACGTGCTCACCTCCGAGAACAAGAAGGCGGTCATCAACGTGTCGACCTCGATCCCGATCGTCACGAGCCAGGCCGCGACACTGGGCGGCGTCAGCACGGCCGGCGCTGCCACGACGCCGACGGTGGTTGGGCAGCAGACGGTCGAGTACCGCGACGCGGGCGTGATCCTCACCGTCACCCCGCGCATCGGCGAGCGCGGCACCGTGGCGCTCGACGTCAAGCAGGAGGTCAACGACATCGGCCAGGCCGAGCCGCCCACGTTCTCGCGCCGGATCAACAAGAGAGAGGCTGAGACCTCAGTGGTGCTTGTGAACAACCAAACGCTCGTGCTGGGCGGCCTCATCACCGATCGCCGCGAGTTCATCCGGCGCGGGATCCCGCTCCTGCGCGACATCCCGGTCCTCGGCTACCTCTTCGGGTTCACCGAACAGACGGTCGACAAGCGCGAGCTCCTGATCCTCATCACCCCGCGCGTGCTGGGCACCGCGCTCGACGCCGCGAAGATCACCGAGCAGATGCGCCGGGCGACACCCGAGCTCGACGAGGCGATGAAACGCGCCCGCCGCCCGCCGAGCGCGCTGCCGCCTTCTGCCGAACCGGCACCCGCCCCGGCTCCGGCCACGCCACGGGCGCCCGACCCCGCCCCGTCCCTGTAGCGAGATAGAAGTCCTTCCAGTGACGATCGTGGAGTTCCATCCCTTCCAGTAGCTTCGGCCGGCGCTTCTCCTGGGCGCGCCGGCCACAGGCTGGGCGTACGGGACGCTACCAGCGGATGAGCGTGGCGCCCCAGGAAAAGCCGGTGCCGAAGGCGGCGAGCAGGACGAGGTCGCCGTCCTTCACGAGGCCGGCCTCCCGCGCTTCGTGGAGCGCGATGGGGACGGAGGCGGCGGCGGTGTTACCGTAGCGCTCGATGTTGTTGTAGAGGCGGTCGGACGGAATCCGGAGCCCTTCGCCCACCGCCTCGATGATCCGCATGTTGGCCTGGTGGAAGATGAAGCGGTTCACGTCGCCGAGGCCGACGCCGTTGGCCGCCAGGCACTCTCCGACGACCTCCTTGAAGTGCCGCACCGCCTGCACGAACACCTGGCGGCCGTTCATGCGCGGGCGCATCCGGTCCTCGTCGAACTTCCGCTTGGAGACGGGCGGGTACGTGGAGGTGCCCCAGAGCTCGCCCGCCAGGCTCTCGTACGTCGTCCCGTCGGTGTGCAGATGGCTCGAGAGCACGCCGCGCGGCCCGGGCTCGTTGCGGAGGACGGCGGCGCCCGCGCCGTCGGCGAAGAGGACGGCCATGTCGCGTCCGGCGTCGGTGTAGTCGAAGATGGTCGAGAGCAGCTCGGCGCCGACGACCAGCACCTGCCGGTACATCCCGCCCCGCATCATCTGATCGGCGACTGCGAGGCCGTAGAGGAATCCGGCGCACCCCTGCTGGAGACAGATCGCCGGCGTGGCGGTGAGCGCGAGCCGTCCCGCGAGCACGCACCCGGGGTGCGGGTAGGCGAAGTCGGGCACCGTGGACGAGACCACCAGGCAGTCCACGTCGGCCGCCGTGAGGCCCGCGTTCTCGAGCGCCCGCTCGCTGGCCTGGAGGGCGAGGTCGCTCACCGTCATGGAGGAGTCGATCTTGCCGTCGAGCCCGTCCGCGAGGACGGACTTCATGAACGCCGCCTTGTCCGGCGCCTCGGCGAGGCGCTGGAGCATCCGGTAGGTGTCGGGCGAGACGCGGCGCTCGCGGATGCCGGTGCGCTGCACGATCCACGCGTCGCTCGTGTTCATGCAGCGCGACAGGAGATGGTTGTCGACCACGCAGGGCGGCACCGCCATCCCCGTCCCGACGATGCGGTTCACGTCAGCGTCCCGTCGCTGAAATCCGGGCGCGCCCGCCGGGAGCCCGGCCGCACCGGGGCAGCGGACGCGTGCCGCGTGGTCCCGCGACCCCCGTCGTGCGCGCCCGTCGGCCCCACCGCGCGATCGTGACCATGATTCCGTAGTCGCGACATTAGCGTCCGGAGAACTTCGGCGGGCGTTTGTCGAAGAAGGCGCCGACCCCTTCCTTGTGGTCCTCGGAGGCGATCGCGAGCCCCTGGCTGAAGGCCTCCACCTCGAGCGCGCTCGCCAGGTCGGTCGAGGCGGCGCGATTGAGCATCTGCTTGTCCAGCCGCAGCGCCAGCGGCGGGCCGGCGGCGATCCTCTCGGCGAGCACGCGCGTCGTCGTCTCGAGCGCGGCGGCAGGTACCACGCGGTTCACCAGTCCGATGCGCGCCGCCTCGGCGGCGTCGATGACCTCGCCCGTGAAGACCAGCTCCTTCGCGCGCGGCAGGCCGACCAGCCGCGGCAGGAGCCACGTGCCCCCGCCGTCCACCGCGAGACCGATCTTGCAGAACAGTTCGCCGAACTTCGCACGGTCGGAGGCGACGATCAGGTCGCAACAGAGGGCGAGGTTCGAGCCCGCGCCGACCGCGTAGCCGTCCACCATCGCGATCGTCGGGAGCGGGAAGTTCACGAGGCGCAGGACCATCCGGTTCAGCGACTCCACGCGCCCGCGCCCCTCCGCGGCCGTGTGCGGCTTCTTCATCGTCTTCACGTCGCCGCCGGAGCAGAAGTGGCCGCCCGCGCCGGTGAGGATGACGACGCGCGAGGTCGGGTCCGCTTCGACCTCGTCCAGCGCGCCGAGCATCTCGCGCCGCATCGTGAGGTCGAGGGCGTTGCGCGCCTCGGGGCGGTTGAACGTGATCGTGGCGATGGCCCCGGCGCGTTCGACGACCAGCGTCTCGTAGCCCACGGTGGTGTCCTCCAGTGCTACTTCGCGACGTCCCGCACGGACTTCACCTCGGCGAGGAAGCCGGAGAGGCTCCCGAGGTGGGTCTTGTGGACCTGGTCGGCGGGGATCGTCTCGCCGTCCGGGCCCTTCACGGCCATCGCCGCCGTCGCGTCCGACAGGACCGTGACCTGAAAGCCGAGGTGCGCGGCCTGGCGCAGGATCTCCTCGAGCTTCGTCCCCGTGAACGCGCCCGGCAGGTGCTTCTGCACGACGGGCTCACCCGGCGCGGGCCGGGCCTCGGGATGGATCTCGAGCGCGGGGCTGCCGGGGGCGAAGATCGGCGCGTTGGGCTTCCGGCTCTCGTGGACGACATGGAGCACGGGAAGGTCCTGGCGCCGCGCCCACGCGAGCGCCTCGGCGATCTTCTTCGCCGCCGGCCCGCCGGGGAGCACGACCTTCCCGGTCGGCGCGAAGTACTCCTGCTGGGCGTCGATCACGATGAGCGCGGTCTTCGTCCCGGCCACGCCTATCTCCCCCCGGCGACCGGCGCCAGCGCGGGCACGCGGCGCGGCCGCTCGTCGATCGTGAGGCTCACGATACACGCCAGGAGCAAGATCGTCGAGGCCGTTGCGAAGGCGGCGCCGTAGCCGCCGGTGGCCTCGAAGAAGAAGCCGCCGAGCCACGAACCGAGCGCCGCACCCACCTGGTGGACAAAGAAGATCGTGCCGAAGACCGAGCCGACGGAGAAGCGGCCGAAGATGTCGGCCGAGAGCGCCGAGGTCATCGCGAGGCTCCCGGCCATGGTGGCGCCGCCGAGCACGGCGATGACGAGGAGCGCCAGCGGGGTGTCGCGCACGAGGAAGAGCGCCGCGAACAGGAGCCCGCGCCCGCCGTAGAGCCACGCGAGGATCGGGCGGCGGCCGAGCCGGTCGGCGCCGAGGCCGACCAGGATCGAGAACCCGACGCTCGAGCCGCCGAGGAGCCCGAGGGCCCAGGACGCGATCATCGGAGGGTAGCCGTGGTCGGTCAGCATCGGCACGCCGTGGGCGGAGATGAGGCTCATCGAGAAGCCGCAGGTGAAGAGCCCGCCGGCGAGCTGCCAGAACGGGAGCGTCTGCACCGCGACGGCCACGTCGGTGCGCTCGGCGGCGACGTCGCCGACGGTGACGGCCGGCGCTTTCCCGTCGGGGTGCATCCCCACCGCCTCCGGCGACTCGCGCACGACCCAGAGCACGAGCGGCATGACGAGCACGAACACCGCGAGCCCGAAGACGCCGTACGTCGCGCGCCAGCCGACGGTGAGGATCAGCCACATCGCGACGGGGACGAGCAGGCTCATCCCCGCCATGGAGGCGCCGCCGAGGGCCGAGAGCGCGGTGGCGCGGCGGCGGGTGAACCAGCGCGAGATCACGGCGGACCCGACGACGTGGCCGGTGGCGGCGAGCCCGGCGGCGGCGCCCACGCCGTAGACGAGATAGAGCTGCCAGAGGCTCGTCACGAGCCCTGTCGCCGCGATGGAGCTCGCGAGCACGAGGGTGCCCGCGGTGAGGACGACGCGCGCGCCGAAGCGGTCCACGAGCCGGCCGACGAAGGGCTGGAACGCGCCGTAGAGGAACAGGTCCAGCGAGATCACGAGCGAGAAGCTCGCGCGGTCCAGGCCGAGGTCGGCGACGATGGGCTTGAGGAACGGGCCGACGGCGAAGCGGATGCCGGTGGAGAGGAACACCATCACCGCGAACGAGAGGACGACCCACCAGCCGTAGAAGACCCGCCCGCGCATGGACAGAGCCACTATAGCGGACGGACGAGCCCGGAACAAATCATCGCCGCGCGTTGCTTCCCGGACCTCGACGTTCACGGCCGCCATGCTACGCTACCTTGGAGGAGTCATGACGGCGCTGACGCTCGAGCGCACGCTGATCGGGATGGTCCACCTGGCACCGCTCCCCGGCAGTCCCCGGTGGGGAGGCGCGATGGCGCGCGTCCTCGAGGCGGCGCTCGCGGATGCCCGCGCGCTGATCCAGGGCGGCGTGGACGCGCTCCTCGTCGAGAACTACGGTGACGCGCCGTTCACCGCCGGCCGCGTCGAGCCCGCCACGGTGGCCGCCATGGCGGTCGTCGCCGCCGAGCTCCGCCGCGCGTTCCCGCGGGCGCTGCTCGGCGTCAACGTGCTGAAGAACGACGCGCGCGCTGCGCTCGCGGTCGCCGCCGCCGCGGGCGGCCGGTTCATCCGCGTCAACGTGCACGCGGGCGCGGTCGTCGCCGACCAGGGCATCGTCCAGACCGACGCCTACCACACTCTCCGCGACCGCCGGCTCCTCGGCGCCGAGGTCGCGATCTTCGCCGACGTCGGCGGCAAGCACGCGATGCCGCTGGTGCCGGTCGAGCTCGAGCAGACGGCACGCGATCTCGTCCACCGCGGGCTCGCCGACGCGCTCGTCGTGTCGGGCCGCGCCACGGGCGAGGCGACGCCGATCGCGGAGGTCAAGCGCGTGCGCGGCGCCGTCCCCGACGTGCCGCTGCTCGTCGCCAGCGGCGTGACGCCCGAGACGGTCGCGGAGCTCCTCTCGGTCGCCGACGGCATCATCGTCGGCACCTACGTCAAGCACCGGGGCGACGTGCGCCAGGCCGTGGACCCGGCGCGCGTGGAGAAGCTCGTTGCCGCGGCTCGCCGCCGCTAGCCTCCTGGCGCTCGGGCTGCTCGCAGGCTGTCGGACGTTCACGCCGCCCGATCCGGCCCGCCTCGCCGCGCTCGAGCCCGAGCTGGGCCAGCTCCTGCTCGTCGGGTTCCAGGGCACGGAGCTCGAGGGCAACGCCGAGCTCGAGCGGCTCCTCTGCGAGGCGCGCGTCGGCGGGGTCGTGCTCTTCACGCGCAACATCGTGAGCGCCGAGCAGCTCGCGGGGCTCACGGCCGCGATGCGCGCGCGCGCCTCCGCCTGCACGGGGACGAAGCTCCTCGTCGCGGTGGACGCGGAAGGCGGCCAGGTCATGCGGCTCGATCCGGGCGCCGGCTTCACGGCGACGCTCTCGGCGCAGGAGCTCGGCGAGACGAACGACTTCACGCTGACCGAGCTCGAGGCGCGGCGGATCGGCCGCCGCCTGCGCGAGGCCGGCATCAACTGGAACCTGGCGCCCGTCGTGGACGTCGGCTACAACCCCGCGAACCCGGTCATCGTCGGCGCGGCGCGGAGCTTCAGCGCGAATCCCCTGCTCGTCACCGCGCACGCGCGCGCGTTCATCCGCGGCATGCGGGAGGAGGGCGTGCTGACGGCGCTCAAGCACTTCCCCGGCCACGGCTCGAGCGACGCCGACTCCCACAGGGGCTTCGTGGACGTGACGTTCACGGCGAACCAGGAGGCCGAGCTCGTCCCCTACCGCGCGCTGATCGCCGAGCGCCTCGCCGACAGCGTGATGACCGCCCACGTCTTCAACCGCGGCCTCGACGACCGGTTCCCGGCAACGCTCTCCCGCGCGGCGATCGTGGGGCTCCTGCGCGGCGAGCTCGGCTTCGAGGGCCCCGTCGTCACCGACGATCTCCGGATGGGCGCGATCGAGGAGCGCTACGGGCTCCCGAGCGCCGCGGTCAGGGCGCTGGCGGCGGGCGCGGATATCCTGTTGATCGCCGACGACCGTCTCCCCGACGGCCGGTCGGGCGCGCAGGAGGTCCTCACCCGGATCCGCAAGCGGCTCGCCGCGGGCCGGCTCGATTCCGAGCGCGTCCGCGAGGCGCTCGGCCGCGTGAGCGCGCTGAAGGCGCGGCTCGGCGGGGACTGAGGGCCTATCCCCGTGCCAGCAGGTTCTCGACTTCCGTCCGCTGCGGCAGCGCGGGCTGCGCCCCGCGGCGCGTGCAGGCGAGGGCGCCCGTCGCGGCGGCGAAGCGCAACGCGGTCTCGAGCGGGCGCTTCTCGGCGAGCGCCACGGCGAGCCCCGCGTTGAAGGCGTCGCCGGCCGCGGTGGTGTCGACGACGCTGACCTCGAACGCGGACACGCGCACCTCCCCGTCCGCGGCGCACGCCAGCGCCCCGGCGGCGCCGAGCGTGACGACGACCGTCCCGACCCCGCGCTCGCGCAGCGCGCGGGCCGCCGCGGCCGCGCTCGTCTCATCGCGTACCGGCACGCCGCTCAACCGCTCGGCCTCGCCCTCGTTCGGCGTCAGGTAATCGGCGAGCCGGCAGAGCTCGAGCGCCCCGTCGCGCACCGGCGCCGGGTTCAGCATCGTGACCGCGCCGCGCCGCCGCGCCTCGTCGAGCACCCAGGCGACCGTCTCGAGCGGCGTCTCGAGCTGGCACATGACCACGTCGGCCCAGGCGAGATCGTCGGCGCGCCCCCGGGCCATGGCGACCGACAGCCGCCAGTTCGCCCCGGGCGCCACGGCGATCTGGTTGCGGCCGTCGCCGTCCACGACGATGAGCGCGGTGCCGGTCGCGGCCTCGCCGGTGGCGCTCACGCCGGCGACGCCGATCCCCTCGCGCTCGAGCGCGTCACGGATGGAGCGCCCGGAGGCGTCGTCGCCCACACACGGCGACCGTGAAGTCCACGTTCGCCGAGCCGACTACGAGGATGCGCGGCGCTGTGGGGATGGAGGGCATAGCCGATCCAGGAAGAGCCGCACGAAGCGGGGGACGTCCACGCGCCGCGCGATCCGACAGTTCGGCTCGCCGCGGACGCGCTGCGTCTCGCCCTCGGGCCCGATCGCGAGCCGTACCGCCTCCCATTCGGCGAGCGTGGGATCGAGGGCGAGCGCGAGCGCAAGCGGATCGTGGAGCACCATCCCCTGCGCCCCGCCCGCGTGGTCGATCCTGAAGCCGCGCTCGCTGAAGGCCGTGATCCGCGAGGCGATCGGCCCCGGGGAGCGCGAGAGCGCCTTCTTGAGCCCGGCGCGCGGTAGCACCGTCTGGCGGGTCGCGTCGAGGGGGACCAGATCGAGCGGCAGCTTCGCCGCCAGCACGCGGTGCGCCGCCTCGGGGTCCACGGACAGATTGAACTCGGCCGCCGGCGTGATGTTGCCCGGCACGTCCACGGCACCGCCCATGGCGACGATCCGGCCGACGAAGCCCATCGCCGCCGCGTCCGCCTTGAGCGCAAGCGCCAGGTTCGTCAACGGCCCGAGCGCGACGAGGGTCAAGAGCCGCTGCGAGACCCTCGCGTGCTGGACGATGACGCCGGCCGCGTCGGCAGAGGCCGGTGCCTGCTCGGTCTCCGGCCAGTCGGCGAGGTCGCCGAGTCCATCCTCGCCGTGGTAGCGCGTCGCCGTCTGCAGCGCCCGGGCCAGCGGGCCGGCGGCGCCGACGGCGACCGTGGGGAGCTGGGCCGGCTTGCGGAGGTCGAGCAAGCGGTAGACGTTGGTCGTCGCCTTCTCGACGGTCACGTTGCCCGCCACCGTCGTGACCGCGTCCACGCGGACCTCGGGCGAGTTCCACGCGAGCAGGAGCGCCAGCGCGTCGTCGATCCCGGGGTCGGTGTCGATGAGGATGGGCGTGGCCATGGGTTGAGTCTAAACGAAGGCGGGGGCGAGAATCTCCTTACACGCTCGGCGCGTCATATTAAGATAGAGGCGACATTTCAGGGAGAGGAGGACCGGATGGACATCCAGATCAAGTACTGCGGCGAGTGAAACTACCTCCCGCAGGCCTCCAGTTTGCAGGAGGCCATCAAGAAGAAGTACGGCATCACCGCCGGCCTCGTGGAAGGCATGGGCGGCATCTTCGAGGTCTCGATCGACGGCAAGCTCGCCTACTCCAACCAGACGACCTACCGGTTCCCGACGGACGAGGAGATCTTCGAGAAGATCGACGCGGCTAGGAAGACGTAAGCGCCCGTTCCAGCTCTCCCTGAAACCGGGGATGGGCGACGGCCAGCAGCGCCTCGGCCCGTCCCCGTTCCCCTTTTCCCCTCAGCGCCGCGGCCCCGTGCTCCGTCACGACCCACTCGGCCACGAAGCGCGGGCTCGTCACCGCCGCGCCGGCTGACAACCGCGGGACGATGCGCGAGACGGCGCCCTCGCGCCCCGTGGACGGCAGCGCGATGACCGTGGCGCCGCCGCGCGAGCGTCCCGCGCCGAGCACGAAATCGAACTGGCCGCCGATCCCCGCGACCTGCCGGGGCCCGAGGCTTTCGGCCGTCACCTGCCCGGTCAAATCCACCTCGAGCGCCGAATTGATCGCGACGAAGCGGTCGAGGCTCGCCACCGTCGCCGGGTCGTGGACGAAGGCGGACGACTCCATGTTGACGAGCGGGTTCTCGTGAAGGAAATCGAAGAGCCGGCGCGTCCCCATCGCTTCCGCGATATCCATCCGACCGCGATGCACCCGCTTGCAGGCATTCGTGACCACTCCCCTCTCGACGAGCGTCACCGAGGAATCCACCAGGAGCGAGTGCAGCGCGAGCTCGCGGTGGTCCACGAGCGCTTCCAGCGCCGCCTGCGGGATGGCGCCCACGCCGACCTGCACCGTGGCGCCATCGGGGACCAGCGCCGCGACGTGGCGCCCGATGGCGCGCTCGACCTCCCCGACGGGCGTCGGCGGGTACGGCGTCAGCGGTTCGTCCACCTCGACCCACGCGTCCACCTGGCTCCGGTGGAGGAACGCGTTCCCGAGCGTGCGCGGCATCGCGGGGTTCACCTGGGCGATGACGAGCGGGGCGCGGCGCGCCGCCGGGAGCGCGACGCCGACCGACACGCCGAGACTCAGGTAGCCGCGCTCGTCGGGCGGCGCCGTGTGCACGAGGACGCAGTCCGGCGCCCACACGCCGCCCGCCACGAACTCCCGCGTGAGGTCGTAGTAGCGGATCGGGACGAACTCGACGCGCCCGCGCCGGCGCGCCTCCTCGAGCCGCGGCGCCATGTGCCAGGTCACGTAGCGCAGCGCCGCGTGCTCGGGCCGCGCCCACGGGTAGTCGCCGAGGTGGATCCCGCCGAGGAGCGTCAGGTCGGTGAGCCGCGGAGCCTGGCGGCAGATCTCGCCGACGAGCGCCGCGGGCTCGCCGCACGCGGGCGGCAGCAGCACCTTCATCCCCGGGCGGAGCCGGGCGACGGCGTCGGCGAGCGAGCACTTCGTGAAGGCGCGCGGCATGAATCGCGAGGCTATATATACCTGATCCCGCGATAGAATGGCCGCATGAATCGCCGCCTCACCGGGACGTCGCTGCTGCTGCTGCTCACCGTGGCCGTCGCCGGATGCGCGTCGGCGCCTCAACGCGGCGACACGAAGAGCGGGAGCGAGCCGCGCGTGCGCTGTCTCTCCGACCCCACGCGCGACACCGCCGAGGGCCGGCGCCCGCTGTTCTTCTTCTTCTGCGTCGAGAGCCCGTGATGGCGGCGCACGCCAAGCGCGTGGCCCTCGTCACCGGGGGCGGCCGGGGCATCGGCCGCGAGATCGCGCTGGCGCTCGCGCGCGAGGGCTGCGCCGTCGCCGTCGCGGCGCGCACGACGCGGGAGGTCGAGGCGGCGGCCGCCGCGGTGCGCCTCGCGGGCCCGGCCGCGCTCGCCGTCCCGCTCGACGTGACCGATCCCGCGGGAGTCACCCGCGCGGTCGCCCATGTCGCGGACACGCTCGGCCCCGTGGAGGTCCTCGTCAACAACGCCGGGATCGCCGAGTCCGCGCCGCTCCTCAAGACCGAGCCCGAGCTGTGGGAGCGGCACATGAAGGTGAACGCGACGGGACCGTATCTGATGACGCGTGCCGTGCTCGGCGGGATGCTCGAGCGCGGCTGGGGGCGCGTGATCAACATCGCCTCGCTCGCCGGCCTCCACGGCGCGCCCTACGTGACCGCGTACACGGCGTCCAAGCACGCGCTCGTCGGCTTCACCCGCGCGCTCGCGATGGAGGTGAGCGGCAAGGGCGTCACGGCCAACGCGCTCTGCCCCGGCTACGTCGCGACCGACGTTGTCTGGAACGCGGCGCGGAACATCGAGCAGAAGACCGGCAAGTCGTTCGACGAGGCGGTCGAGGCCCTGGCCCGCATCAACCCCGGCGGCCGGCTCCTCCAGCCGGCGGAGGTCGCCGCGGCGGTCGTGAAGCTCTTCTACGACGACGTGACCAACGGAGAGACGATCATGCTCGACGCCGCCCCCTAGTGGCGTGGCGGCGAAGTCATGTTCACGATCGCGCGGCGGAGCCGACGGGCGGACGCGTGCCGCGTGGTCCCGCGACCCCTGTCGCCCCCGCCCGTCGGCCCACGGCGGTTCGTGACATGATTTCGGCGACGGGACCCTAGTTCTAGCCCTGACCCGAGGAGGTGCCCCATGGCCCGCCAGATCGAGTTCCACAACCCGCCGACGCTCATGAAGGCGGTCGGCTACACCCACGGCGTCGTCAGCCAGGGCGGCCGGATCCTGTTCTTCGCCGGCCAGGTCGCCAAGGACAAGGACGGCCAGACCGTCGGCAAGGGCGACATCGTGGCCCAGTTCCGCCAGGTGTGCGAGAACCTCAGGACCGTCGTGACCGCTGCGGGCGGCCAGCTCACCGACGTCGTCAAGCTGACGATCTACGTGCTGGACGCCAACGAGTACAGGCGCCAGGGCAAGGCGATCGGCGGTGTGTATCGCGAGTACTTCGGCAGGCACTTCCCCGCGATGACGCTCGTGGGCGCGCGCGACCTCTACGACGCCTCCGACGGTTGCATGATCGAGATCGACGGGTTCGCCAGTCTCTCATGATCCCCGACGTCCAGAGCGCGCTGCCCGCGCCGGAGCTGATGCCGGACCGCGTCTTCACGCTGCCCGAGCTGCGCTACCCGCGGAAGCTGAACGTCGCCGCCGAACTGCTCGACAAGAATGCGGACGGCGGCAGCGCGGGCCGACCGGCGATCCACGCGGGCGGCGGGACGCTCACCTACGGCGAGCTACAGAAGCAGGTGAACCGGCTCTGCCACGGCCTCCGCTCGCTCGGCCTCGACCGCGGCGACCGCGTGCTCCTCCGGATGCCGAACGTTCCCGAATTCATCGTGAGCTGGCTCGCCTGTCAGAAGCTCGGCATCGTGACGGTCGGCACGATGCCGATGCTTCGGGCGCGCGAGCTCGCGTACATCGCGAACGACGCCGGCACCAAGGCCGCGATCGTCTGGGGCGGGCTCCGCGAGGAGCTCGAGCGGGCCCGGCGCGAGACGCCGGCGCTCAAGCGCCTGATCGTCGCGGGCGAGGCGAAGGCGGGCGACACGACCCTGAACGCGCTGATGGCGGGCGAGCCGGAGCGGTTCACGGCCGCGGACACGGACCGCGACGAGCTGGCGATGATCGCCTACACGTCGGGCTCCACCGGCGTCCCGAAGGGGTGCGTCCACTTCCACCGCGACATCCTCTCCTCGGCCGACTCGTACGCGCGCCACGTGCTCACGCCGTCGGAGGACGACCGGTTCGGCGGCCACCCGACGCTCGCCTTCACGTTCGGCACGGGCGGCCTGCTGGTCTTCCCCTTCCGCTTCGGCGCCTCGACGGTGCTGAGCGGCCCGTTCACGCCCGAGGCCATGCTCGAGACCTTCGCGACGCAGCGCGTGACAGTGTGCTTCTGCGCGCCGACCTCCTACCGGCTCATGCTCCAGGTGCCCGACATGACCCGGCGCTTCGACCTCGCGAGCCTCCGCCTCGGTGTCTCCGCGGCCGAGCCGCTGCCGGCCGCGACCTGGGAGGAGTGGAAGAAGACGACCGGCGTCGAGCTGCTCGACGGCATCGGCTCGACCGAGATGTTCCACATCTTCATCTCGTCGGTGCGCGGGCGCGTGCGCCCGGGCGCGACGGGCGTCCCCGTCACCGGCTACGACTGCCGCGTCGTGGACGAGCAGGGGCGTGAAGTGGCGCCGGGCGTGGAGGGGCTCGTCGCGATCAAGGGGCCGACGGGCTGCAAGTACTGGCGGAGGCCCGACCGGCAGGCGGAGTACGTGCGGTTCGGCGGCTGGAACGTGACGGGCGACGTCTACGTGAAGGACGCCGACGGCTCCTTCACCTACCAGTGCCGCTCGGACGACATGATCGTCTCCGGTGGCTACAAGATCCCCGGCCCCGAGGTCGAGCACGTGCTCGACGAGCACCCCGCCGTCGCGGAGTCGGCCGTGGTGGCCGCGCCCGACCGGACGCGCGGCTTCATCGTCAAGGCGTTCGTCGTGCTGAAGGCCGGCCGGGTCCCGTCGCAGGAGCTGGTCGGCGAGCTCCAGGAGCACGTCAAGCGCGAGCTGGCGCCCTACAAGTACCCGCGCGCGATCGAGTTCGTCGAGAAGCTCCCCCGCACCGAGACGGGCAAGATCCAGCGCTACGTGCTCCGCCAAGCCGACGTGCTTCCGTTCGATCCTTCACGGCGCCCGTGACGGAGCCGGCGCGCACCTCGCTCGGGCCACCCGTGGCTCCCGTCGGCCTGGCGGACCCGGCCGCGCAGAGACCGCGCGTCCGCCACCCGCTGCCTCCGGCGCGCTGGCCGACGCGCGAGGAGGCGGCGCGGTCGCGCTGGTTCTCGCCGATCAAGATCGGCAGGCGTCTGGTCGCGGAAGAGCGCACGTGGGTGCCGGCGATGGTCCCCTGGCGCGCGACCGAAGATGGATTCGTGACGCCCGAAGTGCTCGAGTGGTACGCGCGCTTCGCCGAGGGCCAGCCGGGCGTCCTCGTCGTCGAGGCCACCGGCATCCGCGATATCGCGAGCGGCCCGTTACTTCGAATCGGCGACGATCGCTTCATTCCCGGACTCAGGACGCTCGTCGACACCGTGCGCGAGAAGAGCGCCGGCCGAACGCGCCTCTTCATCCAGGTGATCGACTTCCTCACCGTGCGCCGTCGCCCCGAACCCGAGAAGTTCTTCGGCCGATACCTCGAGGTCACCGATGCCCTGCGGGGCCAGGTCGCCCTCTGGCTCGACGACAGGCGCTGGCGCGAGGCGCCCGATGCGAACGTCCGCGAGTTCCTCCTCGCCGCGGACCGCGTGACGCTCGAGGCCGTGCTGACGGACCGCGAGCTCGAGGCGCTCGACTACGGCTACCGCGAGCGGGTCTGGGACATGCACCTTCCCCACATCCGCGAGCTGCCGCAGGTCCTGCCGGGGCTCTTCGCGGAGGCGGCGCGGCGGGCGCGCGAGGCGGGCTTCGACGGCGTCGAGCTGCACTACGCGCACGCCTACACGATGGCGTCGTTTCTCTCACGCCTCAACACGCGCACGGACGGCTACGGCGGCTCGCTCGAGCACCGCGTGCGCCTGCCGCTCGAGGTGCTCGCGGCCGTCCGGGAGCGCGCGGGCGAGGACTACGTCGTCGGCATCCGTTATCTCGGCGACGAGGTGGTCGAGGGCGGGAGCCGGATCGAGGACGCCGTGGGGTACGGGGTCCGCTTCGCCAAGGCCGGCGCGGACTATCTCTCCGTGTCGAAAGGCGGGAGATTCGAGGATGCCAAGCAGCCGAAGATCGGCGAGGCCGTCTACCCCTACACGGGCGAGTCCGGCTACGAGTGCATGCCGACGGTGCTCTCGGACGCGCGCGGCCCGTTCGGCCGCAACGTGCCGCTGGCCGCCGCGATCCGCCGCGCCGTCCGCGAGGCCGGCCACGCGACGCCCGTCGTCACGAGCGGCGGCATCGGGACCTTCGACCAAGCGGAGGCGATCCTGGAGCGCGGCGAGGCGGACTGCGTGGCGGCGGCGCGCCAGACGCTCGCCGACCCCGACTGGTTCAGGAAGATCCGCCTCGGGTACGGCCACCTCGTGCGCCGCTGCGAGTTCACCAATTACTGCGAGGGGCTCGACCAGCGCCACAAGCAGGTCACCTGCAAGCTCTGGGACCGGAAGCTCGAGCCCGGCGCCCCTTCCGTGAAGCTCGCGAGCGACGGCCAGCGCCGCCTCACGCCACCATCCTGGAGCCTGCCCGCCCCCGGTTGACGGGCGATCTCCTCCCGGCCTGCGCCGGTAGTGCAATTGACCCAGGACCCTGACGCCGCGCATCTTGTCCCCTCCGGGGCCGGCGTGCTACCGTGTGTCGCCGTTTTACCGGTGAGCCCATACTTGGAGGGCCGCGACCATGCCATTCGTCAACATCCGCCTCTACGAAGGCCACGGGAAAGAGCGCAAGGAAGAGATCGCCCGGCGTGTGACGGACACGCTCTCGGAGGTCTGCAAGCTGCCGCGCGAGGCGGTGTGGGTCGTCTTCGAGGAGGTCCCGCCCGCCGACTGGTACGCCGCGGGCAAGCCCGGGCAGCCCGTCAAGAAGTGAGCTACCAGTTCGAGAAGCTCGGCACGGGGTTCCTCTTCACCGAGGGGCCCGTGTGGCATCCGACGCGCAAGTTCCTGCTATGGAGCGACATGCCCGGCGACCACATGCGCCGCTGGTCGGCGAAGGACGGCGTCACGACGTTCCGCAAGCCGTGCAACATGTCGAACGGCTTGACGTACGACCGGCAGGGGCGACTCATCGCCTGCGAGCACGCGACGAGCCAGGTCACGCGGACGGACGCCGACGGCCGCATCGTAGCGATCGCGACGCACTACCGCGGCAAGCAGCTCAACAGCCCGAACGACATCGTGTGCCGGAGCGACGGCGGGATCTATTTCTCCGACCCGCCCTACGGCCGCGCCAAGTTCTACGGCGTCGAGCGGCCCCAGGAGCTGGACTTCCAGGGGGTTTATCGCGTGGGCCCCGACCCGAAGTCGCCCGAGCTGCTCGTGGGCGACTTCGACCGCCCCAACGGCCTCTGCTTCTCGCTCGACGAGCAGCGCCTGTTCATCAACGACACCGCGCGCAAGCACATCCGCGTGTTCGACGTGACCGCGACCGGCGCGCTCACGAACGGCCGCCTCTGGGCCGAGACGAAGGGCGACAAGCCCGGCGCGCCCGACGGCATGAAGATCGACTCCGCCGGCAACGTCTACTGCTGCGGCCCGGGCGGCATCCACGTGTTCGACCCGGACGCCAATCTGCTCGAGATCATCGAGGTCCCGGAGCGCACGGCGAACTTCGCCTGGGGCGACGACGACTACCGGTCGCTCTTCATCACCGCCTCGACCTCGCTCTATCGGATCCGGGCGACGCTGCCCGGTTGCCCGGTCTTCTGAGAACCGTTCCCTCACCGACGAAGGAGGTCCGCATGCAACGCCGCACCGTCCTGATCGCGATCCTCGCGCTGCTCCTGCTCGTGCCCCCGGCGGCCGACGCGCAGAAGCCCATCAAGGTCGGCTTCCCGATGCCGCTGTCGGGTCCTGCCGCCCTGTACGGGGACCCCGCCCTCAAGGGCGCCCAACTCTTCGTCGAGGAGATCAACGCCAAGGGCGGGGTGCTCGGCCGGAAGATCGAACTGCTCGCGCGTGACAGCAAGGCCAATGCGGACGAGGCGGTCCGCGTCTCGCGCGAGCTGATCCTCAAAGAGAACGTGGACTTCCTCGTGGGCACGCTGACCTCCGCGGAGGGGCCCGCCGTCTCCGTGGTCGCCAAGGAAAACAAGGTCGTCTTCATCGCGCCGATCCCCAAGACCGACCAGCTCACGGCGCCGGACAAGCTCCACCCGTACATCTTCCGCGTGGCGGCGACCACCACGATGGAGGGTCGCAGCATCGCCGAGATCGTCGCCAAGTGGAACGTCAAGCGCATCGCGACCATCAGCTTCGACTACGCGTACGGCCAGGACGTGACCCGCGCGTTCGTCGAGCACATCAAGCGGATCAAGCCGGGCGTGGAGATCGTCGATCAGCAGTGGCCGAAGCTCGGCGAGGCGGACTACACGCCCTTCATCAACGCCCAGATGGCCAAGAAGCCCGACGCCGTCTTTTCGTCCATCTGGGGCGGCCACTTCCTCACCTTCTCCAAGCAGGCCAAGCCGCTCGGCTATTTCGACGCCATCAAGTACAACCTCATCGGCGCCGGCGAGATCGCCTCGCCGGAAGCGACGAAGGCGATGGGCGCCGAGTACCCGGTTGGCGTCTGGGGCAACTCCTACGACGCCTTCTACTGGCAGGACGCCCCGCCGGCGCACCGCGACTACACCGCGCGCCTCAGCAAGTTCCTCAAGGACGACGCTCCCTCGTCCTGGTCCATCCAGACCTACATGGCCATGCAGTTCCTGGTCGAGGCGATCAAGAAGGCCGGGAGCACCGACTCCGACAAGGTGGCCAAGGCGCTGCTCGGCCTCACCGTGGACACGCCGCACGGCAAGCTCACCATCCGCGCGAAGGATCACCAGGCCAACCGCGGCCAGCTCTACGGCCAGACCGCCAGGGATCCCAAGTACCCGTTCGCGATCATGAAGCCGATGACCTACGTCGATCCCACGAAATTCATGGACTAGCGCACCCGTCCCAGGCGGCGTCGCGGACAGCGTCCGCGACGCCGCCTGACCCGGTCGCTCTTCTTCTTGCATGCCCGATCTGGCGTTCCTGTTCGGTCAGTCGCTCAGCGGCCTCACGGCCGCGATGTTCCTCTTCCTCGTCGCCTCGGGGCTCTCGCTCATCTTCGGCGTCCTCGGCGTCCTCAATTTCGCGCACGGCTCGTTCTATATGCTCGGCGCCTACACCACGTACCAGATCGTGCAGTGGCTCGGGCGGGACCCGGGGAGCTTCTGGTGGGCGGCGCTGGGCGCGGCCGTCAGCATCGCGATCCTCGGCGGACTCATCGAGCGCTTCCTCTTCCGGCACCTGTACGGCGCGGACGTGCTCTACCAGCTCCTCTTCACCTATGCGCTGGTCCTCATCCTCTCGGACGCCGCCAAGGTGCTCTGGGGCACGGGCCAGCTCTCGGTGTCGCGGCCGCCGGGGCTGACCGGCGCGTTCAAGCTCTGGGGCACGTTCATTCCCTACTACAACCTGTTCGTCCTCCTCCTCGGGCCGACGATCGCGCTCCTCTTCTGGCTCCTCCTCACCCGGACCCGGAACGGCCGGCTCATCCGGGCGGCGGCCTTGGACCGCGAGATGCTGGGCGCCCTCGGCGTCAACGTGGACCGCCTGTACACGGGCGTCTTCGTGGTGGGCTCCTTCCTGGCGGGGCTCGGAGGCGCGCTGATCGCGCCCGTGAAAGCGGTCGTGCCCGGCATGGACGTCGAGATCATCGTCGAAGCCTTCATCGTCGTCGTGATCGGCGGGCTCGGCTCCTTCTGGGGCACGATGCTCGGCGCGCTCGTATACGGGCAGGTGCTTGCGTTCGGGATCTTGATCTTCCCGCGCTTCTCCATCTTCTCCGTGTTCGCGCTGATGGCCGTCGTCCTGATCCTGCGGCCCTGGGGCCTGCTCGGCCGCCCGCTGAAGTCATGAGCGGGCTCCGACGGATCCCCTGGGCCCTCGTGCTCGTCGTCGCGGCGCTCTTCGTGCCGGCCCTGGGCTCGCGCTTCTACACCTTCGTCGCGACCGACGTCGCGATCCTCGCGCTCTTCGCCGTCAGCCTGAACCTGCTGCTGGGCTACACGGGGCTCGTCTCCTTCGGGCACGCCGCGTACTTCGGCATCGGGGCGTACGCGACGGGCATCCTCATGAAGAAGGCCGGCATTCCGTTCCTGCTCGCCTTTCCCGCGGCGGGGGTGCTCGCCGGCCTCTTCGCGCTCGTCTTCGGCTTCTTCTGCGTCCGCCTGACGAAGATCTACTTCGCGATGCTCACGCTGGCCTTCGCCCAGATCGTCTGGGCCATCTGCTTCAAGTGGAACGACGTCACCGGCGGCGAGCAGGGCATGCCGGAGATCCCCTACCCGGACCTCGCCTGGATGGAGCGGCTGCCGCTCGCGGGGCAGCTCCGCACGAGCGACCACTTCTACCTGCTCACCGTCGTCCTCGTCGCCGCGTGCCTCTGGGTCCTTCGCCGCATCGTCGGCTCGCCGTTCGGACGCATCCTCACGACCATCCGCGAGAACCCGGAGCGCGCCGAGTTCATCGGCGTGAACGTGCGCCGCTTCGAGCTGATCGCCTTCGTCATCGCCGGAGCCTTCGCCGGCCTCGCGGGCGGGCTCTTCGGCATCTTCAACCGCGGCGTCTTCCCGGATTTCGTGTACTGGTCCAAGTCCTCCGAGGTGCTGATCATGACGATCCTCGGGGGCATCGGGTACTTCTACGGCCCCGCGGTCGGCGCGCTCGTGCTGCTCGTGCTGAACCAGCAGATCACGTCGTACACGCAGTACTGGCCGTTCATCCTCGGGACGATCCTGATCGTGCTGCTGTTCGCCTTCCCGAGCGGGATCGTCGGCGCGCTCGACGCCGCCGCGCGCCGGCTCGCGAGGCCCCGCCGTGCTTGAGGTGCGGAAGGTCGCCAAGGCGTTCGACGGCTTCCAGGCGGTTGCCGGCGTGAGCCTCGCGGTGCCACGCGGCCAGATCGCCGCGATCATCGGGCCGAACGGCGCAGGGAAGACGACGCTCTTCAACCTCATCACCGGCCACCTCCGCCCGGATGCCGGCGCCGTGCTCCTCGACGGACGCGATATCACCGGCCTGCCGCCCCACGACGTCTGCCGGCTCGGGATGGGGCGGTCCTTCCAGCGGATCAACATCTTCCCGAGGCTGACGGTGTTCCAGAACGTGCAGGCGGGGTTCATCTCGCACCGCGGGCGGGGGCTCGATCTGTTCAGCCGCGTCGGGCAGCTCTACCGCGAGGAGACGGAAGCGCTCCTCGAGTCCCTCGGCCTCCTGGACCGGTCAGGCGAGGTCAGCGGGTTCCTCTCGCACGGCGCCCAGAAGCAGCTCGAGCTGGGCATCGCCCTCGCGAGCGAGCCGCGGCTCCTGCTGCTGGACGAGCCGACGGCCGGGATGTCGGCGGCGGAGACGCGGGAGACGATCCAGCTCATCAGCCGCATCGCCGCCGAGCGCGGGCTCACCCTCCTCTTCACCGAGCACGACATGGAGGTCGTCTTCTCGATCGCCCAGAAGATCACCGTGCTCCACCAGGGGCGGGTGATCGCGGAAGGGGCACCCGCCGAGGTCCGCAACGACCCCGAGGTGCGCCGGGTCTATCTGGGAGAGCGGCGGTGAGCGGCACCGGGCCGCTCCTCGACGTCCGTGACATCCACACCGCCTACGGCCTGTCGCGCGTGCTCTTCGGCGTGTCCGTCGAGGTCCAGGCGGGTGAGTGCGTGTGCCTGCTCGGGCGGAACGGCGTCGGCAAGACCACCACGATCCGCTCGATCATGGGCCTCACGCCGCCGCAGGCCGGCCGCATCGTGTGGAAGGACGCGGACATCACCGGCTGGCCCGCGTACCGGGTGGCGCGCGCGGGCCTCGGCTTCGTGCCCGAGGACCGGCGGATCTTTGCCGATCTGACCGTGTGGGAGAACCTCGACGTCGCGAGCCGCGCGGCTCGGACGCGGACAGCCGGCACCTGGTCCGTCGAAAGAGTGTTCGACCTCTTCCCGCAGCTCCGCGACCTCACGCGCCGCAACGGGGGATTCTTGTCCGGGGGCGAGCAGCAGATGCTCACCATCGCGCGCAC
>JACPCG010000173.1 GCA_016179925.1 Candidatus Rokuibacteriota bacterium | reverse complement strand
CCCGGAATCAAGTGGCGCGGCAGCGCGGCGTCCGCCGAGCAGCCGGTCTTTGCCGTCGCGACAACCGTCGGGGCTGAGCCCGCTCCGCGGCCCCTCGCGGACTTCGCGCTGACGGACCAGGATGGCCGGCGGGTGCGGTTGAGGGAGCAGGCCGGCAAGGTCGTCCTCGTGAACTTCGTCACCACGGAGTGCACGACGATCTGCGTCCAGGTGACGCGGGAGCTTCGCGGGCTGCAGCAGGCGCTCGGAGACCGGATGGGACGCGAGGTCCTCTTCTTCAGTGTCAGCCTCGATCCCGCGCACGACACCCCGGCGGCGCTCCGGGGATTCGCCCGCCGCCACGACGTGGACTTCAGCGGGTGGGCGTTCCTCTCCGGCTCCGCCGGGGAGCTGGAGGCGGCGCGCCAGGCCTTCGGCGCTCTCGCGTGGAAGGTGCCGCGAGGGTCGGGCCACAACGCGTACGACCTCGAGCACACGACCGTCACGTACCTCGTGGACCGCCAGGGCGTCGTGCGGAAGAAGATTCCGCCGGGGCTGCTCACCCTCGGAGGCCTGCACGACATCGAGACTATCCTCGTGTCGTCTCGCTAGGCTGTGATGCACGGCAGCGGACCGTTCCATGGATTCGATCTGGCGGCGGCGTTCCTCTTCGGCCTGCTCGGCAGCACGCACTGCCTCGGCATGTGCGGCCCGCTCGTCGGCCTCTACGCCGCCCAGCTCTCTCCCGGCGCTGCAGCGACGGCGCATCGCCAGCACCTCCTGTTCAATCTCGGCCGGATGCTCGCGTACACGAATCTGGGGATCTTCTTCGGCGTGGTCGGACTCTCGCTGCGGGCGCGTCCCTGGGTCGCCGCTCTCGTCGGGGTGGCTGCCGGGCTCTTCGTGTTGGCCATGGGGGCCCGCTTCCTCGGAGCTGGGGGGATTGCCGCGCGACTCGAAAGATTCCTGGCGCGCCCGACCGGCGCCCTCGTGGGAGTCTGGCGGCGCTACGTGAGCGTCGCGCGCTCGCCGGGCATCGTCTTGCTGGGAGCGGTGCACGGCCTGCTCCCGTGCCCGCTCCTCTACGTGATGTTCACGTCGGCCGTGGCGCTGGGCGATCCGATCCGCGGCGGGATCCTGCTGCTGTTCTTCAGCCTCGGGACCGTGCCGATGATGTGGGGTATGGGGGCGCTCGGGCGGCAGCTGGGAACGGGACGCCGCCTGGGAATGTATCGAGTGTTCGGCTGGGCCGTGACAGCCTGGGGCCTGGTCCTCATCGTCCGCGGCCTCCAGGGCCTGGGCATCTTCTGAGCTTTCACCGGTCTGACGGGGACGGGAGTGCACATGCACCGTGACGATCTCGAGATGGTTCCAGGTGCTCGCGCTCGACCCGACGTTCCCGCCTCGCAGCATTCCTTGCAAGCCTTATGAACTAGGAGGACACCAAATGCGTATTCGAGCCCCCCTTCCCGCAAGACTATGCCGAGCTGGTCGAGCGGGTGGGCCGGGCGCGTCGCCGCGCCCGGCGAGCCGCGCGGACGGCGGAGGGGCGCATCGAGGCGGCCGAACGAGTGGTTCGAGCGGCGCTGGCTGGTCGGAAACAGTGGGGCACGCTAAGGCCAGTTGACTAGGTAAGTGGGGCAGGATCGCCCCATTTTCATGGGCCGGGATGAGCAGGCACTAGGTACAACCTACTGAAAAAATGGATATCTTGATCTGGCATGGACCTCGCACTAGGGTGACGCCCAAGGAGGCGCAAGCCATGGCGTACGTTGAGGCCACGCTCGATCAGGCACTCACTCGCGCAGGTGACGGCGCTTTCGTCATCAGTGGAGACGGTCGCATCGTTCTCTGGAACCGCGCGGCGGAGAAGATCCTCGGATACTCCTCCCGCGACGTGCTCGGCCGGCAGTGCTGCGACGTGTTCGTCGGTCGCGACGAGAACGACAACCGTCTCTGCTATCAGGGTTGCCACGTCCAGACGCTCGTGAAGATGGCGGAGCCGATCCAGACCTTCGACATGCACACCCAGAACAAGGCAGGCAAGCCGGTCTGGCTCAACATCAGCATTCTCGTCTCGCCGTCCAATGGGAAGAACGGCCCCATGACCGTTCACCTGTTCCGCGACGTCACCGCCACCCGAGAGCTCCTGGCGCTGGTCCACGAGCGGCTCTCGGCGCCGGCGCCCGGGACCATCACGCCCGAGGCCGCCAGCACGCTCACGCGTCGCGAGCTCGAGGTGCTCCGCCTCATGGCGGGGGGCACCAACACGGCCTCCGCGGCCGAGAAGCTCCACGTCAGCCCGGCGACGATCCGGAACCACGTCCAGAACATCTTCGGCAAGCTCGGCGTACACAGCCGCCTGGAGGCGGTCGCGTACGCCACGAAGCACCGGATGCTCTGATTCCCTCGGAGGGGGCCTCGACGGCCCCCTCCGAAGCCTCCCCCAGGACCGGTTGCGCCGGCGGAGCCGGCGCTCGAACGGCGGTTACTCCGACGCGCTGCTAGATCAGGTAGACGACGGGGAAGATCACCAGCCAGAGGCCGCAGACGAAGTACCAGTAGAGGGCGCAGGCCTCCAGGCGGGCCATCGGCGGCAGCCCGGGGCGCCCGGCCGACGCCAGGGTCAGGAGCCACACGACCGCGCCCAGGACGTGGAGGCCGTGGGCGCCGATCAGCGCGTAGACGATCCCGCCGTACGGGCTGCCGACCGCCGTCAGCCCCCAGTGCACCATCCGCACCCACTCGCTGCCCTGCACCGTGAGAAAGGCCCAGCCGAGTGCCCCCGTCACGACGAACAGGCGCCGGGCAGGGGCCTGGAGGCCGCCCCGCGCCAGCCCCACGGCGCGGCGCATGACGATGGCGCTCGCCACCAGGAGCGCCGTGTTCACGACGGTAACGGCCAGCGGCAGCCGCGGCTCGCCGAGCGGTGGCCAGACGGGGCTCCAGAGGCGGTAGGCGAGGAAGAAGAAAAGCAGGCCGGCGAAGACCATCGTCTCCGCGGCGATGAAGAAGAGCGTGCCGACCCAGGCGGCGGGCGGCAGGCCCACCGGGCGGGCGGGGGCGGCGGCGGTCGAACCGGTCACCGGGCCAGCACGAAGTCGGGGAACAGCGCCACCATCAACCCCAGCACGAGCAGCACGGGGAGGATCGCGATGGCGTAGATCAGCCACTGCTCGAGCTTCAGGTGCATGAAGTGCAGCGCGACCAGCACCGCCTTCACCGCCGCCACCACGAACATCAGCGTGACGATCGCCGCCCGGGAGACGGGCAGCGTGCTGGCGAAGAGCGAGAGCGTCATGAGCAGGAGCAGCCAGGCCCAGATGATCACGTAGCCGCGCGTCATCGTCGTGCCGTTCATGGGCGCCTCACGACAGATAGACCAGGGGGAAGAGGAAGATCCAGACGATGTCCACGAAGTGCCAGTAGAGTCCCGCGACCTCGACCCGGTACGGTCGCTCCGTGCCGAGCCGGGCCCCGACGCACAGGGCGGCGTTGGCGATCACGCCGATCGCCACGTGCAGCGCGTGGAGGCCGGTCATCGTGTAGTAGAAGGACCAGAACGTGCCCGCCCACGGCGTGAAGCCGTGCAGGATCTCCCCGGTGTACTCGTAGGCCTTGATACCGAGGAAGGCGAGCCCGCCCAGCACGGTGAAGGCGAGGAACATCCGCATCCCGCGCCGGTCGCCGCGGGCAGCGCAGGCGAACGCCTCCACCATCGTGTAGCTCGAGGAGAGCAGGATGAAGGTGTTGACGGCGGCCACCAGGACGTTGAGCTGGCTGTGGTCCACCTGGGCCCCGCCGCCGAGGCGCGAGATGACGAAGCTCGCGATGAGGCCCCCGAAGAGCATGATCTCCGAGGCGAGGAACCACCAGATCGCGACCTTGCTCCGGCTCGCCGCCTCCGAGAGGTGCGTGGGCGCGTGCGCCATGGTGGTCATGCCCGGCCCTCCCCGCGGAGCAGCGCTTCGACCGTCGGCGCGCGCTGGCCGACCCAGTCACGGTCGGCGCCCGGCGCGCTGTACTCGTAGGGCCAGCGCTCGACGGCGGGCATCGAGGCGCCCCAGTTGCCGTGGGGCGGCGGGGAGGGGGCGGTCCACTCGAGCGTCGTCGCGTTCCACGGATTCGCCGGCGCCGGCCGGCCGCGAAACTGGCTCAGGAAGAAGTTCAGGAAGAACACGAGCTGGCTGGCGACGAGCCCGAGGAGGGAGAGCGTGGAGAAGACGTTGATCCACTGGTGCGGGGCGACCATCTCGTACTGGAGCGGGTTCGCGATGCGCCGGACCATGCCGGCGATCCCGATCCAGTGCAGGGGAAAGAAGGTCAGGTTGAAGAAGACGAGCGTCGACCAGAAATGGAGCTGGCCGAGCCTCGTGCCCAGCATCCGGCCGAACATCTTCGGGAACCAGTAGTAGATGCCGGCGTAGCCGCCGAAGATGACGGCGGAGATCAGCGTGTAGTGGAAGTGGGCGACGACGAAGTAGGTGCTGTTCAGGTAGATGTCGGCCGGCGCCGAGCCGAGGAAGATGCCGGTCAGCCCCCCCGTGGTGAACATGGCGAGGAACCCGAGCCCCCAGAGCATCGGCAGCTCGAAGCTGATCGAGCCGCGGTAGAGCGAGGCGACCATCGCGAACACCGTGAGCGCGAACGGCACCGAGATCAGGATCGTCGTGATGCTGAACGGCATCGCGAGCCGCGGGTCCATGCCGCTCACGAACATGTGGTGCGCCCACACGATGAAGCTGAGCGCGCCCGCGCAGATCGTCGCCCAGATGATCCACCGGTAGCCGAAGACCGGCTTGCGCGAGAAGACGGGGTACACCTCGAGGGCGGCGCCGAGCGCCGGCAGCAGCACGACGTACACCTCGGGATGGCCGAAGAACCAGAAGAGGTGCTGCCAGAGGAGCGGCTCGCCCCCGCGCTCGGGGATGAAGAAGCCGGTGCCGACCAGGCGGTCCATCAAGAGCATCACCGCGCCCGCGATGAGCGGCCCCACCGAGAGCAGGAAGAGGGTGGCCGCGGCGACCTGCTGCCAGATCACGAGCGGCAGCCGCCCCATCGTCATCCCGGGGGCGCGCATCGTCACCACGGTCGTCAGGAAGTTCACGCCGCCCAGGAGGAAGGCGGCGAACTCGATGGCGTGGGCGAGGAGCCAGAGGTTGAGGCCCCAGTTGACGCCGGTGTACTCGGCCTTGGCGCTGAGCGGCGGGTAGCCCGTCCAGCCGGCCGGCGCGGCGCCGCCCGGCACGAAGAAGGACACGCACAGCACCGTCGAGCCCAGCGCCAGGAGCCAGAAGCTGAGCGCGTTGAGCCGCGGGAAGGCCATGTCCCGCGCGCCGATCATCAGCGGGATCAGGAAGTTGCCGAAGGAGCCGAGCAGGATCGGCATGGCCACGAAGAAGACCATGATCGTGCCGTGGTTGGTCACCAGCACGTTGAAGGTCTCCGGGCCGACAAAGCCGAAGCCGGGGACCTCGGTGTCCGGCCATGCGAGCTGCCAGCGCATCGCGTAGGAGAGGAAGCCCCCGACGACCGCCATGATGAGGCCGAGCAGGAGGTACTGCTTGGCGATCATCTTGTGATCGGTGGAGTACAGGTACGTCCGGAAGAAGCCGGCGGCCTCGTGGTGCTCGTGAGGCGCGGTGGCCGTCATCGTCATTTCTTCTCTCCCGACCACTGTTCGGCGACCCACGTGGCCCAGCCGGTCGCGTCATGGACGACGAGCGTCGCCTTCATGCCCGAGTGCCCCATGCCGCAGAGCGCGGCGCACGGCATCTCGTACTGTCCCGGCTTCATCGCATCCAGCCAGGCCGGGATCGCCCGCCCCGGCAGCACGTCCTGCTTCAGCCGGAGGTTGGGCAGGAAGAAGCTGTGGATCACGTCCTTGGCTTCGAGCGTGAGCCGGACGGGCTTGCCGGCCGGCACGTGCATCTCGTCGAGGAACGTCTTGTCGTCCTCGGTGCCGAACTTGCCGTCGGGCCCCGGGTAGGTCACGACCCAGTTGAACTGCTTGCCCGTCACCTTGACGTGGACGTCCGACTGCGGGAGGTCGACCTTGACCTTGGCCCAGACCGCGGCGCCCTTGAAGTCGATCCAGAGGTCGAGGACGAGAATCAGGAGGCACGGCACGAGGATCCACGCCGCCTCGCGCAGCCGTTCCCCCCGGACGTAGCCGGCCGCCTGCCCGGGGCGCCGGCGGTAACGGACGATGAAGACGAGGAGCGTCCCCATCGTGACGACGAACCAGGCGAGCGTGATGTAGTAGATGAGGCCGATGATCCCGTCGATGTCGCGTCCGAAGCTCGAGATGTTCTCGGGCAGCCAGCTCAGGAACATAGGGCGGCCTTGGCCTCCACGGCGGCGCGCGCCAGCGGGCGGGCGAGGGAGGCGATCGTCACCGCCTCGAGCTCGCGCGTGACCAGCGCCTGCAGGCGCAGCCAGACAGGGTGGACGGTGCAGAACCGGTCACGGGGGCAGGCCCCGGGATGCGCCACGCACCGGTTCAAGTGGATCGGGCCCTCGACGGCCTCGATCACGTCCTTCAGCGTGATGCTGTCCGCCGGACGGCCGAGCGCGACACCGCCGCGAGCGCCCGGATGCGTGCGTACGAGGCCCGAGCGGGCGAGCGCCTGCACGATCTTCGCGAGGTACGCGGCGGGAACCTCCTGGCGCTCCTGGATGCGGGAGCGCGGCACGATCGCACCCGGAGGACGGGAGGCGAGATCGACGACGACGCGAACGGCGTAGTCGCCCTGGCGCGTCAGGCGCACGAGGGATCCGGGACTAAAAAGGTCACGGTTTCCCGGACATGAAACCGCAGAGCAGATGCGAGGATCAATGAGACGGGCGAACGATTTTTCTAGCGCGGACGGACTATACGCGCTCGGGCGACGCGCACAGGAAGCGCCAGAGCTCCTCGATCCGCTCCGGCGGCACGCCCTGGCTCAGGGCGAGCCAGCGGAAGTCGTCACGACGGTCCGTGCGCACGAGGTCGCGGTAGAGTTCCGCGACTTCGGCGCCGCCGATCAAGTCGGCGACGCGCCGGCGACCGGCTCCCGAGATGCTGAAGCGGCAGCTCATACTAAACTCAATATAGCCCGCCGGACGGCCGTGGCACAATGCCATAAGCCCCGCCATCCATGATGCGCCGCGCGCTGCCGACCGAACGCCTCCCGGATGCCTGGCTCACCGAGCGGGGGCTCGCCTCGGCGGAGGCCGACGCCCGGCGGCGCCGTTACGGCGCCAACGACATCGTCGAGGCGCCGCCCGCGGCATTCTGGGACGTGGCGCGCGACACGGCGAAGGATCCGATGCTCTGGTTCCTCGTCGGGACGAGCACCCTCTACGCCGCGGTCGGGCAGGGGGTGGAGGCGCTCACGCTCCTGGCGGCGATCGTCCCGCTGGCCGGGATGGACGTCTACCTCCACCGCCGCACGCAGGCCTCCACCGAGGGGCTCGTGAGCCGGCTCGCCGCGAGCGCCCGCGTGGTGCGCGACGGCGCGCCACGCGAGGTCCCCGCGCGCGACGTGGTCGCGGGCGACCTGGCGCTCGTCGGCTCGGGCGAGCCGTTTCCCGCCGACGGAATCATCGTTGCCGGGGCCGAGCTGCAGGCCGACGAAGGGGCTCTCACCGGCGAGGCGTATCCGGTCTCCAAGCGGCCTGTTGTAGCGGGGTCCGCGAGCCCGGCTTGCTCCGAGGGTGGCCTGCTGGAGACGCGGGCCGGCTCCGTTCGCAACGACAACAGTGAAGTCTTCGTGGAGCACGAGCACTGGGGCTTCGCCGGCACGCGCCTGCTCACGGGCTCGGCCGCGCTCCGCGTCGTGTTCACCGGCGGCGAGACGGTGTACGGCGAGATCGTTCGCTCCGCCGCGCCGGGCGCGCGCGCCCGCACGCCGCTCCAGAGCGCCATCGCGAGCCTCGTCACCGTGCTCCTCACCGTGGCCTCGGTGCTCTGCCTGATCATGGCGTGGGCGAGGCTCCGGCAGGGGTACGGATGGGTGGATGCGCTGGTGAGCGCCGTGACCCTGGCGACGGCCGCCCTGCCCGAGGAATTCCCCGTCGTCTTCACCTTCTTCCTCGGCGTCGGCGTGTACCGGCTCGCCCGGCGGCAGACGCTGGTCCGCCGCGCCGTGTCGGTCGAGAACATCGGCCGCGTGTCGTGCATCTGCGCGGACAAGACGGGCACCATCACCGAGGGACGGCTCCACCTGACCCATCTCCTGCCGGCGCCCGAGCTGGCGGCGCCAAGGCTGCTGTTCTTCGCCGCCATCGCCTCGCGCGGCGACAGCGGCGACCCGCTGGATGCCGCGATCCTGCGCGAGGCCGAAGGCCAAGGCGCCCCCGCGCTGCCGGTCGAGCAGCTCGCGATCTTCCCGTTCACGGAAGGGCGGAAGCGCGAGAGCGCGATCGTGCGCGATCCGGACGGCGCGCTCGTCGCCGCCGCGAAGGGCGCGACCGAGGCCATCCTCGCGATGTGCGAGCTCGGCGAGGGCGAGCGCGAGGCCTGGAATCACCGCATGCTCAAGCTCGCCGGCGAGGGCCACAGGGTGATCGGATGCGCCTGGCGGCCGCTCGACGAGCGCGTCTGGATCCCGGGGGCCGACGAGCTCACGCACCGCTACCGTTTCGCCGGCCTCCTCGCGTTCGAGGATCCGGTGCGGGAGAGCGTCGCCCACGCCGTCGGTCTCTGCCGCGAGGGCCTGATCCACACGATCATGGTGACCGGCGATCATCCGCTGACCGCCCGCGCCGTCGCGCGCGAGGTCGGGCTCGGCGGGACCGAGCCGGTCGTCATCTCCGGTGACGAGATCGAGGCGCGGGTCGCGCGCGGCGAGGGCGCCACGCTCCGCCGCGTCGACGTGATCGCGCGCGCCGCCCCGGCCCAGAAGCTCGCGCTCGTGAAGGCGCTCCAGGAGGCCGGCGAGATCGTCGCCGTGACGGGCGACGGCGTCAACGACGTCCCCGCGCTGCAGGCGGCGGACGTCGGCATCGCGATGGGCGAGCGCGGCACGCGCAGCGCCCGCGAGGTCGCGGCGATCGTCCTCCTGGACGACAACTTCCGCACCATCGTGCGTGCGATCGGCGAGGGGCGCCAGCTCTTCCGCAACCTCCAGCTGAGCTTCCTCTACCTGCTCATGGTCCACGTCCCGCTGGTGATCACCGCGGCGTTCGTCCCGCTGGCCGGGTATCCGCTGCTCTACCTGCCGGTCCACATCGTCTGGCTGGAGCTGATCATCCATCCGACGGCGCTGCTCGTGTTCCAGGAGCTGCCCGCGAGCGAGCGGCTCCAGCCCGTCGCGGCCGGCGGACCGGCGCGCTTCTTCTCCACGCGCGACTGGGCGGTGATCGCGGCGGTCGGCGGGCTCCTGACGGCGTTCGTCGTCGCCGGGTATCTCACGAGCCTCGGCGAGGGCGGGCGCGTCGAGCACGGCCGTGCCATGGCGCTCGCCATCCTCACGCTCGCCAGCGCAGCGCTGACAGCCGCGCTGAGCGGGCTCCGCACCTGGACCGCGCGCGCCGTGGCGGGCGGGACGATCGTTCTCTCTGTCGCGCTCGTCCACACACCCGTGCTCGCGCGGCTCCTCCATCTGGAGCCGCTGCATCTCGGGGACTGGCTCCTGGCCGTCGTCGCCGCGCTGGTCGCCTGTGCGCCGCTCATGGTCTCGTTCCGTGAGCGCGGCTGAACCGGCGGGGGCAGCGCTCGTCTATCGCCCCTTCGCGCTCCTCGCGTTCGCCACGACGCTGACGATCGGCACGCCCGTCGGCGGCTGGATGCTCGCGTGGCTCTACTGGGGCGCGCCGGCGGCGCCGGTCGCGTGGGTGCTCCTCCACGCGAATCTTCAGATCTTCGGCTTTTTCGCGACGCTGATTCCCGGTGTCGCGCCGCACCTCTTCGACCGGTTCACGGGCCATCCCGTCCCGCGGCGGCCCGTGACGCCGTGGGTGCTCGGTCTCCTCGCCGCGGCCCTCGGGCTGAGAATCTCGGGGACGTGGGCCGCCGCCCCGGCGCCCGTCCTGGCGGCATCGCTCCTCCAGGCGGCGGCCTTCCTGCTCTTCGCATCCTGGGTCCGGCGCGCCCTCGATCCGCCCGAGCTTTCATTCCTGCGCTTGCACCTCACGGCGAGCACGGGCTGGCTCGCTCTCGCCTGCGTGCTCGAGACGATCCTCCGGTGGCGGGCGCTCGAGCTCGATCTGGCCTCCCCGCCGCTCGCCACGATGCGGGCCGTCCACGCGATGGGGATCTTCGGCGGCGTGCTGGGGTGGGTCCTCGGCATCCTGCTCCGCGCGGGGCCGATGTTCGTGCCGGGCTGGAGCGTGCCGCGGCGCGCCGCGCGCGCCATTCCCTGGGCTCTCGCGCTGGGAGTCCTCGTCACGGTCGCGGGAGAGGTGGGGGAGTGGCGCGAGCCGACGGGACCGGCGCTGGCGAGGCTCGGCGAGCTCCTGGCGCTCGGCACGGTCGCCGCCATCGCGATCTCGGGCGGAGTCTTCAGGCGCGCCCGTGGCGTCCTGCCGATGGTCTCGCGGAGCGCCGAGGAGTCGCGGATCTTCCGCCTGGCCGCCGCCTCGGCTGTCGGCGCCGTCGTCGGCCTCGCCGTCGCCGCTGCCCTCGCGGCGCTCGGCGTGCAGACGCACCTCATCGCTGATGCGGCCCGCCACCTCTTGGCGGTCGGGTTCCTCACCTCCGTGGTCGTCGCGATGGCCTTCCGCCTGGTTCCCGTGCTCGAGTTGGTCGCGCTGCCGTGGCCGCGGCTTCGCCGGGTGGCGTTCTGGGCGCTCCTGGCCGGGGTGGCGCTGCGGACCGCCGAACTCGGGGCCGCCTACGGCGCCCCGGCGATGGCGCCGCTGGTCCCGCTCTCGGGCATGCTCGTGTGGGTCGCCCTGGCCTGTGTCGCCGCGAACCTCGCCCGCGCGCTCAGCGCGCCTCGTTCAGAGGGCATGTCGCGTGGCGGTCTTAAAGCGTAAACCTCGGTCTTTCCTCCTGAAAATAGGCCAAGTGACCCATGAAAATGAGGCATGCGGCCGATTCCAAACACCCTACCGAACGGCCTACTGTACGCGCAGTCCGAACAATCGTTCGGTCGGAGGTTCGGCGTGGCGATCGAACACCGGTACGCGGGGATCCTCGAAGCGGCGCGCGACGTTTTCGCCCGCCGCGGCTTCCACCAGGCGTCCATCCGCGAGATCGCGCGCACCGCCGACCTGTCGCTCGCGGGGCTCTATCACTACGTGCGTGGCAAGGACGAGCTCCTCTTCCTCGTCCTCGACAACGCGCTCGACACGCTGCTCGGGGCGCTCGACCAGTCGCGCCGGACGGCGCGCACGCCGGAGATGAAGCTCCTCGCCCTGATCCAGACGCACCTCGACTTCGGCTTCCACCACGCGGCGGAGCTCAAGATCATCAACCGCGACTACGACTTGCTGCCGGAGCCCCGGCGCGCCGAGATCGCCGCCAAGCGCGGCGAGTACCTGCAGCAGGGTCTCGCGGTCCTGCGCGAGCTCGATCCGAACGGGCGGTCGGGGGATGAGCTCCTGTCGGCCACCAACCTGCTCCTCGGCATGCTGAACGGCATCGCGACCCGGCCCTTCCTGCGCTCGCGCGAGGACGCCCGGACGCTGGCGCCCAAGGTCGGGGCCCTGTTCCTGTACGGCTTCCTGGAGCCTGCGGAGGCACACCATGACTCCTGACCAGATCCTCGAGCACTGCCGCGACCTCTCGAGCCAGCCGCTCGGCGCGGTCGCGGAACGGTGGAAAGCCACCCATCCCGGCGGGCGGGTGGTCGCCGCCTACCCGGTCTGGGCGCCGGCCGAGATCATCCACGCGGCCGGCATGCTGCCGCTGGCGCTCCTGGGCGGCGGCACCTCGGTGGAGCTGACGCACGCCGACGCGCGCTTCCAGTCGTTCGTGTGCTCGGTCGCCAAGTCGAGCCTCGAGCTCGGCTTCCAGGGGATCGTCAAGGGCGTGGACGGCTTCGTCTTCTCGAACATCTGCGACGTCGCGCGGAACCTCTCGTCGATCTGGAAGCGCAACTTCCCCGACGCCTTCGTGGACTACCTGCACCTGCCGCAGAACTCGACGTCGCCGGGCGTACCGGTCTACGCGGCCAACGAGCTCCGCCGGCTCGCGGCCGGGTTCGAGCAGGCCTTCGGCCTCAAAGTGACGGAGCCGGCGCTGGCGAAGTCCATCGAGATCTACAACGCGCTCCGCGCGCGCCTCCGCGCCCTCTACGCGTTCCGCATCGCCGAGCCGCAGAAGCTCTCGACGACCGACCTCTACGCGGCGCTCCGCGCGGCGACGTGCGTGCCGCCCGAGGAGGCGATCGGCTGGCTGGACGCGTTGCTCGCGGCCCTTCCGCTGCGGGACGCGCGGCCGCGCGACCGGCTGCGCGTGGTGGTCGAGGGAGCGTTCTGCGAGCAGCCGCCGCTCGGCCTGCTGGAGGTGCTGGAGGAGGCCGGGTGCTACGTCGTCGAGGACGACCTGCTCCTCGGCTGGCGGTGGTTCACCTCGGACGTCGCCACGGACGGCGAGCCGTTCGAGCGGCTCGGTGCGGCCTACGTGAACCAGGCGGTGCCGTCGTCCACGCGGCACGAGGGGCGCGAGCATCGCTCGGCGGGGCTCATCGAGAAGGTCCGGCGGTCGAAGGCGCAGGCGGTCATCTTCACGCCCGCGAAGTTCTGCGAGCCGGCGCTCTTCGACTACGTCCTCATGAAGCAGGGCCTCGAGCGCGCCGGGATCCCGCACATGATCGTCGAGTTCGAGGAAAAGATGTGGACCTTCGAACGGACGCGGAACGAGATCGAGACGTTCGTCGAATCCATGCTCTTCGACTGATCGTCGCGGGGAGGGCGAGGCCGGGATGACCGAGGGTGGGCTGACAGAGATGCGGCGTGGCTCCGCACGCCGAGACGGACGGGAGGAGGAGCGATGCCAGCGCAGGTGACCGAACGGCAGTACCAGGGGAAGGTCCACGAGCATTCCCGCCGGCTGATGTCGGACTGGATGGGGCGGCTCTCGCGCGCCGAGGCGGAAGGGCAGCCGACGGGCGCCCTGATGATCTCCGGCAACTGCGTGGAGCTCCTCCTGGCGTGCCACATCCTGCCGATGTTCCCGGAAGTGACCGCGCTCCAGAACGCGATCCGCCACAAGTCGCTCCCGCTCATCCTCAAGGCGGAGCAGGCGGGCTACTCGAGCGACAACTGCGCCTACGTGAAAGCGGACATCGGGCTCTTCCTGGACGGCGGGATGGGCCCCGGCAAGCCGATCCCGTTCCCGACGATCACCGTCTGCAACTACGTCGGGTGCAACGTCTACGTGAAGTGGTTCGAGCACCTCGCCGACCTCTCGGGCTCGAAGCTCTTCATGCTCGATGTGCCGTTCGCGCGGACGCCGGGCGAGCCCACCCAGGCGGACGTCCAGTACGTGGTCGCCCAGCTCAAGGAGCTGATCGCGCTTTGCGAGGGGATCACGGGCAGGAAGTTCGACATCGACGAGCTGCGGGAGATCCTCGGCTACGCGGCGCGCGCCGAGGAGGGCTACGCGCGCTCGAAGGACCTCTGCAAGGCGCACCCGGCGCCCTTCGACGCCTACTTCGACGCGATCAACATGATGGGGCCGATCAACGTCCTCCGCGGGACGAAGGAGGCCGCCGAGTTCTTCGACGTGGCGGTGGCCGAGTTCGAGGAGTTGGTGGCCCAGAACCTGGGCCCGCTGTCGGAGGAGCGCTTCAGGATCGTGGTCGAGGGGCCCCCGCCGTACCCGTACTACAAGAACTTCCGGAACCTGTTCGCCAAGTGGGGTGCCGTGGCCGTTGCCTCCACGTACTCGACGGTCGGCGGCATCTGGGAGTGGGGCTTCCGCCACGACGCCCGGCGCCCGCTCGAGTCCATCGCCGAGCAGATGCTCCGCGAGAACCTCACGAACCGCTCCATCACGGCGCGCTACCAGCAGATCAAGCGCTACGTCGAGGAGTGGGAGGCGGACGCGCTCGTGATCCACTCGATCAAGTCCTGCCGCCTCTTCTCCGCGGGGCAGGGCGACATGCGCGACTACTTCACGCGCGAGCTCGGCGTGCTGACGCTGCTCGTCGAGTCCGACCTCGAGGACCCGCGGTACTACGCCGAGGCGCAGCTCAGGAACCGCATCGACGCCTTCTTCGAGGCCCTGGAACACAAGAAGCTGGTAGTGGGAGCCGCAGGACGTCGCGGGGCTGGGGCCCTGCCGTCCGAGGCGACCGTATGAAGGTGGTAGGGCGAGCCGAGGGACTTCCGCGGGCTGGGCTCCGCGAGTCCCGAGGCGAGCATGAAGAAAAGGTCGTGGGAGCCGCAGGACGTCGCGGGGCTGGGGCCCCGCCGTCCGAGGCGACCGTATGAACAAATCTGTCGGCACGCAGGCGACGATCGAGAAGATCCCGGTCTACTGCTACCAGTGCGTGGCGGGACCGGACCTCCTGAAGGTCGTCGTGAAGGACGGTGTCGCGGTCGGCGTCGAGCCGAACGGGGACGTCGCCAACGAGCACCCGGCATGCGGCAAGGTGTGCGTGCGCGCCTACGGGCTCGTCCAGAAGCTCTACAACCCCGCGCGCATCAAGACGCCGATGCGGCGGACCAACCCACGGAAGGGGCGCCACGAGGACCCGCGCTGGGAGCCCTGCTCGTGGGACGAGGCGCTCGACCTGCTCTCCGCGAAGCTCCGCGGGCTCCGCGCCAAGGGGTTGGTGGACGAGGCGGGCTACCCGCGCTTGGCCGCGACCTTCGGCTCGGGCGGCATCGCGCCGGCCTACCTGGGGACCTTCGCCGCGTTCCTCGCGGCGTGGGGCCTGGTGGACCAGGCCAGGGCGTCAAGTGCTACCACTCCGAGCACCTCTACGGCGAGTTCTGGCACCGCGCGTTCACGGTCGCCGCCGACGTGCCGCGCTGCAACTACGTGCTCTCCTTCGGCTACAACGGTGACGCCTCCGCCGGCGTGACCGGCGTCTGGCGCCACGCCGAGGCACGGTCGCGCGGGCTCCGGTGGGTGCAGGTCGAGCCCCACCTCTCCATCACCGGCGCGGGCGCCACGGAGTGGGTGCCGGTCAGGCCGAAGACCGACACGGCGGTACTCTTCGCCCTGCTCCACGCGATCCTGCTCGAGCACGACTGGCGCGCGGTGTGCGACGTTCCGTTCCTGGAGACGATGACGAGCTCGCCCTACCTCGTCGGCCCGGGCGGCTACTTCCTCCGCGATCCGGAGACGCAGAAGCCCCTCGTCTGGGATCTCGACCGCGGGCGCGCCGTGCCCTTCGACGACCCCGCGTGTGCGCGCCCGGCGATGGCGGGCGAGTACATCGCGGCGGGCGTGGAGGCCGGCGCGAACGGCACGCGGCGCTCGGTCAGTGAGCGCGTGAGGCCGGCGTTCGCGCTGTTGCTCGACCACGTCCGTCCCTACACGCCCGAGTGGGCGCAAGCGATCGCCGACGTGCCCGCCGGCACGATCCGCCGCCTCGCCGCCGACTATCTCGCTCACGCGACCGTGGGCGCCACGATCGAGATCGACGGCGTGACGTACCCTCACCGGCCCGTCGCCGTGGTGCTCGGCAAGACCGTGACCAACGGCTGGGGCGGCTACGAGTGCTGCTGGGCCCGCACGCTGCTCGCGGCGCTCGTCGGCGCGCTCGAGGTCCCCGGCGGCATCCTGGGCACGACGGTGAGACTCAACCGGCCGGCGCAGAACCGGCTCGACTCGGTCCGGCCCGGCCCCGACGGCTTCATGGACCAGCCGCTCAACCCGACGGGCAAGGACACGTGGAAGGGGGCGCCCCATATCAGGAGCGCGTACCGGACGCTCGTGCCGCTCGCCGCCAACTCGGCGTGGTCGCCGGCACTCTCGCCCGCGCACCTGCCGTGGCTCTTCATGGACAACCCGCCCGAGCACTGGCCCGCGCCGACCTTGCCGGAGGTCTGGATCATCTACCGGACTAACCCCGCGATCTCGAACTGGGAGACGGGGCGCATCGAGCGCGACCTCGAGCGCTTCCCGTTCGTCGCGGCGTTCGCCTACACGCAGGACGAGACCAACTGGTACGCGGATCTCCTGCTGCCCGACGCCACCGACATCGAGTCGCTCCAGCTCTACCGCGTCGGCGGCACGAAATACGTCGAGCAGTACTGGCAGTACGCGGGCTGGGCGCTCCGCCAGCCGGTGGGCGCGCCGACCTGCGACACGCGCGACCTCACCGACGTCGCGACCGAGCTGGCCGCGCGCGTCGGGATCCTCGACGGCTACCTCGAGGCCGTGAACCGCGGATCGGGCACGACGGTGCCGCTCCGCGGCGAGGGCTACGACTATGCGCTCCGGCCCGGCCGCCTGCCCGCCGCCGCCGAAATCTGGGACCGCGTCTGCCGCGCGGCCACGATGTCTCTCTCCCACGGCCGCGACGAGCGCGATCTCGAGTGGTTCAAGCGCAACGGCGCCTGGTTCGTGCCCTTCGAGACGAGGAACTACTTCCTGCACGCGACGATGGTGGCGAAAGGGCTGAGATACGAGCTCCCGTATCAGGAGCGCATCAGGCGCATCGGCGAGGAGCTCGCGGCGCGGCTGCACGAGCGCGGGATCACGTGGTGGGACGTGCAGCTCGACGAGTACCAGCCGCTGCCGAAATGGAAGGACTTCCCGGAGATCTGGCGCGGCACGGCGGCCGCGCAGGGCAAGGACGCCCGGGAGTTCCCGTTCTGGCTCCTCACGAGCCGCAGCATGCAGTACTCGTGGGGCGCGAACGTGTCGCTGCCGATCATGGCCGACGTGGCGAAGAACGTGAAGGGCCATTTCGGCGTGATGCTGAACCGCGGCGCGGCGCGCCGCCTCGGCATCGGCGAGGGCGATCTGGTCGAGATCGAGTCGCCGACGGGCCGGACGCGCGGCCGCGCGATCCTGCGCGAGGGCGTGCGGCCGGACGTTGCCGTGGCGCTCCAGCAGTTCGGCCACTGGGCGACGCCGTTCGCGCGCGACCTCGGCATGCCCAGCCTGAACGAGGTAGCGAGCATGGACCTGGCGCTCACCGACGCGACGGGCAGCGGCGCCGACCTCGTCCCCGTTGCCGTCCGGAGGCTCTCGTGATGCGGTGGGGGATGGTGATCGACCTGAAGCGCTGCGTCGGCTGCCAGACGTGCACGATCGCCTGCATGCAGGAGCAGGGCCTCCCGGCGGGCACGCAATGGCGCTTCGTCGCCGACTGCGAGATCGGCGAGTACCCGAACGTCAGGCGCGTGTTCCTGCCGATGCAGTGCATGCACTGTGCGGAGCCGCCCTGCGTCCCGGTCTGCCCCACGGGCGCCTCGCAGCGGCGCGCGGACGGCATCGTCCACGTCGCCTACGACCTCTGCGTCGGCTGCGGCTATTGCGCGGTCGCGTGCCCGTACCACGCGCGCCATCTCGTGCACGAGGCCCGCGGCTACTTCGACGCGCCGACCCCGTCGGAGGCCGCGACGGCGCGCCCCGAGCGGCGCGGCGTCATGACCAAGTGCACGTTCTGCAAGGAGCGGGTGGACGCCGGTCGCGCCCAGGGCCTCACGCCCGGCGTGGATCCGGATGCCACGCCCATGTGCTCGGTCGCGTGCATTGCGAGGGCGATCCTGTTCGGCGATCTCGA
>JACPCG010000112.1 GCA_016179925.1 Candidatus Rokuibacteriota bacterium | reverse complement strand
CCGCATCCCCTCGGTCCACGGCTCGGCGCCGAAGAAGCCGACGCGCAGCTTGAGCGTCTTCTTATCGATGCCCGCCTCCTCGATGGCCTCGGCGAGGTGCAGGCCGTACGAGGGCGTCGCGCAGAGGACCGTCGAGCCGAAGTCTTGAAGCGCCACCAGCTGGCGCTCGGTGAAGCCGCCCGAGATCGGGATCACCGCCGCCCCGACGAGCTCGGCGCCGTAGTGGAAGCCGAGGCCCCCGGTGAAGAGCCCGTAGCCGTACGCGTTCTGGACGACGTCGCCGGGCCGGACGCCGCCGGCCAGCATCGTGCGCGCCATCACCTCGTTCCACGTCCGGAGGTCGCCCCGCGTGTACGCCACGACCGTCGGCTTACCCGTCGTGCCGGACGAGGCGTGGATGCGCACGACCTCGTCCATCGGCACCGCGAGCATCCCGAACGGGTACGTGTCCCGGAAATCGCTCTTGGTCGTGAACGGCAGCCGCTTCAGGTCGTCGAGCGACCGGATGTCCTGCGCGCCGACGCCCGCCTGGCGGAGGCGTTCGCGGTAGAGCGGCACGCGCGCGGCCGCGCGCGCCACGAGCTGCTGCAGCCGCACGAGCTGCCGCGCGGCGAGCTCGGCGCGGGACACGCGCTCGACGGCGACGATCTCCTTCATGCCCTCCTCTCCCCCCAGCCCTAGCCCGGATTATTCGCGAACGGCGCTGGCGCGGCCGAGCGGGTGGCGCAGGGCGCAGTCCCCGCGGGGCCGCGCGGAGTGGGCCCCCCTCGTCCCGCGCGCCGCGCGCAGCGCGGCGGTCGGGCGAGCGGGTGACGGAGCCGGCCCCGCGGGGGCTGCGCCCTGCGACAGGCCCCGCCCGCCACACGCGACGACCGTTCGTGAATGATGCGGACTAGCGGATCTCCTTCTCCATATGGATCATCGGTCCGTGATGGAAGCCCAGCCGGGTGAAGAACTCGCGCACGTCCGCCTGGCCGAGGTCGATCAGCGTCGCCACCTTCTGGATCGCCCGCAGCTCCCGGCCGCCGTTGATGAACCGCTCGACGAGCGCCTGGCCGACCCCCCGGCCGCGGTACGCCGGGTCCACGCCGATCATGTCGATCCAGCCCGTCGCGCCGGTGATGCCGAACTCGGACTCCCCCACCCAGCCGAAGAGGAAGCCGACGATCCGCCCGTCCATCTCCGCGACCGACGACATCCACGGCGGGCGGAGCCCGGCGATGTCCAGGCGCGTGCGCCAGTAGTCCTTGCGCGTCTGGGCGGTGAGCTTCTCGTCGATCCGCATGATCGCCTCGAGATCCGACGGCTCGGCCGGCCGCACGGTCACTGTCGTCCTGGTCATGGTCATCCCCTCCTCAGGCCGCCGCGGCCGTCGCCAGCTTGCGGTAGCGCTGGAGCCCGAGCAACGCCGCGCCGAGCGCGGCCGTGAAGTGCGGCTCCTTGGGCACATTGACCGTCACCCCGAGCTTCTCGCGGAGGGACACGATCATCCCCTCCTGGAGCGCGACGCCGCCGATGAGCGTCACCTCGCCGTCGAGACCCACGCGCTTGAGGAGCAGGAGCGACCGGTCCGCGAGCGAGTCGTGGATGCCGCGCAGGATGTTCTCCACCGTCGCGCCCTCGGAGATGTGGTTGATGATCTCGGTCTCCGCGAGCACGGCGCACACGCTCGAGATCGGCTGAGGCTTGGCGGCCTGGAGCGACATCGGTCCGACGTCGGTGATGCGGACCTCGAGGTACTTCGCCGCCCGCTCGAGGAACCCGCCCGACCCGGCGGCGCACTTCTCGTTCATGTGGAACTCCTTCACCTTGCCGTTCTCGCGCAGCTTGATCGCGCGCGAGCACTGCGCGCCGATGTCGAGCACGTATTTCGTGGACGGGAAGAGCGTCGCCGCGCCCCGCGCGCCGCACGTGAGGTCGGTGATCTGGATGTCGCGGAATGGCACCGCGTAGCGTCCGAGCCCCGTCGTCGCGACGTAGCCGACCTCGCCCGCGGCCGGCCCGGCGTCGCTCCGCGCCATGTCGAGCACCTCGCCCGCCACCTTCTCGAAGTTCGCCTTCGTCTTCACGAGGCCGCGGCCCTTCACAGCCCCGGACTCATCGACCAGGATGCACTTCGTCGACCCCGATCCGATGTCGATCCCCGCGATCAGCATGACCTAGCTCCTCGCCGCGCCGACTGCCACGCTCCCGCCCTGCGCCGTCGCCAGGGCGCGCTCGAGGGCGAACAGCGCGGCGCCGATGGCGCCCATGAAATGTCCCTCGTCGCTGACGTTGATCCGCGTCTTCAGGACTTCCCCGAGCGCCCGGACCATCCCGATGTTCCGGGAGACGCCGCCCGTGAACGTGACCTCGTCCTCCACACCCACGCGCCGCACGAGCGACATCGTGCGCGTCGCGATCGCCTTGTGGACGCCGCCCAGGATGTCTTCCACGGTCTTGCGCTGGGCGAGGTACGACATGATGTCCGACTCGACGAAGACGGTGCAGACCGAAGTGAGCCGCACCGGGTTCTTCGCCTCCAGGGAGATCGGCCCGATCTCGTCGAGCCCCATGCCCGTCACGTCGGCGGCGGCGGTCAGGAAGCGGCCGGTCCCCGCCGCGCACTTGTCGTTCATCGCGAAGTCCACGACGGAGCCGTCGGGGCCGACCTTGATCGCCTTGGTGTCCTGGCCGCCCATGTCGAGGACGGTCCGCGTCGCCGGGAAGAGCGACTGGGCCCCGCGCGCGTGGCACGTGATCTCCGTGATCTGGGCGTCGCCGAACGTCACCTTGTAGCGGCCGTACCCGGTCCCGACGACGTAGCCGATCGCCGTCCGCGGGAGCTTCGCGTGCTCGCACGCCTTGACAAACGCGTTCTCGGCGGCGCGCGTCACGTTCGCGCCGGTGTCGATGAGCGAGCGGCCGACGATCGTCCGCGACTCGTCGACGATCACCGCCTTGGTCTGGGTGGAACCGACGTCGACTCCCGCGCCGTAAATCATGACGATCTCCTCTCGAGCGACAGATGGGTCAGCGTGATCGGCCGGAGCTCGCCGGCCGTGAGGATCAGCACCGCCTTGGCCTGGACCTGGCCCAGGATCAATGCCGCCCC
>JACPCG010000172.1 GCA_016179925.1 Candidatus Rokuibacteriota bacterium | reverse complement strand
CGGGGTCGTCTGCGATGACCCGCTGGATCGCGCGCGCGAGCAGGGCCGCGGGCGGGCCCGCGTGCTGGTAGCCGGGGCCCCACGGCCACTGGGTGTGCCCGGTCGCCACGAAACGGGCGCCGTCGGCGACGAAGAACGCGTCGGGCGTCGTCATCGTCCCCAGAAGCCGCAGGTCCCGGTGGCCTCAAGCGTCACCCCCTGGCGGATCTTGGACTCGGCGCGCGGGTTCAGCGGCAGCGTGAAGTCGGAGTGGGTGTGGATGTCGACGAAGCCCGGCGCCACCACCTGGCCGCGGGCGTCGATCAGCCGGCGGGCCGGGCGGCCCGAACGCGCCTCGAGGGCGACGACGCGACCGTCGCGCACGGCCAGGTCGGCGTCGCGGCCCGCGGCGCCGGTGCCGTCGATCAGGTGGCCGCCGCGGATCAGCAGGTCGTCCACGGCCGGCGATTCTAGCACCGGCGCCGGCGTCCGATCTCCACCGCCGGTCTGCCGGCGGCGGACCCGGCGGGGCGTCGCGTTCGGGGTGGCCACCGCTCCTTGGCGACGTTATCAGGCTCCGGGGACGCGGCGCCTCCATCATCGCGCCGCCGCGATGGGGTTCCTGAGCACCCCGATCCCCGGGATCTCGATCTCCACCACCTCTCCCGGCTTCAGCGGCCGGGTGCTTCCGGGCGCGCCGGTGGTGATGAGGTCTCCCGGGTGGAGCGTACAGTACTGGCTGATGTTGCTGACGATGGCGTAGCAGTCGTGGATCATGTCCCGGGTATTGCCCCGATCCTCCTCGCGCCCGTCCACCCGGGTGATGATGTCCAGGTTGTGCGGATCGATCGTCGTCTCGATCCAGGGCCCGACGGGCCCGAACGTGTCGCTGCACTTCATCCGCCACATGAAGGCGTCGCGGTAGTCGGCGCCGCTGATGTCGTTGGAGACGCTGTACCCGAAAATGTAGTGGGGCGCCTCGTCCTTGCCGACGCGGTAGGCGGGTCTCCCGATGACGATGCACAGCTCGCCCTCGTATTCGAGCACCTTCAGGTCCGGCGGCATCACCACCGTGTCCCCGGAGGCGATGAGGGACCCGACCCCCTTGTGCCAGGGGGTGAAGCGCTTGGCCCGCTCCTCGATCTCGCGACCCATCTGATCGATGCGGAACCGGACGTGGACCGGATAATTCTCGCCGACGCCCCAGAAGTTCACCGGGCGCGAGGGAGGCAGCAGCGTGACCCGGTCCAAGGGGAAGACGGCTCCGGTGAGCCGATAGTCGCCGCTGAACAGGTCGCCCTGGATGGCCCGGAGCCGATCCGCTTCGACCTGGCCGTAGTAGTCGTAGCCGTCCACGCGGAAGCGGGCGAATTTCATGGCGTATGCTCCTCTTGCCAGGACATCACCGAGAACCACGTAAAGCCGTGAGCCTCGGCCCGCTGCGCCTTGCGCTTCACGGCCTCGAAGATCTCGTCCGGATCGGACCCGAACAGCCACGAGGGATTGTGAATGCCGAATTTCATCGGCGTCGGCTCTCAGCGGGCCGGGATCACGGCATCGGCGTCGATCTCGATCAGCGCGCCGTCCCGGATGAGCTGGTCCACGCGGACCAGCGTGCTGGCCGGGTAGTTGCCCGCCGTGAAGTAGCCCGCCCGCACCTCGTGGATGTCCCGGATCGAGGCCTGGTCGACCTGGGTCGCGTAAACGCGCACGCGCACGACGTGGTCGAACGTGCCGCCCTCCCGCTCGAGCACGGCTTTGATCCGCTCCAGCACCCCTCGCGTCTGCTCCTTCATGGTGCGGCCGACGAGCGTGCCGCTCTCGTCGGTGCCAACCACGCCCGAGATGAACAGCAGCGCGCACTCGCCGAGGTCGATGCGCACCGCGTCCGAGAACACCGCCGGGACGCCGGTGCCCTTGAGCGCGTCGATCCCGCGTGACTTCTCCTTGGCCAGGTTGATCACCGTGCGTTTCATCGGCATCCTCCTCGAGCCACGTCAGAGCCTGATCGGGTTGAAGTCGGTCTCGTAGTCGTACGTGTCCACCCGCTCGCTCGACTTCAGGTACCCGACGGCGGCGTAGGTCAGCGGCGTCGCCGCGGCCTCGTAAACGACCTTGGCCGCCCACTGGGCGACGATGATCCCCATCAGCACGCCCCCGGGCACGGTGCCGGCGAAGGCAAGCGTGACGAAGACGGCCGTGTCGAGCGCCTGGCCCACCAGCGTGGAGCCGACCGTGCGCATCCAGAGCCACCGGCCGGAGGTGGCGATCTTGAGCTTCGCGAGCACGAACGCGTTGGTGAACTCGCCGGCCAGATAGGCGAGGAACGACGCGGCCAGGATGCGCGGCGTCTGCCCGAGGATCTCCTGGTAGGCGCCCTGCCCTTTCCAGAAGGGCGCCGCGGGGAGCTCGCCGCCGACCCAGATCGCCGCCACCATGACCGCGTTGCACGCGAAGCCGAGCCAGATCACGCGCCGCGCCGCGCCGTAGCCCCAGACCTCGGTGAGCACGTCGCCGAGGACGTACGAGAGCGGGAAGATGACGATCGCCGCCGGGAGCACGGCTCCACCGACCGTGATGAGCTTCGTCGCGATCGTGTTGGCCGTCAGCAGGCAGGTGACGAACAGCGCGGCGCACGTGATGAACCGCCAACTCATGGCCGTCCGATGATACTACGCTAGACGTTCGTGGTGATCGCCGGCGGCTCCTCGGCGAGCGCGCGCTCGAGCGCCACGGCGAGCTCGGCGTCGTGCTCGTGGTCCATCGCGAAGATCCGGCACTGGGCGACCTTGCCGGGCAGGTACTTCAAGATCTCTGTCAGCGGCTCCTCCGAGACGCGCTTGGTGGACGAGTCGTAGACGTAGATCTGGCGGTCGCCCATCTTGAGCGGGTTGAGCGGCCGCGGGTCCTGGAGCGCCATGTCGATCTTGAACGGGAAGTGCCTGAGCGCCGGCGGCAGGAAGCTCTTCACCCGCTTCTCGACCGTCTCGGCGTCGAGGAAGGCGTGGCCCCGCCGCGGCTCGAAGAGGTCGAGCACGACCTCGTGCGACATGCGCCACTTGAGCTTCCGGTCGAGGACGTGCCGCCACTCGGCGCCGAGCCGCTTCCGGTCCGCGTCCTCCGCGTCGTGCCACTTGCCGACGTCCTCCAGGAGCGTCCACTCCGTCAGGTGGAGGTACGGGTGGAGCTCCTTGCGGAGGTCGTAGGGGAACGCGATCCGCATCGTGTCGCGGAAGATCTCCTTCAGGTGGAGGTCGATCCCGCGCGTCGTGCGGTGGTAATAGACGTTCGTGTACATGTAGAAGCGGGCGTTCAGGAACATCGTGAAGGCCTGGAGCCCGCCGCGGTCGAGCGTGAGGCCCTTCTCGGAGAAGAACACGTAGTAGATGATCCGCTCGATGTCGATCGGCCCGACGGCGACACCGCACATGTAGGAATCGCGCAGCACGTAGTCCATGTTGTCGGCGGTGAAGACGCCCGAGAGGAGCGGCTTGAGGAAGGGGAGCCATCGCGGGTGCGACTCGAGCGGCTGCGTGTAGGCCTTCCCCATCAGGTAGCAGATCCACTCCGGGTCGATGGCCTCCCCCGCGCCGAACGCGCCGCTCGGGCTCCGGCGGAGGCTGCGCAGGACGTCGGCGAGCTCCTCGCGGATGATCCGCTGGCCGACCAGCTCGTGCGTGAGATCGAAGTCCACGAGGAAGTTGTCGTCGAAGAAGTGGCCGAAGGGGCCGTGGCCCACGTCGTGGAGGAGGCCCGCCGCGCGCAGGAGCTCCTCGACGAGCGGCGCCGACGGCGCGTCCGGGAAGATCGCGCGGAGCGACGGGTAGAGCTGCTGGCCGAGGCGCCCCGCGAGGTGCATGGCGCCGAGCGAGTGCTGGAACCGGCTGTGCTCGGCCGAGGGGTACACCCAGCGCGCCGACTGGAGTTGCGGCACGCGGCGGAGCCGCTGCACCCACGAGGTGTCAATCAGATCTTGCTCGGTCGCCTCGCCCGGAATACCGCCCGGGCGCGTGTAGAGGATGTACTGGTGGATGGGGTCCGCGATGAGGCCGCGCCCCTGGTAGGTGTCGGCCGCGCCCTTCATCGGCTCAGTCGCGCACGCGGAACAGCGAGTGGCGGTCGACGGACGGCACGGTGATGACCTGCACGCCGCCGTTCCGCTGGACGGCGACCTCGATCAGGTCGCCCGCGCGTCTCGACCAGAGCTGCTCGTAGAACTCGCGCTGGCTCGCGACGGCGACGCCGTTCACGCGGAGGATCCGGTCGCCCTTGAGGAACCCCGCCGCGGCGGCGGGGCCGATCGGTGAGGTCTCGCTCACGACGACGACGCCCTGGACCTCGACCGTGTAGAGCCCGAGCCACGGCCGCGGCGGTCGGCTCACGATCCGGCCCGCGGCGATCAGCTCGTCCTTGACGGGAGTGAACCGCTCGATGGGGATCGCGAGGTTCACGTGCGGGGCCTCGCCGAGCCGGAGCGAGGCGATCCCGACGACCTCGCCGCGGTCGTTGACCACGGCGCTCCCGCCCCACTGCGGGCTCGCGGGCGCCACGATGAGCGCGCGGTCGAGCATCCACTCCCAGTAGGCGGAGAAGGGCTGGATCGCGTGCACCGCGCCCGTCACGTGCACGAGGTCGTTGTCCTCGTCCACGCCGACCGTGCCCGTGCGCGCGCCGGTGACGACGTCGGTGGATCTTCCGAGCGGCGCGGCCGCCCACGGGCCCGCGCCCTCGAGCTTGATCACGCCGAGGCCCGCGTCGAGGTCGAGGCCGACCAGCTTCGCCTCCCACCGCCGGCCGTCGCGGCTCCGCGCCTCGAGCGAGGCGGCGTCGAGGAGGAGGTAGCTCACCGTGAGCGCGTAGCCGCGCGCGTCGAAGATGACGGCGCTGCCGAAGCGCCGGCTGCCGAGCCGCGTCGCAGAGGCCGCCTTCTCGGGGACCCGCACCCGGAGCCCGACGATCGAGGGCTCGACGCGCTTCACGAACGAGGGCAGCCCCGAGAGCTCGCGCGGGTGGACGCGCCGCTCCTCGGACGACGGGGCGGCGAGCGAGAGGGCGGGCAGGAGCAGCGCCAGGGCCAGGGGCGGAATCGCGCCTCGCCTCATACGAGCCTCCGTCGGCACGGCTCAGCGGTTGCCGTACTGTTTTTCGTAGTACGCGCGGAACTCGCCGGACTTGAGCGGCCGCCACCACGCCTCGTGCTCACGGTACCACGCCACGGTCGCGGCCAGCGCGTCGCCGAACCGGTGGCGCGGCGCCCAGCCGAGCTGCCGGACCTTCTTCGAGTCGAGCGCGTAGCGCCGGTCGTGGCCCGGCCGGTCCCGGACGGGCTGGATCAGCGTCTCGGGCTTGCCGGTGAGCTGCAGGATCTGGCGGGTCAGCACGAGGTTCTCGACCTCGTGGCCGCCGCCGATGTTGTAGACCTGGCCGTCCTTCCCGCGCCGCAGCACGAGGTCGATCGCCGTGCAATTGTCGAGCACGTAGAGCCAGTCGCGCACGTTCCGCCCGTCGCCGTAGAGCGGCACGGGCTTGTCCTCGAGGGCGTTGGTGATGAACAGCGGGACGACCTTCTCCGGGTACTGGTAGGGGCCGAAGTTGTTGGACGAGCGCGTGATGAGCACCGGGGTCCGGTGCGTCTGCCAGTACGCCAGCGCCAGGAGATCGCCGCCCGCCTTGGAGGCCGAGTACGGGTTGGACGGGCGCAGCGGGTCCGACTCCCGCGACGAGCCGCGCTCGACCGAGCCGTAGACCTCGTCCGTCGAGATGTGGAGCAGGCGCGGGATCTTCAGCTCCTTCACCGCCTCGAGGAGCGTGAACACCCCGAAGACGTCCGTGCGCAAAAACTCATCCGGCTCCATCAGCGAGCGATCCACGTGAGTGGACGCTGCAAGATTTATCACCGCGTCCACGCCCTGGGCGACGTCGCGCACGAGCGTGGCGTCGCAGATGTCGCCGTGGACGAACGCGTAGCGCGGATCGCGCTCGACGTCCTTCAGGTTCGCCGGGTTGCCCGCGTAGGTCAGCTTGTCGAGGTTGACGACGCTGTCGTCGGGATGCGCCGTCAGGACGTGCCGGATGAAGTTGGAGCCGATGAACCCGCTGCCGCCGGTGACGAGCACCTTCACGGCACTACCCGCGCGTCACGTCCCAGATTTTAGGCCCCGCGTAGTCCCACGGCAGCCGGCCCTCGTCGCACGTCGAGGGCTCGGGCGAGAAGTGGACGTCGGTGAAGTAGATGATGCGTCCCGCGGCCTGGCCGAGGTTCTTGACGCCGTGGGCGACGCCCGGCGGGACGCGCACGAGCCGCGAGGCGCCCGCGCCGAGCGTGAGCCGCATCCGCGTCGCCTCGGTCTTCGAGCCCTCCCGCACGTCGATGAGGACGAGCAGCATGCGGTCGGACGGCGGCACGTACCAGACGTCGGTCTGGCGCTGGTGGAGGTGGAACGCCTTGAGCGCGCCCGGCTCGAGCTCGCTGTAGTTGATCTGCCGGAGCGTGAAGCCGGCGAGCGCCGGTAGCCGGCCGTCCATCAGTCGCGCGAGCTCCGTCATGCTCCCGCCGTCGTCCGCGAATCGCTTGAGCTCGACGATCTCGACGCCGTCGATGGACGGTGCCCCGCCGTAGGACTGGATCTGGAAGGCGCGCTTGGCGTGGGGCGTGAGGTCCATCGGCTGTCCCGATCTTACGGCTCGGACTCGACCAGGCGCAACAGGTACTGCCCGTACGAGTTGCCCCGCATCGTCCGCGCGATCCGGAGGACGTCGTCCGCCACGATGTAGCCCATGCGGTAGGCGATCTCCTCGACGCAGGCGACCATGAGCCCCTGCCGCTCCTCGATCGTCTGGATGAAGGTGGACGCCTGCAGGAGCGCCTCGTGGGTCCCCGTGTCGAGCCACGCGATGCCGCGGCCGAGCTTCTCGACCTGGAGCTGGCCGCGGCGGAGATAGGCCGCGTTCACGTCGGTGATCTCGAGCTCGCCGCGCGCCGAGGGCTGGAGGCCCGCCGCGATCTCGACGACCTGGTTGTCGTAGAAGTAGAGGCCGGTCACCGCGTACGACGAGCGCGGCTTCGCCGGCTTCTCCTCGAGACCGACGGCCCGGCCCGTCGCGTCGAACTCGACGACGCCGTAGCGCTCGGGGTCTCGCACCCAGTACGCGAACACCGTCGCGCCGGCGGCCCGCTCGGCGGCGCGCTTGAGGTACTCGGGGAAGCCGTGGCCGTAGAAGACGTTGTCGCCGAGCGCCAGCGCGACGCGATCGCGGCCGATGAAGCGCCGGCCGATGACGAACGCCTGCGCGAGCCCCTCGGGGTGCGGCTGGACGTCGTACTCGATGCGCAAGCCCAGGGGGCTGCCGTCGCCAAGCAGGCGCTGGAACGCGCCCTGGTCCTCGGGCGTGGTGATGACGAGGATCGTGCGGATCCCCGCGAGCATGAGTGTGGAGAGTGGATAGTAGATCATCGGCTTGTTGTAGATGGGGACGAGCTGCTTGCTCATCGCGAGGGTCAGCGGGTAGAGGCGGGTGCCTGAGCCGCCCGCGAGGATGATCCCCTTTATGGAATTCCTCATGGATTTTTGAGAGTATAGCAGCCGTCCTCGGCAGGGATGAAGGACTGGGTTGGGCGAATCAAGACTCACTCGACCGGAAATGGGGTAATATTCGACCCATGAAGACGCTGAGAGAGATGCTCGCGGAGGCCCGCCAGGTCGTCCCGGAAGAGGGGCCGGCCGACCTCCAACGCCGGATGAATTCAGGCGAGAAAGTCGTCGTCATCGACGTCCGCGACCCCGACGAGTTCCGCGACGGCCACATCGAAGGCTCCACCAACATCAGCCGCGGGTTCCTGGAATTCAGGATCGGCACCGCGGTCACCGATCCCGCGACGCCGATCGTCCTCTACTGCCAGACGGGGCTCCGCTCGGTCCTCGCCGCCAAGGCGCTCCGGGAGCTGGGCTACGCGACCGTCATCAACCTCCAGGGCGGCTACCAGAAGTGGGTGCAGTCGGGCCTGCCCGTGGTGCGCGACGTCCCGATGACTCCGGATCAGATCCAGCGCTACAGCCGCCACTTCCTGCTCTCCCAGGTGGGCGACCGTGGCCAGCGCCGGCTCCTGCGCGCCAAAGTGCTCCTGATCGGCGCGGGCGGCCTCGGCTCGCCGGCGGCGCTCTACCTCGCCGCGACGGGCGTCGGCACCCTCGGGTTGATGGATGGCGACGTCGTGGACCTCACGAACCTCCAGCGCCAGGTGCTCCACACGACGGGGGACGTCGGCAAGCCGAAGGTCGAGTCGGGGACACGCACGATCAAGGCGCTGAACCCCGACGTCAACGTGATCGCCCTGCCGACGCGCATCACCGTCGACAACGTGATGGACATCATCAAGGACTACGACCTCGTCGTCGACGGCTCGGACAACTTCGAGACGCGCTACCTGGTCAACGACGCGTGCTTCCTCGCGGGCAAGACCAACGTGCACGGCTCGATCTTCCAGTTCGAGGGCATGGCGACGGTCTTCGCGCCCCACGAGGGGCCCTGCTACCGCTGCCTCTATCCGACGCCGCCGCCGCCAGGCCTCGTGCCCTCCTGAAGCGAGGCCGGCGTCCTGGGCGTGCTCCCAGGAGTGGTCGGGCTGGTGCAGGCGACGGAGGTCGTCAAGCTCCTGCTCGGGATCGGCGAACCGCTCGTCGGGCGGCTCCTCACCTACGACGCGCTCGGCATGCGCTTCCGCGAGGTGAAGCTCCGGCGCGACCCGAAGTGCCCGCTCTGCGGCACCTCCCCGACCATCAAGGATCTGACGATCCACATGGACGGCGGCGGCGGGGCCTGCGCGATCACGCCGGACGGCGCGCGCGAGCCCCTTCCCGCAGCGGCCACGCCCAAGGCCGGCGGCTGATCGCCAGCCGCTGTTTCAGGACCGAGCCGCGTCCGACGGACTCACCGCTCTGGACGACCGACGGCATCGTGATCTTTCCCCACGTCGGCGGACTCCACCCGACGCGGGACGGGCTGGTCGCAGGGCTCTTCGTCGAGAACCTGCGCCGCTTCGCGGCCGGCGAGCCGCTCCTGTCCGCCGTCGACCGCGCGCGGGGATACTAGCCAGATGCGGAGCCGCGTCCGCCCCTTCCTCACGGCGCCCCTCACCGACTCCGCACGAGGACGATGCGCGCGGTCGAGCCCTCGAAGCGCCCCACCATCCTGTCGCCGTCAACCTTGAAGACGCCCTTCAGGTGGTGGCCGTTCGCCTCGTGCTTCACGACGAGCGTGGAGCCGTTGACTTTGAGCGCGACCCGCACGCCCTGGAGCCCCTCGATCGAGACGACCTCGGGGACGTCGGCCGTGAGCGTGTCGGCGAGGACGAGCCGCCCCTCGCCCCGGCTGCCCTGCTGGGTGAACTGGGCCTCGGCCTGCGCGGTCCGCGGCCAATCGAAGACGCCGAAGCCGTGCCACTGGCCGGTCCAGCGCCCCCCGACGTCAGCAACCGATGGCTCCTCGAACGGCCCACCCCACCAGCCCTGTTCGCGCGCGAGCGCGACGTCGTCCGGTGTCGCCTCGATCGGTGGTGCGAACCGGTTCTTCATCGAGAACGCGTAGTGGTCGCCCGACGCGAAATGGGCTGGGTGGGCCGCCCAATCCGCCCACTCCTGGCTCGTCACGCAGGCTGAGGTTGCCACGAGCGCGCCGCCCAGCAGCAGGATTCTGAGATTCATGCAGTACATACCTCGAATCCTCCCGGCGCTTCCCGGTGCAAGGCGAAATCCAAAACGGGGACGATAAGAGAATCAAGCAGTTACCGCAGGCGGGAACGTCCATTCTGGCAACGCGAGTCAGCAGCTTGACACCGGCGCGCCTTTCCCTCACAAAGGCGCCGTGCCCCTGCGCTTTCTCGCGCTCGCCCCGGCGCTCGTCGCGCCGTCGTCCGCCGCGGCGGCTGAGCAGCACGTGCTGGCGGCCCGCGCCGTGGAGAAGGTCGCGCTCGACCTCGCCGAGACGTGCCGTCGCGAGACCCGCCACGCCGTGCGGTTCACGCTCGGCACCACAGGCGCCTCGGCGCCGTCGTCCCGGGCAGCCGCGTGACGCTCGGGCGCGTCGGGGTTGGTCTCGCCGCAGGATTTGAGCCGTGACCCGCTCGCTCGGTGCCTCGCTCACACCGGCCCTCGTCGAGCGCTTCTCCCAGCGCGATCTGCCGCATCGTCTCGGGCTCGCGCTCCCGTTCGTCACCGTGGACCGCGAGGGCCGCCCCCACCCGATGCTCCTCTCCTACCTCGAGCTCCGCGCCTACGACGCCGGCACGATGGGCCTCGTGATCGGCGCGCGGAGCCGCAGCGCGCGGAACCTCGTCGAGCGCGAGACGGGAACGCTGCTCGTGATCGAGCCGGACGCGATCATCTACGTGAAGCTCCGCGCCGTGGACGGGCCCCTGCCCGTCGCCGGCGCGGCGGAGCTCGAGCTCGGCTACTTCCTCTGCGCGATCGAAGAGGTGCTGGAGGACGCGGCCGCCGACTGGGAGGGCGGGATGCGGATCACCGGCGCCCTCCGCTACGCGCCGGCGCCGACGCTCGAGGAGCCGTGGGCGCACGCGACGCTCGCCGCGCTCGCGGAGCCGCGCGCCCGGGCCTGACTACTTCGGCGGCTCGGGCGTGGGCGCGTCCGGCTTGGGGTCGTCGGGCTTCGGCGCGTCCGGCCGCAGGGGCGGCCGCCGCGGCCCTTCGGTGCGGGGCACCGCCGGGCGCTCCTGGTAGAGGCCGATCGTCACCTCGAGCTCGGTCTCGCGGCCGTCCCGCGCGACGACGATGCGGACCTTCGTGCCGACCGGCGTGGACGACACGACCCGCTGCAGATGGCGCGGGCTCTCGAGCGGCGTGCCGTCGATCCCGAGGATGACGTCGTCAGCGCGGATCCCGCCCTTCTCGGCCGGCTCGCCCGGCATCACGGCGCGGACCAGCACGCCCTTGGGCTCGCGCAGCTTGAGCCGCGGCAGATCCTCCTCCGTCACCTCGGCGATGGACACGCCGAGCCACCCCCAGTCCACCTTGCCCTTCGTCGCGAGCTGCGGCATCAGCATCTTGACGAGGTTCGCGGGGATGGCGAAGCCGATCGAGCCGTTGCGCGCCGCCATGCTGTTGACGCCGATCACCTGGCCCGCCATGTTCACGAGCGGGCCGCCGGAGTTGCCCGGGTTGATCGCGGCGTCGGTCTGGATGAAGTCGAAGCCGGGCGCGGCCAGCGTCAGCGGCGCGCCCTTGCGGCTCACGATCCCGAACGAGACGCTCTGCTCGAGCCCGAACGGATGGCCGAGCGCCATGACGAACTCGCCGACGCGCAGCTGGTTCGAGTCGCCGAGCGGCAGCGGGGCCAGCTTCGTGGCGCCCTCGATCTTGAGGAGCGCCAGGTCCACGCGGCCGTCGCGCCCGACGAGCGTGCCCGCGAACCGGCGCCCGTCGGAGAGCCGCACCTGGATGGTCTCGGCGCCCTCGACCACGTGGGAGTTCGTCGCGATGAGCCCGCTCCGGTCGATGACGAACCCCGAGCCGGTGCTGCGCCGCTCGTCGCCCGGCTCTTCTTGCGCGCCCTCCTTCGCCGCGCGCCGCACGCGCACGTGGACGAGCCCCGGCTTCATCCGCTCGGCGAGGTCGGCGAGGAGGGTGTTGAATCGCGCGAGCTCCGGCGCGACGGTCGCCCCCGGGTCTTCCTTCCAGGGCGTGACGGCCCCGCCGCCCGTCGGGGCGGCGCAGCCGATCAGCGAGAGAGCGACGAGGACCACGGCCAGGAGCGCGCGCATCGGTGACGTGCCCATCCGAACCCTCCTTGCAACGACTACGACGAAGTATACCCGACGATCCCCTGATCCGCGCCCCCAGGCTCTCTCGAAGCGGGCGCTCACCTCACTACCGACTGACTTCGCGGACGAGGTGCGGGAGCTCCGGGATCAGGAGCTTGTCGAGCGCCAGGCGGCAGGCCTGCGGCGAGCCCGGCAGCGAGGCGACGATCCGGCGCGCGTGGATCCCCAGCTGGGCGCGCGAGAGCATCGCGGCGGCGCCGATCTCCTGGTAGGAGAGCATGCGGAAGAGCTCGCCGAACCCGGGCAGGCGCTTGTCCAGCAGCGCCTCGATCGCCTCGAACGTGGCGTCGCGCGCCGTGATCCCCGTGCCTCCCGTCAGAATGACCGCCTGGACCCGGTCGTCCTCACACGCCTCGCGCACGACGCGCTGGACGTCGGCGGGCTCGTCGCTGACGATCGTCGCTCCGACCACATAATGTCCTGCAGCACTCAGCCGTTCGCGGATCACGGCGCCGCTCGTGTCCGTCTCGGGCGTCTTCGTGTCGGAGACGGTCACCACCCAGCAGCCGACGGACCGCGGGGCGTGGGCCTTGTGCTCGCGCGGCGTGGCGGCGACGTCGCTCATGCGCGCGCGCCGGTGTAGGCGCGGTCGAGGATCTCGACGATGTGAAGGACACGCACCGTCGAGCCCCGGGCGCGCAGCCCGGCCTCGATCTGGAGGATGCAGCCGGGATTCGCGGTCACCACCGCCTCGGCGCCCGTCGCCAGCACGTGGCCGACCTTCCGGTAGAGGAGCCGTGTCGCCATCTCGGGTTCCGTCAGGTTATAGAGGCCGGCCGAGCCGCAGCACCAGTCCGACTCGGCCAGCTCGACGACACGTAGCTCCGGGATCTGGGCGAGGAGCCGGCGCGGCTCCTGCTTGATCTTCTGGCCGTGGACCACGTGACAGGGGTCGTGGTAGGTGCAGGTCATGGCGACCGGCGCGAGCGGGCCGCGCAGCGGCGCCTTCGCCAGGAACTCGCAGACGTCATGGAGCGACGCCGCGAAGCGGGCCGCGCGCGCGGCCCACGCGGGGTCCTCCGCGAGGAGCCTGCCGTACGCCTTCATGTGGGCGCCGCACCCCGCGGTGTTGACGATCACCGCGTCCACGCGCACGGCCTCGAAGGCGGCGATCGTGCGCCGCGCCATCTCGAGCGCGCGCGCGTGGTCGCCCCCGTGGGCGTTCAGCGCGCCGCAGCAGCCCTGGCCCTCCGGCACGACGACCTCGCAGCCGTTCTTCGCCAGCACGCGCGCCGTCGCGCGGTTGTGGGCGCCGAAGACGACCGACTGCACGCAGCCCGTGAGCAGGGCGACGCGGGCGCGCCGCGAGCCCTCCGCGGGGACCAGCGGCGGGAGCGGCGCGCGCCCGGCCGCGGCGGGCATCGGCGGCAAGAGCGCCTCCCACGCGGGGAGCGTCCCGGGCAGGACCTTCACGAGCCCGCTCGCGCGCGCGAGCCGCTGAAGCCCGCTTGCCTGGTACAGGCGCGTCACGGCCGCGGCGAGCCTCAGCATCCCCGGGTGGCCCAGCAGGAGGCCGAAGTTGAGCCAGCGGAAGAGGCGGCGCAGCGGTGAGCCCGGGCGCCGGCGCTCGATCTCCGCCTTCGCCGCCTCGATCAGCCGGCCGTACGGCACGCCCGCCGGGCACACGGTCTCGCACGCGCGGCAGTCGAGGCAGAGCGTGAGGTGGCGTGCCGTCGAGTCGGTGAGCGCCATCCGCCCCTCCGCGAGCGCCTTGATCAGGAAGATCCGTCCGCGCGGCGAGTCCATTTCGGTCCCGAGCTCGGCGAAGGTCGGGCAGGACGCGAGGCAGAGCCCGCAGTGGACGCACTGGTTCACGCCTTCCACCGAGAGCCCGTGGAGGGCGAGCGGCCCGGGGCCGACCGGCGCGGGTTCGTGGACGATGTGGGCCATGCGTCCGTCCCGTTAGCCTGGGTTGTTCATGATCGCCGCACGCGCGGGTCGGCCGGGAGGCCTTTTCACGGTCAGAGGCCGGCGACGAAGCGGCCAGGGTTCAACAGGTTATGCGGGTCGAGCTGGGCCTTGATACGCTGCATGATCCGGCCCGCGGCGCCCGGGTCGTCCCAGACGGGGACCTGCGACTTCACCGCGAGCGGCGCCCACTCGAGCGTCCCGTGGCCGCCACCCGTCCGCGCCATCGTCCGCCATTCGCTCAACACGGCGGCAACCGGTCCGGGCGCCTGAGGCTCGCGGTCGGAGCGGAGCGCGGCGCTGACGTGGCCGACGCCCGCATGAGCCGTCCATGCCGACGGGATCCCACGCGCCCGCGCGACCTCGGCGCCGTGCTCCATGAGCTCCGCGACCTCCGTCGGCAGGACGCCGAACGTCATCACGGCGGTCGGCGTCCCGAACGCCGCGCGCGCCGCGGTCGCGAGTCGCGGCCAGACATCCTGGGCAAGCGGGCGCGCCTCGCGACCGCCGCACGCCGCGGCCAGGCGCGCGAGCTCGGCGCACTGCCACTCGACCTGCTCGGGCAGGCCGTCGAAGCCCACGACCAGCAGCGCACCCAGGGCGGAGGGCGCGCCCGCGCTCGGAACGACACTCGCCGGCGCACCCCCCGCCCCGAGTGCGCCGCCTGCCGCGGCGTCGAGCAGCTCGACCGCGTTCGGGATCAGGTCGGACGCCATGAGGGCGCGGACCGCGGCGCCCCCGTCTTTCAACCGGTCGAACGCCACGCCCACGACCCGCTCGTCGTCGGGCAGCGGCCGGAGCTTCACCGTCGCCTCCACGATGATCCCGAGCGTGCCGTACGAGCCGATGAAGAGCTTCGGCAGATCGTAGCCGGCGACGTTCTTCACGACCTTGCCCCCGCCCTTCACCACCGCGCCGTCGGCGGTGACCACGGTGACGCCGATCAGGAGATCGCGCGCGGTCCCGTAGAGATGACGCCGCGGGCCCGAGGCGTTGGTGGCGAGCACACCGCCGAGCGTCGCGCGCTCGGCATCGGGGGGATCGAGCGAGAGCCACTGGCCGCGGCTCCGGAGCGCCGACTGGAGCGCCGCGACCGTCATGCCGGCCTCGACGGTGGCCGTGAGATCGCCCGGCTCGTGCTCGACGAGGCGGTTCAGGCGGGAGAACCCGAGCACGAGCCCCGCGCGCGTGGCGGGCATCCCGACGGACGCGGCGGTGCCGCCGCCCCACGGGGTGACCGGCAGCGCCGCCTCGGCGGCGAGCCCGACCACCGCGGCGACCTCCTCCACCGAGCCGGGGAAGACAGCCGCCTCGGGCGTGCGGCCCTCGACGACGTAGGGCGAGAGCTCGACGCCTGTCAGGACGTCGGCGGGCCCGACGGCGGCGCGGAGCTTGTCGAGCAGCGCGTCCTGCACGCGCGGTGACCGCCCGCGCTAGCA
>JACPCG010000111.1 GCA_016179925.1 Candidatus Rokuibacteriota bacterium | reverse complement strand
CCGAGCGCGTAGCAGACGGCGCTGTTCGCCGCCGAGCCGCGCCCCTGCACGAGGATGTCCTGCGCCCGGCAGTACTCGACGATGTCCCACACGATCAGAAAGTAGCCCGCGAGGTCGAGCCGCCCGATGATCTCGAGCTCGTGAGCGATCTGGCGGCGCGCCCGCGCGGCGAGCGGGCCCGCGCCGTACCGTGCGCTCACCCCGCGTCCGGCCAGCTCGCGCAGGTGGGCCAGCGACGTCTGCCCGGGCGGCAGCGGGAACTCCGGAAAGCGGTACCCGAGGTCCTTCAGCGTGAAGCCGAGGCGCAGCGCCAGCTCGCCCGTGTTGGCGAGCGCAGCGGGGAGATCGCGAAAGAGGCGTGTCATCTCCCGCCCGCCCCGGAGCCCGCGCTCGCCGTTCAGGAGGAGACGCCGGCCGGCGTGATCGAGATCGGTCTTCTCGCGGATGCACGTGAAGATGTCGGCGAGCGGCCGGCCTTCCGGGCGGGCGTAGAGCGGCTGGTTGGACGCGACGAGCGGCACGCGGGCCGCGCGAGCCAGGGCGACCAGCGCCTGGAGGATCCGCTCCTGCTCGCGATCGAGGTGCCGCTGGACCTCGACGTAGCAGCTCGAGCTGCCGAAGATCGAGACGAGCCTCGCGAGAACGTCGCGCGCGCCCTCGGCGTCGCCGGCGGCGAGCCTGAGAGCGAGCGGGCCCCAGGGACCACCGGTGAGGCACACCAGTCCGGCGGCGTACGGCTCGAGCTCGTCGAGCGCGGCTGCGGCGGCGCCCTTGGGAGCGCCGAGCTTCATCCGCGTGATCAGGCGGCAGAGGTTCTGATACCCCTCGCGGTCCTCCACGAGGAGCGGCAGGCGCGAGCCGTCGGCGAGCGTGACTTCGGCGCCGACGAGCGGCGTCACCCCCGCGCCGAGCGCGGCGCGAGTGAAGCGCGCGGCGCCGTACACGCCGTCCCGGTCCACGAGCGCCACGGCGGGCATCTCGAGCCGCGCCGCCTCGGCGGCGAACGCTTCGGGCAGCTCGGCGCCTTCGAGGAAGGAGAACGCGGATTGCGCGTGGAGCTCGATGAACATGGCCCGGCGTCAGTCGTAGACACCGTCGAGGTGCCAGGCGCCGGTCAGGCGATCATGCGCGAGCCGGCAGAGTACCCCGTCTGCGAGCGCTGCGTCCCACTCGTCGCGCGCCCAGGCCTCCGCGTCCCACCACTCGCCCGACGCGCGCCAGGGGCCGGCGCACGCGACGACGCGCCACCCCTCCACGCGCGCCGGCCGCTCGCCGTCCGTCTCGACGGCCACGCGTCGCGCCGGCCGCACGCGCCGCAGCACGAGCCGATGCTCTGACTCGTCGAGACGCGGGGGGGACGATGCCGGACGAGGAGCGCTCCCCGTGACAGGCCCCACCGCGTCTCGACGATCGGAGAGAGCATCGGGCTCGTGGGGCGGCGCGAACGCGAGCAGCGCGTAGGCGTCGGGGCGGTGCGAGTCGAGCAGCGCGGGCGAGCCGACGTTGTCGGGACCGACCAGCTCGGCGAGGCGGACCAGCACGGCGCCGAGGTCGCGGAGGGCCGGGGCGGGCGGCTGCCACAACCCGCCCTGCCCCGCCCGCGCCTGGACCGGGCGGGCGCTCACCGTCACGCGCGTGACGGCGGCGCCCGGCGGGTGCCTCTCGAGCTCGAGCGCCAGGAGCGCCAGCATCGGCTTCGCCTCGCCCATCGGGACCGCGAGCGTGACCGTCCGCTCGTGATGGCCTCCCGACGCGAGCTCGAGGCGGACGTCCAGCGCGTCGGCCGCGAGATGCGCGGCCGTGAGCCGCGCGCAGAGCCGCTCGAGCACGCGTTCGAGCACGAGCGCGAGGGCCCCGAGTGAATCGACCTCCCACTCGAGCCCCTGCGCTTCCTCCCAGAAGGGCGGCGGCGTCCAGGCGCGGAACGGCTCGCGGTCGCGGCCGAGCGCCCGATCGTGGGCGTCGAGCCCCGCGGGCCCGAGCCGCATCGCCACCCCGGCACGCGGCAGCGCGGCCAGCTCGCCGAGCGTCCGCACGCCCCACTGCGCGAGCGCCGGTGCGAGGTGCGCGTCGAGCCCGAGCGCGGCGAGCGGGACTGCGGCGAGCGCCCGTTCCTCGTTCCCCGCCGGGACGACCGTCAGGGGACCGGAGGCGCTCGCGGCCACGAGGCGCGCGACCGTCCGGCTCTCGGCGAGCGCCACGCGGGCGGCGAATCCCACGCGCTCGGCCTGGCGCAAAAGGCGACGTCCGACGGCGGCCGCGTCGCCGTGCAGTCGCGTGAGCCCGGCCGCGTCGACGTGGACGATCCCCGCCCCGGCGTCCTCGACCCGGGGCGACACGCCGAGGGCCGCCTCGAGCAGCGCGTGCCGCGCCGAAGCGACGTGCGCTGCCGCCCAGGGCCGGCTCACGAGCGCGGGACAGCCCGCCCGCGCTTCAGTCTCCGTCATCCCCGGACGCACGCCCGCGGCACGCGCGGCCGCGTTGGCGTCGATCACCCGCTTGATCGACGGCCCGGGGGCAACGATCGCGAGCGCTTCGTCGCGGAGCGCGGGCTCGCAGCGCTCCGCGGCGGCGGCGGTGAACCAGTCCACCCACACGCAGGCAAACCGGCTCATGCGCAGAACGCGAGCGGCGGCGCCGCGACGGGCGCTCCGGTGACCCGGCGGGCGCGGAGGACCCGGACCTCCGCGAGCAGGCGTACCAGACGCGTGGGGACGGGGCCGGGCCCCGCCCAGTCGAGCCTCCGCCGTGCGGTTTCGACGACCAGCGAGGCGCCCGGGCCGGTGACGGGTCGGCGGCCGGCGATCAGCAGCGTCGCGTCCGTCCGCTCGACGGCGAACTTCAGGCGGAACGCCGCCGCCAGGGGCAGGCACGGCACGCGCTCGCCGAGATCGAGCCCGATCAGCGCGAACCCCGGACAGCGGACGAGCCGGTCGGCGGCGCGGAGGGCCCGATCCCGGCGGCCGCCGCAGCGCACCCAGAGGAGGCGGGAGAGGTCCACGCCGGCCCGGGCCGCGGACACGGGATCGAATGCGTGATCGGCGTCCACGACGGCGGCGACGGCCCCCCGGCGCGTGACGTCGCGGAGGCAGGCGACGAAGAGACTCGTCCGCCCCGAGGAA
>JACPCG010000110.1 GCA_016179925.1 Candidatus Rokuibacteriota bacterium | reverse complement strand
ACGGCTCGGCGAGCGCCTCGATCGTGAAGACCCAGCGCGCGTTCGCCTCCAGCGCGAACGATCCCGCCCAGCGGTCGTTGTCCACGTGGCTCATCGGCGCTTCCCGCCAGGCGCGTTCATCGGCACGCCGATACTTCAGGAACGCGACCAGCACGTCGTGGCCTTCCTTGAAGATGTCGGCCGCGACCTCGAGCGCCGTGCCGACCTCGCGCTTGACGGGATAGCGGCCGCCGTCCACCGCGGGCGCCACGTTCTCGATGACGACGGTGCGCTTCGGGTCGGTGATCGGCCTCACGGCGCCTCCCGTGGCAGGTTGAAGTGGAGCAGGCGGGCGAGCCCGGCGAGCGCCGGACGCGCGGGCGGCAGCGCCCGCCAGAGGTCGAAGAACTGCGTCTGCGCGCCCCAGAACCCGAGGTCGAGGCCCAGGCGGATCGCGACGTCGACGAGCGCGGTCGCGCGGCGGATCCGCTCGTCGTCCGGCGCCTCGGCGACCGCGGCGAAGGCGCAGCGGACCGCCCGCTGCATGGCCGGGCGCGCCGGCTTGAGGTCGAGCCTCAACCCGAGCGCCTGCGCCTCGGCGTGGAGTTCCAGCGCCCGCTCCGGGATCGCGCCGAGCCGGTCCGCTTGGTCCAGCTCGGTGAGGATGCCGTGCTCGAGGACGTGGCGCGCGACCAGGGCGAGGGCGTCGGGGATGGGCACGTCGGCCTGGCGCAGGTAGTGCATCAGCTTGCGGTTCTCGTCCCAGACGCGGCGGTACGTCTCCTCGTGTTTGTCGAGGACGTGACGGATGACGTTCGCGACGACGAGCCGGCGTCCCTCGACGAAGAGGTGGGGCAGGGCGAAGGTCTCCTGCCCGAAGTATTCGTCCATGCCGCGCACGACGTCCGTGAGGCTCGCGCGCTCGTAGCGCCGCACGAGATCCGCCTTCAACCGGGCGTAGCGCTCCGCGTCGTACGGCAGGACGCCGCAGGAGAAGTCGTGGCCGGCGAGGTGGAGCACGGCGTACATCGCCTCCCGCGTCTCCCCGGTGATCGCCGAGTCCGCGCGGACGTGGCCGAGGCGGAGCGCGGTGCCGTGGTCCTCCCGCCGGACCTCGTCGAGCCGCGCGACCCGGAACGCGTAGCAGGGGGCCTCGTCCGGGTACTCCTCGAAGAGCCCGGTGATCGCGTAGTGCGCGATGACGCGCGGCAGATCCACGACGGCCGGGCGGATCAGGCGCCGGTAGACGTCGCCGCCGTCGCGGAACTCGGCGGCGTTCGCCGGCGCCCCCTCGAGCCGGCGCACGAAGTCGGTCTCGAGGCGGCCGCCGCCGAGATCGGCGTAGTAGCGGATCGCCATCGCCGCGTACTTGAGGCACTGCACCGGCTCGAGCCCGGCGATGTCGTCGAAGAACCAGCCGCACGAGGTGTACATGAGCAGGCGGTTCCGCTGCATCTCGAGGAAGCGGCGCGCCTGGACGCGCGCGGCGGCGTCCAGCGGGCTCCGCGCGTGCTCGGTGAGGAACGCCTCCACGCGCGGGGCCGGGTCGAGCAGGACCTCGACGTAGGCCTCGCGCGCGGCCCACGGGTCTCGGAAGACGGCGGTGGCGCGGATCTCGAAGAAGCGGTCCACCTGGTCGCGGAGCCAGTCGAGAGCCTCCCGGAGCGGCTTGCGCCAGCGCTGGTGCGAGCCGGGGTTCACGCGGCAGCCGCAGTCGGCGCGCCAGCGCTCGACGCCGTGGGCGCAGCTCCACGACGTGCGCTCGTCGATGTCCACCTCGTGCGCCGGCGGGTGGGCCGCCAGGTACGCCGCGTAGTTCGTCAGCGTCACCTCCGGGTCGGCCTCGAGGCGCTCGACCGCGGCGCCGAGCGCCATCTCGCCGAAGCGGTGGTGGTGGCCGTAGGACTCGCCGTCCGTGGCGCAGTGGACGAGCTGCGGCGCGCGGTCGCCGGTCCTGAAGCCCCCCAGGAGGTGGCTCACGAGGTTCTCGCTGCGCTCGAGCGCGCCGCCGAAGGCGACCGCCCGGGCGATGGCGCCGTCGTAGAAGAAGAGCGCCAGCGTGAGGCCCCGCGGGCCCCGCCAGAGGTACGGCCGCGTGGGGTCCACGCCGTCGGTGACGGGCTCCCACGCGTCGCTCCCGAGCGGGCGCACGCGCCGCGCCTGGTGGGGCGCCAGGATCGTGAACCGGATCCCGGCCTCCGCGAGCACCTCCAGCGTCTCGCCGTCCACGGCCGTCTCGGGGAGCCACAGGCCCTCGGGCTCCCGGCCGAAGCGGAAGCGGAAGTCCTCGATGCCCCAGCGCACCTGCGTGACCTTGTCGCGCCGGGTGGCGAGCGGCATGATCATGTGGTTGTAGACGTGCGCGATCGCGTTGCCGTGGCCGTCGCGGGCGCGCGTGCTCGCCGCGTCGGCCTCGAGGATCCTGGCACAGACGTCGGGGCGGTGGCGGGCGAGCCAGGCGAACAGCGTGGGGCCGATGTCGAACGAGATCTTCTCGAAGTTGTTCAGGATGCCGGTGATGCGGTTCTTCTCGTCCACGCGGCGCGCGGCGGTGTTCGGCGCGTAGCACTCGGCGGTCACCTTCTCGTTCCAGTCGTGGAACGGCGCGGCCCCGTCCTGCACCTCGATGGTCTCGAGCCACGGGTTCTCGCGGGGCGGCTGGTAGAAGTGCCCGTGGACGACGATCGCGCGGGTCAAAATTCGTCGAGGCCCCTCAGGAACTCACGGCGGCCGCCGCGCGGCACGACGACGAGCCCGGACGGCTCGACGTGGAACCGGCGCCGGTCCTGCGCCGGGTCCATGCCGATCTCGGTGTCCGCGGGGATGATGTTGAAGCGGTCGATGATCGCGCGCCGGAGGCGGGCGCCCTTGCCCACGGTCGTGTGGTCCATGACGATCGAGTCCTCGATGACCGCGCCCTCGTTCACCCAGACGCTGCGGCCGAGGATCGAGTTGCGGATGACCGCGCGCTTGAGGAGCGAGGCCTCGCCGACCTGGGCGTTGTCCACCTCCGCGCCGATGAAGCGCGCCGGCGGGCCCGGGTGGTGCTCGCTCCGGATCGGCCAGTAGCGGTTGTCGAGGTCGAAGCGCGGCGACTCGCCGAGGAGATCCATGTGCGCTTCCCAGTACGCGTCGATGGTCCCCACGT
>JACPCG010000109.1 GCA_016179925.1 Candidatus Rokuibacteriota bacterium | reverse complement strand
TCCCAGCTCATCCGCGGGCTCGAGGGCGTCGTCGCCGCCGAGACCCGGCTCTGTGACCTCGACGGCAAGAACGGGCGGCTCGCCTACTGCGGCTACGAGATCGAGGACCTGGCGCGCCGCGCCACCTTCGAGGAGGTCTGCCACCTCCTCTGGCACGGTGACTTGCCGACCGCGGCCCAGCTCGACAAGACGACCCTCGCGCTCATCGCCGCCCGGGAGATCCCGAGCGAGCTCGTCCAGGCCTTCGGCCTCATGCCGAAGGACACGGACCCGATGCGCGCGCTGCAGGCCGCGGTCGCCATGCTCGGCATGCGCGACCCAGAGGCGACCGACAACTCCCGCGAGGCCAATCTGCGGAAGGCGCTCAGGCTCACGAGCCAGCTTGCGACGGCGATCTGCACGCATCATCGAGTCCGGAGTGGCCAGCCGCCGGTCCCGCCAGCGCCCGACCTCTCGCATGCCGCCAACTTCCTCTACATGCTCTCCGGCAAGCGTCCGTCCGCGGTCGTCGTGAAGGCCTTCGACGCGAGCCTCACGCTCTACGCCGAGCACGAGGTCAACGCGTCCACCTTCACGACGCGCGTGATCACCTCGACCCAGTCGGACATGCACTCGGCGGTGGCGGGCGGGGTGGGCGCGCTCAAGGGCCCGCTGCACGGGGGGGCGGGCGAGGCAGTCATGCGCACGCTCATGGAGATCGGCGAGCCCGGGAACGTGGACGCGTTCTCCGACAAGGCGCTGGCCGAGAAGCGGAGGCTCATGGGCTTCGGCCACCGCGTCTACACGGCGGGCGACCCGCGCGCGGCGATCCTGCGCGGCATGGCGGAAGAAGCGTGCCGGCAGTCGGGCCAGTTCAAGTGGTACGAGATGGCGGTCAAGCTCCACGCGCGCATCCGCGCGGCGAAGAAGCTCATCCCGAACGTGGACTTCTACTCGGCGCCGCTCTTCTATTCGCTCGGGATCCCCGTGGACCTCTTCACGCCCGTGATCGCGGCGGGCCGGATCGCGGGCTGGACGGCGAACATCATCGAGCAGCACGAGGACAACCGGCTGATCCGCCCCCGCGCCGACTACATCGGCGCCGGGCGGCGCGCCTTCACGCCGCTGGACAAACGCGGGTAAGAACAAGCGTGGCTAAGAGCCTCACCCGCAAGCTCATCGAGTCCCGCCTCGTCTCGGGCAAGCCCGTGGGGGGCGAGGAGATCGGTGTCGGCGTCGACCAGGTGCTCCTGACCGACACCAACGGCACGATGGCCCTCCTCCAGTTCGAGGCGATGGGCTTCCCGCGCGTGGTGCCCGGGCGCGTCGTCGCGTACGTGGACCACAACGTCTCCCAGGTGGACTCGCGCAACTCCGACGACCACCGTTACCTGCAGACCGCCGCGCGGAAGTACGGCGCGGTCTTCTCGAAGCCCGGCAACGGCATCTGCCACCAGGTCCACCTCGAGAGCTTCTCGGTCCCGGGCCAGATGCTCCTCGGCACCGACAGCCACACGCCGCTCTGCGGCGCCGCGGGGATGCTGGCGATCGGCGCGGGCGGCCTCGACGTCGCCGTCGCAATGGGCGGGAGTCCCTACTTCTTCACGATGCCGCAGGTGGTCCGCGTCCGGCTCACGGGCGAGCTCGCACCGTGGGTCACCGCGAAGGACGTGATCCTCGAGCTGCTCCGTCGCCTCTCGGTGCGCGGCGGGAGCGGGAAGATCTTCGAGTACGCGGGCCCGGGGCTGGCGACGCTCTCGCTCCCGCAGCGGATGACGCTCGCCAACATGGGCGCCGAGCTCGGGCTGACGACCAGCGTCTTTCCCTCCGATGCGGTGACGCGCGACTACTTCCGCCGCCTCCGCCGCAAGGCCGAGTGGACCGCGCAGGCGCCAGACGAGGACGCCGAGTACGACGACCAGATCGAGCTGGATCTTTCGACGATCACGCCGCTGGTCGCGCTGCCGGGCTCGCCCGACCGCGTCGTGCCCGTCGAGGAGGTCGCGGGCACCCCGGTCGAGCAGGTGATGGTCGGCTCCTGCACCAACGGCTCGTGGCAGGACATGTGGGCGGTGACGGAGATCCTGCGCGGCCGGCAGGTCCACCCCTCCGTCTCGTTCGTGCTCTTCCCGGGCAGCCACCGGATTCTCGAGACGATGGCGCGCGAGGGGCTGCTGACCGATCTCCTCGCCTCAGGCGCGCTCGTCTCGGAGCCCTCCTGCGGCGCCTGCGCCGGGATCGGCCACGTCCCGGCCGTCGGCACGAAGAGCCTGCGCGCCTTCAACCGCAATTTCCCGGGGCGGAGCGGCGTCAAGGACGACGAGGTCTATCTCTGCTCGTCCGTCACCGCCGCGGCCTCGGCGCTCACGGGACGGATCACGGACCCGCGGGATGTCGGGATCACGCCCGAGCCCTATCTCCCCGAGAGCTTCGTCGCCTCCACCGCGGGTTTCGTCCTCCCCGACGGCGGGGGCGAGGTCGTGCGCGGCCCGAACATCAAGCCGGTGCCCGTCGGCGAGCCGGTCGGCGAGCGCCTCGAGGCTCCGGTGCTCCTGAAGCTGGGGGACAATGTCTCCACGGACGATATTTCGCCGGCGGGAGCCGCCGTGCTGGTCTTCCGCTCGAACGTCCCCGCGATCGCCGAGTTCTGCTTCAAGTACGTGGACCCGGAGTTCGTGGCGCGGGCCCGGCACGCGGGCACGGGCGTGATCGTCGCGGGCGAGCTCTACGGCCAGGGCTCCTCGCGCGAGGTCGCCGCGATCGCGCCGATGCACCTCGGCGTCCGCGCCGTGCTCGCGAAATCGTTCGCGCGCATCCACCGGGCCAACCTCATCAACTGGGGGATCGTGCCCCTCACCTTCGACGACCCCGCCGCGTACGCCGCGATCGAGCGCAACGACCGGCTCGTCCTCGAGGGGCTGCGCGCGGCGCTCGCGGCCGGTGACCGCGTGACGGTCGTCAACACGCGGAGCGGCGCCAAGCTCTCGGCCTCGTGCGTGCTGACGGCGCGCGAGCGCGACGTCCTCCCTCGGACACACGCGGCCTCGGACCTCATGAAGAGTGCGCTGAAGAGACGGAGCCACGCCGCGTCTGTCTCAGGCCACCCTCGGACACACGCGGCCTCGCGGACCCCGCTCCAATGACCCAGAAGAAGATCCGCGCCGTCTTCATGCGCGGGGGCACCTCCCGCGCGCTCTTCTTCCGCGAGCAGGACCTCCCGGGTCCCGGGCCCGCGCGCGACCGCATCCTGCTCGCGGCGCTCGGAAGCCCCGACCCCTACGGCCGCCAGCTCGACGGGCTCGGCGGCGGCATCTCGTCGCTCTCCAAGGCGTGCATCATCGGCCCGCCCACCCAGGCCGACGCGGAGGTGGACTACACCTTCGCCCAGGTGGACGTGCGGACACCCGTCGTGGACTACAAGGGCAACTGCGGCAACTGCTCGTCCGCCGTCGGCCCGTTCGCGATCGACGAGCGGCTCGTGAAGCTCGAGCACTCGGACTTCACGGGCGAGACGCTCGTGCGCATCCACAACACCAACACGAAGAAGCTCATCGTCGCCCACGTCCCCGTGCAGGACGGCGAGGCCGCGGTGGAGGGCGACTTCGCGCTCGCCGGCGTGCCGCGGCGCGGCGCCCGCATCGCGCTCGACTTCCTCGATCCGGGCGGCGCCGGCACCGGGCGCCTGCTGCCGACCGGGAGCCCGCGCGAGATGCTCGACGGCCTGGAGGCCTCGCTCGTGGACGCGACCAACCCGGTGGTCTTCGTCCGCGCGAAAGATCTCGGGCTCGCCGGCACGGAGACCCCGCAGGCGATCGATGCTGACCCCGCCCTCGCGGCGCGGCTCGAGGCGATCCGCGTCGAGGCCGCCCGGCGCATGGGCATCCCGGGGAGCGCGGCGGTGCCGAAGATCGCCCTCGTCGCGCCGCCCGCCCCGTTCGCCGCGCTCGACGGCGCCAGGTACGGCGCCGAGAGCGTCGACGTCGTCGCGCGCGTCATCTCGATGGGCAACTGCCACCGCGCGTTCGCGCTGACGGCGGCGATGTGTCTCGCCGTCGCCGCCCGGATGGAAGGGACTCTCGTGCATGAATGCGCGAGCGGAGCCACACGTGCCTCCAGCAGGCTACCCGCGGCCCACGCCGGCCTCGCGGACCCCGCTCCACTGATCAGGCTGGGGCATCCGTCCGGCGTCCTGCCGATCGACGCGGCCGTGAGCGTGCGCGACGGAGCGCCGTGGGCCGAGAGCGTCACCGTCTACCGGACGGCGCGTCGGCTCATGGAAGGCTACGTCCGCATCCCGTGAGCCGACTCTACCTGACGACCGCGAAGGACGAGATCGCCCAGCGCCGCGCGCTCGCGGAGAAGGGCCGGATCGTCGAGGCGTGGCCCGACCAGGCCGACGGGAGCGCGGTCTGGATCGGAGAGGACACCAGGGCGCTGCTGGAGTCGATCGGCGGGCCGCTCAGGGTCGAGCTCTCGCTGCCCGCCGAGAGCGTGGCCGTCTACTACGGCCCGCAGCTCTGCGACATCGAGTCGCTGCCGCGCGAGGAATCGCTCAAGGCCCGCGCGCTCTCCGGGCGCGGCATCGCCGTCGCGTGGATCACGCTCGACCGCTTCGGCCAACGCGCGAGCTACGAGCCCGCCTCCCCCGCCGAGCCGGTCTTCCACCTCCGCCGCGTCGGCGGCGGCGCCGGCCACCTCTGGCGCCTCTTCCGCACGCGCGAGGAGGCGGTCGCCTACATGAGCGAAGCTTACGGGCGCGACTCCGAGGGGGCCGAGTGGGCTCGCGCGCTCCCCGTCGAGGACTTCGCCGAGCTGATCAAGCGCGATGCGCTTTGATCTCGTCGAGGACCGGCAGGAGGTAGCGCCGGAACTGGGCGGGGTTCTCGCTCATCGGGAAGTGGCCGATCTCCTTCATGATCGTCACGCGCGCGCCCTTGATCTTCGCGGCCGTGCGCAGGGTGTCCTCCGGCGTGCAGGAGAAATCGTACTCGCCGGTGAGGAGATAGAGCGGGCAGGCGGACGTATCGATCTGCG
>JACPCG010000171.1 GCA_016179925.1 Candidatus Rokuibacteriota bacterium | reverse complement strand
TGCGTGACCCGGTTCCCGAAGGTCACGAACGGCTTCTCGAAGCGTACGCTGATCGTGTATGGGCCCTCGATCTCCATGCTCTTGATCAGCCGAAACTCCGGCGCCAGGGAGTTCGCCGAGCCCTCCCGCGCGATCGAAGCGAACGAGAACTTGACGTCCTCGGCGGTGACCTCGGACCCGTTATGGAAGCGAACGCCCTTGCGTAAGTGGAACTTCCATGTCCGTCCCGCGTCAAGGACTTCCCACCGTTCGGCCAGCATGGGGATGAGGTGACCCTTGCCATCTCGAGACAACAGGTTTTCCCACAGGGGCTTGAGCACGACGTCCTCGGCGCCGACGTAGAGGTTCGGTAACCAGCGCTCGTTGCCGAAGGTGGCCACCGCCACCGTCAGCGTCCCCTCCGGTCGGGCCGCTTCTCCCGGCGCCAGAGATCCAGCCCAAAGAAGCGCGGTCACGAGCGACACGATGACCCCGAGCCGCTGCTTCATAACCCTTCCTCCTTGTGCGTCACACGCTCACCCTTTCCGCAGCTTCGGGTCGAGGGCGTCTCGCAGGGAATCCCCGAAGAGGTTGAAGCCGAACACGCCCAGGCTGATCGCGATGCCGGGGAAGACCGCGAGCCAGGGGGCCTTCTCGGCATACGAGAGCGCGGAGCCCGAGAGCATCAACCCCCACGACGGCGTCGGTTCGGCCGACCCCAGCCCCAGGTAGGAGAGCGCCGCCTCGGCCAGGATGGCCCCGCCGAGCTGCGCGGTCAGGATGATGATGTAAGGCGCGACGACGTTGGGGACGATGTGCTGGAAGACCACGCGGGGCCGTGAGGCGCCGAGGGCGTTCACGGCCTCCACGTACACGTTCTCCTTCACCGACAGCGCAGTGGCCCGCACCACCCGCGCGGCGCGCGGGATGATGGGGATGGCGATCGCGATCACCACGTTCTGGACCGCCGGGCCCAGGATCGACGCGATGGCGAGCGCGAGGATGAGCTGGGGGAACGCCAGCAGGATGTCCATCAGTCGCTCGAGCAGGAGATCCAGCTTCCCGCCCGCGTACGCGCTGACCACGCCGAGCAGGCCGCCGATCGTGCAGCCGGCGAACGACGCGGCGAAGCCGACGAAGAGCGCGATCCGCGCCCCGTACATGATCCGGGTCATCAGGTCGCGCCCGAACTCGTCGGTGCCGAACCAGTGCTCGGCGCTCGGCCTCGCGAACTGCAACCCGTAATCCGCGTGATACGGATCGTACGGGGCCAGCACTTCCGCGAAGGCGGCCACCGCCATCAGGGCCAGGATGATGATCGCCCCCGCGGCTCCGAGCGGCTTCCTCCGGATGAACTTCAGGGTCTCTTCGCCGAGGGTCAGCCGTGGCGCCAGGGCGGCCGAGGCTCTCACGTGGGTCAGCGCGGTCGTGGCCACGGCTACCGGTACCGGATGCGTGGATCGAACCACGCGTAGGTCAGGTCCACGAGGAGGTTCACGATCACGAAGCTGAACGCGGTCAGGAAGATGAGGGCCTGCACGACCGGGTAGTCCCGGTGCGCGACGGCGTCGACCACGAACCGTCCGATGCCGTTCAGGGTGAACACGGTCTCGGTGACGACCAGGCCGCCGATGAGGAAGGCGAACTCTGTCCCGATCAGCGTGATCACCGGGAGCATCGAGTTCTTCAGGGCGTGACGGATGACGACGGCCTGTTCCCGCAACCCCTTCGCCCAGGCGGTGCGGATGTAGTCCTCCCGCAGCACCTCGAGCAGGGTCGATCGCGTCATGCGGGTGGTCACGGCGGCGTATCGATAGCCCACGGTGACCACCGGCCAGACCATCATCTGGAAGTTCGTCCAGGGATCGACCCACGGCGGCGTGAACTCCAGCGGCGGCCCCCAGCCGAAGAAGATCACGAGGAACAGGATGCAGAGGATCCCGACCCAGAACCCCGGGATGGCAAGGCCGCCGATGCTGACCACGCGGACGACGTAGTCCACCCAGGTGTCCTGGCGGACGGCGGCGAGCATGCCGAGGGGGATCGAGATCAGCACCGAGACCAGCGTCGCCAGGAGCGCCAACTCGAGGGAGAGGGGCAGCCGGATGAGCAGCTCCTCGACGACCGGCTGCCCCGTCCAGAGCGATTTGCCGAAGTCGAAGCGCACCACACCCCAGAGCCACGTCCCGAACTGGACGACCAGCGGCTGATCCAGCCCGAGCTGCTGGCGCATGGCGACGAGCTGCTTCTCGTCGACGTGGCCCTGGTCGCCTCCGAGGATCAGGAGGGCCACGTCCCCCGGAATCACGCGCATGATCACGAACACCAGGGTGGCGGCCCCGAGCAGCGTCGGGACGATCAGCAGGAGCCGCTTCAGGATGTAGGTGCGCATGGCGCGCTCACCTCATCCCGGACTCAATCCTCCGAGAGCCAGACGTCCTGGAGCTTCTGGTTCGAGTAGTGGTTGGGCGGGGCCACGTAGTTCTTCACCTTGGCCCAGTGCACCACCCGGCGCGTCCACCAGAGGCCCGGCAGGTAGTAGGCGTTCTCCAGCACCCGCCTCTGCATCTCGAAGACCAGCTTCTTGCGCTCGGCGGGGTCGAGGGACCGCGCCTGCCGCGCGAACAGGTCCTCCAGGGCGGGATCGTTGAATCGGCCCCAGTTCCCGGGATCCCCGAAGACGTACCGGCGGAGCATCACGTCGGGGTCGTCCATGAACTCGACCCCGGGGCTGATGATCGCCTCGAAGTTCCCGGTGTCCCGACCATCCGAGAACCAGGTGGCCGTCTCGAGCGGCCGGTTCTCGGCCTCGACCCCGATCTTCTTCCACTCCTGGATCACGAAGACGGCGAAGTCCTGGTAGGGTAGCTTCACGTTGCGGTTCTTCAGCACGACCTTGAGGCCGTTCGGATAGCCGGCCTCGGCCAGGAGCCGCTTGGCCTCCGCCCGGTTCTTCTCCATGTCCTTCCCGAAGCCGGGGAACTTCTCGAGCTCGTCCGGCGGCAGCGCCCACTCCGTGCCCGGACGCATCAGAGGCCCGACGTCCCGCAGACCCGTGAGGGGCAGCAACACCCTGCCGGCCGTGTACCGATCGAGGCCGAGCGTCAGGGCCCTGCGGACGCGGGCGTCGTTGAACGGCTTGATGGAGTTGTTGACCGAGATCCCCCACCATCCGGTCGCGGAGACTTGCTGGACGGCGATCTTGTCGCCGAGTTGCTTCTTGATCGCCTCCACCTCGGCCCCGGGCAGGTCCCGGAACTCGATGTAGGCGCGCCCGGATCGGATGGCCGCCGCGCGCACGGTCGTCTCCGGACTGATGAAGAACTTGTAACCGTCCAGATAGGGTCGATCCTTGACGAAGTAGTCGGGGTTCCGCTCCCCCTCGAACGTGGCACCGCGCGTGTAGTTCTTGAACTTGAAGGGGCCGGAGCCCACGACGTTCGTCTTGAAGTAGTTCGGGTCCGTGTCCAGGTACTTCTTCGGGTAGATCACGTTCCACGGCGAGGCCAGGTTGTTCATGAGCGAGGCCGACGGGAACTTGAGCTTGAACACCACGGTGCTCGCGTCGGGGGCCTCGATGCTCTTGATCGGCGTGTAGGAGCCCTTCCGCACGCTGCGGACCCCTTGCGGCGGGAAGGCGATCTTGTCGTAGGTGGCCTTGACGTCGGCGGCCGTCAGCGTCGAGCCGTCGTGGAACTTGATGCCCTGACGGATCTTGAACGTGTACGTCAGGCCGTCGGGCGAGATCTTCCACTCGGTGGCCGCGTCCCCGATGATCTTCGGGTAGCTGTACGGGTCGACCTGCAGGAGCGTGCTGTAGAGCGGTGCCACCAGCTGGATGGTGGCGAAGGTGCTCTCCTGGTGGGGGTCGAGGCTCGGCGGGTCGGCGCCGATGACCGCGAGCAGGACGCCTCCACGGCGCGGAGTCTCCGCCGCCTGGACCGCGGCAGAGGTCGCCGCGACGATGGAGCCGGCCAGGAGCGCGAGGGTGATGAAGATGAAGTGGTTCCGGTGACGTCGAATTCCTGCCGCCATCTGACACCTCCCGGGCAATGGGGACGTTGGACAGTGACGGGACGGGACGTGTGCGGACGCCCCTGAAGGAGGCCTCGGGCGGCCCGCACGCTCGACTTTCGGCGGACGCTAGCAGGGGCGAGGGCGTGTGTCAACAGGCGAATGGGGGGCGAATGGGGGGCGGCCATTGCCTATCCAGCCGCCTGGCGGCATGACGAGAAGTGCTGTATATGTCGGTTCATGATCATCGTCGATTCGCAGGTCCACATCTGGGGTGCCGACACTCCCGAGCGCCCGTGGCCGCCGGGCCGGGCGCACCTGGCCCAGAAGCCGTACCCGTTCACCAAGGACATGCTGCTGGCCGAGATGGACGCGGCCGGGGTGAGCCGCGTCGTCCTGGTGCCGCCCTCCTGGGAGGGCGACCGCAACGACCTCGCGCTGGAGGCGGCGCGCCTGCACCCCGAGCGGTTCGCCGTGATGGGGCGCCTGGCCCTCGAACGGCCGGAGAGCCGCGCGCTCGTGGCCGACTGGAAGAAGCAGCCGGGCATGCTCGGGATGCGCTTCACGTTTCACACCGACTTGCAGCGCCCGTGGCTCACCGACGGGACGGCCGACTGGCTGTGGCCGGCGGCGGCGCGCGTTGGGATCCCGCTCATGGTCCTGGTACCGGGATCGCTCGACGCGCTGGACCGGATCGCGGGCCGGCATCCGGACCTCAGGCTGGTGATCGACCACGTCGGGCTCAAGATCCGCGAGAAGGCACCGAAGGTCTTCGACGACCTGCCTGCGGTCTGCGCGCTCGCGAAGCACCCCAACGTCGCGGTGAAGGCCTCGGGGATGCCGTCCCTCTCGGCGGAGCCCTACCCCTTCCGGGACCTGCATCCGCATATCCGCCGGCTCGTCGACGCCTTCAGTCCGCGTCGCACGTTCTGGGGAACGGACCTCACGCGCATGCCGTGCACCTACCGCGAGTGCGTCGCCCTGTTCACCGAGGAGCTGCCGTGGCTCTCGGCGAGCGACAAGGAGTGGGTCATGGGGCGCGCCGTCTGCGAGTGGCTCGGCTGGCCGCTGCCGCGCTGACCGCCGGCCGAAGAGGACGAAGGGCGAGCCGAGACGCTCCCGCGGGCGGGGCCCCGCGAGGGGCGAGGCGAGCAATAGGAGGAGGATAGACCAATGGGTGAGCGAGAAGTCGTGCTCTACGATCCGACGGCCGAGCCGAGGGTACTCGCCGCAGCTCTGGCGCCGCGGCTCACGGGCCTCGCGGGCACGCGCGCCGGCATCCTGGACAACGGCAAGGCGAACGCGGGCACGCTGATGCTGGCCGTGGTGCAGCGGCTCAAGGAGCGCTACGGCGTGCGGGACGTCGTCAAGCGCGAGAAGCCCATCGCCGGCCCACCAGCGCCGGACATCGTCGCCGACCTGGCCACGTGCGACTTCGCGCTGGTCGGCAGCGCCGACTGAGGGTCGTGCACGTCGTGGAGTATCCACGGCGCCATCGTGCTGGAGCAGCAGGGCATCCCCACCGTCGTCCTGGGCACCGACGAGTTCGCGACGCTCGCCAGGCTGGAGGCCCGCAACCGTGGCATGGCTGACCTGCCCCTGGTGCTCGTCCCCCATTCCCTGGGCGGCATCCGTGAGCCCGAGGTCTTGAAGAAGGCGGACCTCGCCGTCGAGCCCGTGGTCCGGGCGGTGACACGGGCGTGAGCGCGCTCGGACCGGCGGCGAAGTCGTTCCACCTGGAGGGAGCCTACGCCACCATCAACCGTCACTATCAGGAGCGGGGATGGACGGACGGGCTGCCCATCGTGCCGCCGACGGAAGACGACGTTCGTGAGTGTCTCCGGTGGACCGACCGCGATCCGCGTGACGTGGTGGCGGTGCTGCCGCCGCGCCAGGGTGAGGCCACGGTCGAGCGGATCGCGGTCAACGCGGTCATGGCCGGCTGTCGGCCCGAGTACCTCCCGGTCCTGATCGCCGCCATTGAGGCCATGGCGGACCCCGCCTTCAACCTGGACTCGATCCAGGCCACGACGCACCCGGTCGCCCCGCTGCTGATCGTCAACGGCCCGATCGCCCGCGAGATCGGCCTCAACGCGGGCTACAACGCCTTCGGCCAGGGTTTCGGGGCCAACCTCACGATCGGGCGCGCCGTCCGACTCGTCCTGATGAACGTGGGCGGCGGGCTGCCCGGCACCGGGGATCGCTCGACGCAGGGCAGCCCGGCGAAGATCGCCTACTGCGTCGCCGAGAACGAGGACGCCAACCCGTGGGAGCCCCTGCACGTGGAGCTGGGGTTTCCGCGCGACGTCAGCACGGTCACCGTCATCGGGTGCGAGGGTCCCCACAACATCCAGGACCACGTCAGCCACAGCGGGCTCGGCATCCTTCGCATCATCGCGGGCGCCATGGGACAGGCCGGGAGCAACAACATCCTCGCGAAGGGCTGGCCCCTGCTCTCGCTGGGACCGGAGCACGCGGCCACCATCGCCCGCGACGGCTTCAGCAAGCGTCAGGTCAAGGAGTTCCTCTTCGAGCACGCGCGCTTTCCGCTCCGCCGTCTCGGTGACGAGTACCACCGCTGGTTCGCCGAGACGCGCGGCACGGCGGACGCTCCGGAGACCATGCTCCCCATCGTCGATGCACCGGACGCGATCTCCGTGATCGTCGTCGGCGGCGCCGGCAAGCACTCGTGCTGGCAGCCCACCTTCGGCACCCAGACCCGCCCGGTGACGCGCGCCCTCGCCCGGCGGGACGGGACGCCCGCGCGGAGGTTGGCTGACCTCAGAAAATAACAATCTCCGTGCGGTGCTGGTCCTCTGGCACTTCCTTGTCGTCTTGACCTACGGTATCTAGCACCATATATTAGGCTCTGCGATGCCGCGGGCGACCGCGATTCTCCGCGAGAAGCTGATTGATGAGGAGGGCAACATCGTGGAGCTCACGATCTGGAAGGTCCCAGTCACCGAGCAGTATCCCCTGGGAGTTCGGTATCGGCTTGCGCTGGTCCCCACCGGTACCGGTGCGCCGGCGGTACTCTACGACAACCATCAGCCAAAGGGGCCCCACCGCCACGTCGAAGGACGAGAGGAGCCCTACGCGTTCGCGGACGTCGACCAGTTGCTCGAGGACTTCGTCGGCGATATGAGGCGTGTCCTAGGAGATGACAGATGGCCAAGACGCTGACCATTCAAATCAAGCCCATGGTGGAGGCCTTGAAGGAATTCCGTGAAACCTTCAAGGCGGCCGCGACCGGCCGGAAGCCCCGCCGTCGCGAGGGCGTCTATTTCACGAGCATCGAGGCCGCCCGGAACCTTCTGACGCCGAACCGCCTCGCCCTGCTGCGTGCGATCAGGACGCAGCACCCGGGCTCGATCTATGAGCTCGCCAAGCTCGTCGGCCGCAATCTCAAGAACGTCCAGGACGATCTTCGAATCCTGGAGCAGTACGGGCTCGTCCGCCTAAGCCACGGCCGCCGCGGCGGGAAGCGGAAAGTCAAAGTCCCCGAGGCGCTCTTCGGCGAGATCGCGCTGAAGATCGCGATCTGATCGCAGCCTCGGGTCGCCCAACCGAGACCCTACCCTCATCACGAGATGACGATGCGGATCGTGGCGTGGAACATCCGGGCGGGGGGCGGCCGGCGCGTGGAGGCCATCGCGCGCCAGCTCCAGCGCTGGGCGCCGGACGTCGTCGCGCTCTCGGAGTTCCGGGCGACCCCGCCCAGCCTGGCGCTGGCGGCCGCGCTCGCCGCGCGCGGCCTTCCCCACCAGCTGACGACGGCCGATCCGGCGCGGCCGGCGACGAACGCGCTGCTCGTCGCCGCGCGCTGGCCGCTGCGCCGCGTGCGTCTTCGCGCCGCGCCCCGCGAGCCCGGCCGCTGGCTTGTGGCGACCGTGGAGGCGCCCCTTCGGCTCACGCTCGGCGCGATGCACGTCCCGAACCGCGTCAGCGGACGCAAATATCCGTTCCTCGACGCGGTGCTCGCGTGCGCTCGGCGCTGGCGCCTCGGGCCGGCGCTCCTCCTCGGCGACACGAACTCCGGCCGCCGGGGGATCGACGAAGAGACGCCCGCGTTCAACGCGCGCGAGGAGGGCTGGATCGACGCCCTCGCCGGCTGCGGGTGGCGCGACGCGTTCCGCCACCTCCGCGCCGACGCGCGCACTTATACGTGGTACTCGCCCAACGGTCGGAACGGCTTCCGCGTGGACCAGGCGTTCTTCAACGCCCCGCTGCTCGGGCACCTCGAGGAGGCCGCGTACGTGTGGGGCGGCACGCCACGCCGCACGCGGCGAGACGCGCTGAGCGACCACGCCGCGCTGCTCGTCGAGCTCCAGCTACCCTGTGGGGCCGGCGCCGATCGCCACCTGAATGCTTCGCCAGGTTGACGACGACGCGGGCTCTGCGCTGCCAGGGGTGATTGGACAAGGGCCGCTGCCCAGTGTGCGTGCGCGCATCCGGGCTCGCTGGTCCCTCGACGATCGCCCAGCCTGGCCATCGCGTCTACCCCGCCGCCAGGGGATGCAGGACGTCGATCGCCCAGCCCACGTTCAGGGGCTCGCCCAGCCAGCCAGGGGTCGCCGTTTGCGCGTGGATGCGGAGCCCCTGCGCCTCGTGCCGCGCCCGGAGGGCCTGGACGGGATCGGCGGGGAGCGCAGCGAGAGGCGGCACCTCGGGCAGGAGTTGCCCGTCCGGGCGCCGGAACCGGAGCTCGCCGTCGGGTCGTCGATCCACCTGGTAGCCCTCCTCGTGGACCGCGCGGTGGTGCCGGTGACAGAGGAGCGCGAGGTTCGAGATCGTGGTCGGGCCCCCGTGCGCCCAGTGGCGGAGGTGATGGCCCTGGCCGAATGGGAGCCCGCAGCCGGGAAAGCGGCAACCTTGGTCTCGGTGGTGGAGCGCCCGCCGCAGGGCCGGAGGAATAGTTCGGGTGCGGGCGCCGAGCTCGACCACCTGGCCATCCGGGGCGTGCCGCATCACCACGCGGCTCGCGTCGCACGCCAGGCGCCGGGACGTTTCCGCCGAAACGTGCGTCCCGCCGTGGTGCAGGGCCGTCTCCGCGAGCAGGGCCAGCGCGTCCGCCTGCTGCTGGGCCAGCGGGGGCGTTTCCGCGGAAACGTCCACCTCCCCGACATCGCCATCCTTCGCGCGGGCCCGCTGGTAGAGCGTCTCGCGGGCCGCCGCCAGCGCCTGCACGAGGAGCGCCCCGACCTCCGGGGAGAGCCGCCCCCGGAGCACCACCATGCCGTCCTCGTCCTGATAGACATGCAGCGCCCGGCTCGCGTGCCGCCGGGCGCTCTCGCGGGCCTCGGCAATCCGGTCCACCCGGCGCCAGCCGCGCACGATCCGCTCGACGTGGGCGGCGGTGCCGGCTCTCCCCACCGCCAGCAGCCGCTCTTCGGTCTCGGGGGTGGCCACGCGGGTCAGCGCCCGCACCTTCGCGTACGACAGCTCCCCGCGGGCGAGCGCCTGGGCCAGCAGCGGACGCGCTCGCGCGCGGCGCCCAGGTCGAGCCCGACGCGCCAGCTCAACCAGGCGGCGCAGGAGCGGAAGCCGCTGTTCCAGCCCCCGCGGGCGTCGAATTCGCGGATCAGGTCGAGGAGGCGCGCGGTCGCGGCCTCAAGGTGCGCCGACAGCTCGGCGATCTCGTCCCCCAGCTGATCCAGTTCCGCGGTGAGCTCCACGGTCGTGGGCATGTCGGGCGTGCGGAGTTCCACGAGTTCCATGTGAATGAGTCTCCCTTCTACTGGGGCGACTCTACACCCGGGGTTTCGCGTCGCCGTGGAGCCTCCAGGACGGACGATCGCGGCGCGAGCCATGATTTTTCGAGGCGCGCCCGGCGTTGCGGGCCTCGCCGGGCCAGCGCGCGCCGCTTAGCCCGCATCGGCGAGGGACTGCCGGAATGCAGCAATGCCCATCTCTGAAAGCTGTCAAGCGGAATCGTTCCTGAGCGCCCGCACGTGGGACTCAGCTGCGTCGCCATGGGTCAGGTGAGGTGCACGAACGTTCATGGCCGCTGAGAGCTGGCCCGGCCATGCCCGGCCATGCGAGGTGTCGGTCTTGACTCCGACCGCTGGGCGCACTAGCGTTCAGACGGCGTAATCAGGACGGCGGGGCTCTCACTCCCCGGGAGGTGCCCAGTGGACGGCGACGGTCATGTGAGCCCGGCGCGGATCCGAGCCCGGTTGAGCCATCCCGTCATCGACGCCGACGGGCACTGGCTGGAGTTCGGCCCGGTCGTCAGCGAGCAGATGCGGCGCATCGGGGGTGACCTCGCGGCCGAGGGCTTCGCCTCGATCCGGCGCCACGATCGCGAGGCGCTGTCGATGTCGGTCGCGGAGCGGCGCCGGCGCCGGATCCCCCAGGAGGCGTTCTGGTCCTCCCCCGAGAGGAACACGCGCGACCGCGCGACGGGAATGCTGCCGCGGCTCCTCTACGAGCGCCTGGGCGAACTGGGCATCGACTTCGCGGTCCTCTACCCCACGGTGGGCCTGCGCGTCCCCCGCATCGCCGACGACAAGGTGCGCCGCGCCACCTGCCGGGCGTTCAACGTCCTCACCGCCGACTACTTCCGCGACTTCGCGGACCGCATCACGCCGGCCGCGGTCATCCCTGTGCACACGCCGGAGGAGGCCATCGAGGAAGTCACGTACTGCACCCGTCAGCTCGGCTTCAAGGTGACGATGTTCGGGAGCCTCGTCCCGCGCCCGGTGGACGCGCTCGCCCCCGGGAGCGCTGAGGCCGCCCGCTTCGTCGCCTGGTACGACACGCTCGGTCTCGACAGCGCGCACGATTACGACCCGCTCTGGGCGAGCTGCGCGGAGCTGGGGATCGCGCCGACGTTTCACACCGGCGCGCGCCGGCAGGGCCTGCGCCTGTCGCCGACGAACTTCACCTACAACCACATCGGCCACTTCGCCGCCGCCGGCCACGCCGTCTGCAAGGCGCTCTTCCTCGGCGGCGTGACGCGCCGCTTCCCCGCCCTGAGATTCGCCTTTCTCGAGGGCGGTGTGGCGTGGGCGTGCAAGCTCTACGCCGATCTGATCGGCCACTGGGAAAAGCGCAACCGGCAGGCGCTCGAACACACCGACCCGCGCGCCCTCGACCGCGCGCTGCTCATGGAGCTGGCGCAGAAACACGGCAACGACGAGGTGGTGGGGGCGCTGCGCCAGCGGGGCGGTTGGCCCGACCCCGACGCCGTCGCCGCCACGGGCGGCCTCGACGACCTCGACGACTACGCCGCGTGCCGGATCGAACGCAAGGAAGATCTGCGCGATCTCTTCGTGACGCCCTTCTACTTCGGCTGCGAGGCCGACGACCCGATGAACGCCTGGGCGTTCGACCGCCGCGTCAACCCGTTCGGCGCGCGGCTCAACGCGCTCTTCGGGTCCGACATCGGCCACTTCGACGTGCCGGATATGCTCGAGGTGCTCCCGGAGGCTTACGAGCTGGTCGAGGAGGGGCTCATCAGCGCCGAGGACTTCCGCGATTTCACCTTCGCCAACGCCGTGCGGTTGTGGGGCGCGGGCAACCCGGGGTTTTTCAAGGGCACGGTCGTGGAGAAGGCGGCCGCTGCGGTGCTCGCGGAGGCGGCCGAGGCAGATCGGAAGGCCCCCGCGCGCTGAGGTGCGCGCAGGGGGGGATCTTCAGCGACGGCGCACCGCCGTCGCGGGGGTCGGGAACTCCTCCGGGTCGATCGGGATCTCGACGACCGCCGGCTTGCCGGCGGAGAGTGCCGCCTTGAGCGCGTCGCCGACTTGGTCGGGATGCTCCACGTAATAGCCCTCGGCGCCGAAAAGCCGCGCGTACTGGTCGTAGCGGGGGTTCCCGATGTCGCAGCCGATGTACCGGCCGCCGTAGAAGTGCTTCTGGTACGCCTTCTCCGATCCCCAGCAGTTGTTGTTCATGACCACCGTCACGACGTTGATGCCGTGGCGCACGGCCGTCTCGAGCTCCTGGGCGTTCATCAGAAAGCCGCCGTCCCCGTGGACGGCGAGCACGGGCGCGTCGGGACAGCCGAGCTTGGCGCCGAGGGCCGCGGGAAAGGCGAAGCCCAGCCCTCCGAGATCGAGCGGGGTGAGAAACGTGCGCGGCCGCGCGAAGTGCAACCGATCGTATCCATAGGCGGGTGCCGCGCCGGCGTCGAGGGTGACGATCGTCTCCGGCGGCAGCGCGCGTCGCAGCTCCGCATAGACCCGCTGCGGCTTGATGGGCGTTGCCGCGAGCGCGCCCTCGGCCGCCAGCCGCGCGTGGCGCTGCGCGCGGAGGGCCTCGGCCTCCTGCCGCCAGGCCGGCGAGGCGGGGCGCACGCCATCCCTGGCAAGCGCGTCCAGCAGGGCCGCGCAGGCTTCGCGCGCATCGGCTTGAATGCCGAGGGTGACCGGATAGTAGCGCCCGATGTCCCGGCCGTCGACGTCGATCTGGATGAGCGACGTCCCAGGCCGGATGGCGCGGTCGTCGAAGTGGGTCGTGAAGTGCGCGAGCCGCGAGCCCAGGGCCAGGAGCAGGTCGGCGCGCCGGCAGGCGGCGGTCGCTTCCGGGGCCCCCGCGCGTCCGAGCGGGCCCACATATAAAGGATGCGTGTTGGGGACGGCGTCGTTTCGGCCGTACGCGGTGATCATGGGAATCGAGTACTGTTCGCTCAAGCGAACGACGAGGTCGTTGGCGCCGGCCCAGGTGACCCCGCCGCCGACGAGCAGGAGGGGGCGCTCCGCCTCCCGCAGCAGGCGCACCGCCTCGCGGATCGCCTCCGGGTGCGGGGGCTGCGGGTGTGTAGCCCGGTACTGCGCGGGCGCCAGCATCGCGGCGCGCAGCACCTGGTCGTTCAGGACGTCGCGCGGGATCTCGACGAACACCGGTCCCCGGCGGCCGCCCATGGCGGCGCGCAGGGCCGCGCGCAGCAGCTCGGGGATGCGTTCGGGCTTGGTGATCTGGACCGCGAGCTTTGTCACCGGGCGGAACATGCTGACCAGATCGAACTCCTGGAACGCGTCCTTCTGCTGATGCGCGAGCGCCACGCCGCCGACGAGGACGACGACCGGCGAATGCGCCACGTACGCCGCAGCCACCCCGGTGAGGAGGTTCGTCGCGCCGGGGCCGCTGGTCACGAGGCAGACGCCGGGCAGCCCGGTCACGCGCGCCAATCCGTCGGCCATGAAGGCCGCGGCCTGTTCGTGACGCACGTTGATGTACTCCACGCTGCGATCGTCGTAGAGCGCGTCGAGCACGTCCAGAAAGGTCGCGCCGACGATCCCGAAGATATGCCGCACCTGCTCGGCCTTCAGCAGCTCCACCACCGCCCGTCCGCCCGTCAGCTCGTCCACGCCTCCCCTCCGTGATCCTGGTGCCGGCATTCTATTGAGTCCTGCGCAAATAGTGAAACAATTATCCGCCGCCTTCGACGCTCGTAGCACCTTCCGCTTACCCGCCCGCCGCTTGACTCTGCCCATCGCCCCGTCCTACGGTATTTGGTGTACGGTGTTCCACCGGGGGGGCCATGGCCATGAGGCTGCGGACCGGCCCGCTCGTATCGTATCGACCCTCGCTCTCTTCACGGCGCCTCTCTCCGCCGCGCCTCTCTCCGCCGAGACGCAGCAAGCGGAGAGGTGTACCGCCACCCTCTGTTCATAGAACGATTTGTCGATGCCATCCGGGAGCGCGGGTGGGTTCAGGGCGGATTTCAGAGATTCCATGATCATGATCACCAGCGGGTATCCGCTGGAGGCGGGACACGTAACGTCGGCGCGTGTTCCTGGGCGCCAAGAGGAGAAGGACGGATGGGCAAGCGGGCACAGATGCTGGCGAATCAATACGAGCAGGCGAACGAGGAGCTGATCGCGGTTGTGGAGCGGTGCTCAGAAGAGCTCTGGCGAGCGGTGTGCGTCAACGAGAACTGGCCGGTAGGGGTCACCGCGCATCATGTGGCGGCGATGGCCAGCCTGGCAGCAGAAGTGCTCTCAGGTGCCGCGCGCGGTGAGCCGTGGCCGTCCATCAGTATGGACGCGGTGCATCAAGGCAACGCCCGGCATGCGCTCGAGCATGCCAAGTGCACGAAGGACGAGACTGTTGAGCTGCTGAGGCGTAACTGCAGAGCGGCGGCGACCGTGATCAGGGGGTTCGACGACGAGCAACTCGACCGCGCGTGGCCAGCGCTCTGGCGCGAGAACGCGCCGCTGAGCGTCGCGCAGCTCGTCGAGGACCACCTCATCGGCCACATCCATACCCATTTGCCGAGTATCCGCGCGGCCATCGGCTGCTAGGTGTCTCGAGGTATGGCCTGCCTTGAACAAGGTAGCGCGTAGCCCCCGACGCGGCGTCGACCCGCGACGGGCCCGGCCGAGGAGCGCCTCCCCGCACAGGATTTCCCACGCTTGCACCGGGGGCGCTGCGACGGCAGTCCCAGTTGGGTAATGAGTAACGAGCGAGAGATGCGTGGGGGCGACGAGCGGCTCGCGGCTGGCCGGGACGCGCTGCGGCGGCACGCCTGGCGAGAGGCCTTCGAACAGTTCCGCGCGGCGGACTCCGCCGGACCCCTGTCGCCGAAGGACCTCGAGCTCCTGGCCCAGGCCGCGGAGTGGATCGGGCGACGCGACGTCTCCATCGCGGCCCGGGAGCGCGCTCACGCGGGCTACCTCGAGCGCGGCAATCCGCGTCGGGCCGGGTTCCTGGCGTTGCTGCTGACCCACGACCACTTCGCCAAGGGTCAGGGATCCCTGGCGACCGGTTGGCTCAGGCGCGCCGAGCGACTCCTCGAGCCGGAACGGGACTCCGTCGAGTACGGCCACCTGCTGCGGGCTCGGGGCCTCATAGCGAAAGACCCGGATGAGGCCCTGGCTCACGCCCGTGCGGCACACGACATCGCGACGCGCTCGGGAGACCGTGATCTGGCCGCCCTCGAGCTCCAGGAGCAGGGCCGGCTCCTGGTTGCTAAGGGCGAGGCGGCTGAGGGCCTGGCGCTCCTCGAGGAGGCGGTGGTCGCCGCCGTGAGCGGGGAGCTGTCGACGCTCACGACCGGGATTATCTACTGCATCGCCATCGAGGTCTGTCGGCGGCTCGCCGACTACCGGCGGGCCGGCGAGTGGACCGACGCCGCACAGCGGTGGTGCGAGCGCAAGGGGGTCCTGGGGTTCCCGGGCGCGTGCCGCGTCTACCGGGCGGGTATCCTGCGCCTCCGGGGTGCGTGGGCGGATGCCGCGCGCGAAGCCGCGCTCGCCTGCGAGGAGATGCGTCCGTACCGAGTGAGCGTGACCGCCGAGGCCTTCTACGAGCTGGGCGAGGTCCGCCTGCGGCTCGGTGACCTCACGGGGGCGGAGGAGGCCTTCCGGCAGGCGCACGAGCTCGGCCGGAACCCGCAGCCTGGGCTCGCGCTCCTTCGCCTGGCCGAAGGCGAGGTGGAGGCGGCGCGCTCGGCCATCCGGAGCGCGCTCGCCGACGACCCCCACGATCGGCTCGGCCGGGCCCAACTCTTGCCTGCGCAGGTCGAGATCGCCATCGCCGCCGACGAGCCCGAGGCGGCTCGGGCCGCGGCCGATGAGCTCGAGGCGATCGCCGGCGTGTACCGGACTCCGGCCCTGGAGGCTGCGGCGGCGTGCGCGCGTGGCCTGGTACACCTCACGACGGGAGACGACGCGGAGGCCCGCCGGAGCCTGCGCGCCGGCTGGCGGATCTGGCAGCAGCTGGAAGCGCCGTACGAGGCGGCGCGGGCGCGCACGTGGCTTGCCGCCGCACTCCGGGCCGGCGGCGACGCCGAGACCGCCAGCCTCGAGCTGCAGGCCGCCCGCGCCAGCTTCGAGCGGCTTGGAGCCCCCCTCGACGTCGCCCACGTAGTGGAAATGCTGGCTGGCGAAGCACCAGCCCGGGCAGCCGGGCCCGAGCCGGGGCGCGCCGAGACGCGCACGTTCATGTTCACCGACATCGTCCGGTCGACCCAGCTCATCGAGGCCATCGGAGACGAGGCCTGGGCCGACCTCGTGCGCTGGCACGACCAGACGCTTCGGGCCCTCTTCGGGGCGCACGGCGGCGAGGAGGTCGATCACGCCGGGGACGGCTTTTTTGTCGCGTTCCCAACGGCCGGTTAGGCGCTCGCGTGCAGCGTCGCGATCAAGCAGACGCTCGTCGAGCACCGCCGGAAGCAGGGGTTCGCCCCGCAGGTGCGAATTGGGCTGCACACCACGACGGCACAGCGGCAGGGCCGCGCGTACAGAGGGAAAGGCGTCCACATCGCAGCCCGCATCGCGGCGATTGCCGAAGCAGGAGAGATCCTCGTGTCCCGGGATACAGTCGCGGCCAGGCCTCCGGGGGTCAAGCTCTCCGAGCCGCGCGCGGTGGTGCTCAGGGGCCTGTCAGAGCCGCTCGAGGTCCTCAGCGTCGTCTGGCGGTGACCCGAGGAGGCGGCGCCCCCTCCTCCGGGATAGGGTGCATTGCCGTGACGATCCCGCCCTCGCTGCTGCTGCGGGCCGACCGCGTGATCGAGTAGGGCTTGCGGCCCGTTCTTGGGCGAGTTTGAGGCGTGGCGACCCCAGCGCCTTGGACGGACGAAAGAGCGGGCGCGCCGAGGACACGGCCGATGATCGTACTTCGACACCAGGGCGCCGGCTTCGCGTAGGATACGCGACGCCGATGGACTTCACGCTCACCGCCGAAGAAGAGGGCTTCGCCGAGGGCGTCCGCCGCTTTCTGCGCGACCACCCGCCCGAGCGCTTCCCGATCGACGGCATGGACGCCGGCTATGGCTCGGGCGCGCACTCGCGGGCGTTCCTCCAGGCGCTCGCCGGGCAGGGCTGGCTCGCCATGTGCTGGCCGAAGGCCCACGGTGGCGAGGCGCGGCCGATGTTCTTCAAGCTCGTCCTCATGGAGGAGATGGCGCGGGCGGGCGCGCCCTTCGGTCCCCTCGCCGGCTGCTGGCAGACGGCCGATGCCATCATCGGCTTCGGCACCGAGCGGCTGCGCCGCGAGGTGCTGCCCGAGATCGCCCGCGGCGAGGCGACGTTCTGGCAGGGCTACAGCGAGCCCGACGCCGGCTCGGACCTCCTGGCGCTGAAGACGCAGGCGCGGCGCGACGGCGACCACTGGGTGATCCGGGGCCACAAGATCTGGTCGAGCCACGCCGGCATCTCGCGCTACGGACTCGTGTTCGCCCGGACGAGCCACCAGGCCCGGCGCAGCCGCGGCTTCAGCATGTTCGTGGTCCCCAACCGGACGCCGGGGATGGACATCCGGCCCATCCGGAGCCTGACCGGCGAGGTCTACCACTACGAGGTCTTCCTGGACGACGTGCGGGTGCCCGAAAATCTCATGCTCGGGCCCGAGGGCGAAGGCTTCCTCGCGCTCCTGAACGGTCTCGACGCCGACCGGTTCTGGGGCCGCTTCTACAAGGCCCCGGCGCTCGAGCGCGTGCTCCACCAGCTCGTGGACTACGCGAACGCGACGGTCGTGCGCGGCGGGCCGCTCGCGCGCGACGCGGCCGTGCGGCGGCGGCTGGCCGAGATGGCCGCCGACATCGCGGCGCTCCGCCTCATGTTCTATCGCGCGGCGTGTCTCTTGCGCGACGGCGGGCCTGTCACCTACGAGACGGCGGTCGCCAAGGTCATGGCCGACGAGACGGGCCAGAAGCTCGCCAGGCTCGGGATGGATCTGCTCGGGCTCTGGGGGCCGCTGCGCGAGGGCTCACGCTGGGCCAAACTCGGGGGGCAGATCTCGCGAGTCTACCTGACGAGCCTCGGTCACACGATCGCCGGCGGCACCGCGGAGATCCTCCGCACCGCCGTCGCGGTGCGGGGCCTCGGCCTGCCGGCAGAGCCGAAGGGGCGCTGAGATGGACTTCGCCTGAAATGGACTTCCGCCCCTCGCCCGCTCAGCGACTCCTGGTCTCCACCGCGCGCGACTTCCTCCAGCACCACTGCCCGATCGAGCTGGTGCAGCGCCTGGTACTCGACGAACGCGGCTTCGACGAGGCACTCTGGCGCTCCATGGCCGAGCTCGGCTGGCCTGGGCTGCTGATCCCGTCTGCGCTCGGCGGAAGCGGTGGCTCGCTCGTCGACGTGGTCCTGCTCGTCGAGGAGATGGGACGCGCGTGCCTGCCGGGCCCCTTCGTGACGAGCGCGGTGGCGGCCACCGCCGTGCTCCTCGCGGCGGCGAGCAAGGCGCAGCAGAAGCGTCTGCTTCCCGCTCTGGCCGCCGGCGAGCGGATCGCGACCCTCGCGCTCGTCGAGGAGAGCGCATCGTTCGACCCCGGGGCCGTGGCGCTCGAATGTGACGCGCCCGGCCGGGTGACCGGCCGAAAGCTCTTCGTCAAGGACGCCCACGTCGCCGACGACCTGATCGTCCTCGTGCGCGGCCCCGGCGATCTCAGCCTGGTCCTGCTGCCCGCGGACCGGACCGGCATCGTCCGGCTGCCGCTCGACACGGCGAGCGGCGAGCGGCTCTTCGAGGTGACCTTCGACGGCGTGGAGGTGCGTGCCGATGATCTGCTGGGCCCGGCCGGCCGCGGCCGGGAGCTGCTGGCACCCGCGCTCCGGGCGGGCGCGCTGGCGCGGACCGCCGAGATGGTGGGCGCCGCGCAGCGCGTGCTCGAGCTGGCCGTCGAGCACGCCAAGACGCGCGTCCAGGGCGGGCGGCCGATCGGCGGCTACCAGGCGATCCAGCACGCCTGCGCGGACCTCGTGCGCGACGTGGACGCCTCGCGCGGGCTCCTCTACGCCGCGGCCTGGAAGGTGGCCGAGGGGGATTCAGCGGAGGCCGACGTGGCCATGGCCAAGGCCTACGCCAGCGAAGCCTGCCTCCGCGTGGCGCGCCGGGGCCACCAGATCTTCGGCGCCATCAGTTACTGCGAGGAGCACCCGCTCCACCTCTTCCACGAGCGCATCCAGGCGGCGAGCCTGGACTTCGGCGACGCCGGGCTCCAGCTCGAGACCGTCGCGCGCGCGCTCGGGCTGGCGTAGCCCGGCGGGGGCGCCTACCCGATCGGCGGGTGGGAGATGGTGGCGCCCCCGTCCACGACGAGCCACGTACCGGTGATCCAGGCGGATTCGTCCGAGGCAAGGAACAGAATGGCGCGGGCCACATCCTCCGGCGTGCCGACCCGTCCGAGCGGGATGTTCTTGCCCCAGCGCGCGAGGATCTCCTGCGGGTCGTCCCCGGGCTTGAGCCGGCTGATCGGCATCGGCGTCCAGATGCGGCCCGGGCACACCGCGTTGACCCGGATGCCGTGCGGGGCGTAGTCGAGCGCCATGTTCTTCGTCAGGAGGTTCACGCCGCCCTTGGCGGCGTTGTAGGGTGCGAGCTTCGGATCGCCGAGGATCCCGGCGACGGACGACACGTGGACGATGGACCCGCCCTGCCCGGCCTTCAGCATCTCGAGGAGGGCGAAGCGCGAGACCAGGAACACGCCCGTGAGGTCGATCCGGAGCATCCGCTCCCAGTCCTCGAGGGACACGCTGGTCACGGAGGCGTTGCGCACGATGATGCCGGCGTTGTTGACGAGCACGTCGATCCCGCCGAGCGCGGTCACGGTCTCGCGGACCATGCGCTCGGCGTCGACGGCAGACGAGACGTCGCCCGCGACGAGCCCCGCCCGTCCCCCGCCCGCCGCGACACGCCGGACCGTCTCGGCGAGCTCGGTCTCTCGCCGGCCGGAGACCATGACCGCCGCGCCCTCGCGCGCGAACAGCTCCGCCGTCGCCCGGCCGATTCCCGTGCCGCCGCCGGTGATCAACGCCCGCTTGCCCGCCAGTCGCATCGCGCCTCGACTCCTCGTGCGGTGAGTTACGGCGTGAGGATCTGGCTCGTCCGGCTGCTCCGCGCGACGACCCGGCCGGCCTTGATGACCCAGAGCTTCTCCGCTTGCTCGGTGATCGCCTGCGCGGGATCCCGGGCGTCGAGGACGACGAGGTCCGCGCGACAGCCCTCGGCGAGGCCATAGTCCTGGAGCCCGATCGCGCGGGCGGCGTTCGTCGTGACCAGCTCGAGGAGCCAGCCCAGCTGATCGAGGTTCCCGAGGTGGCCGGCGATCGCCGCGACCAGGGCCTGACGCAGGAGGTCGGGATGGCCGTACGGTGTGAACGGATTGACGATGTTGTTCGTGGAGATCGCGACGTTGACGCCGGCGGCGCGCAGCTCGCCGAGGCGCGTGACGCCGCGCCACGTGCGCCGGAGATCGCCGCGGGCCTTCACGTGCATCTCGGTGGCCGGCAGGCTGATGACGGAGATGCGCGCCTCGCGCAGCCGGTCGATGACGCGCGCCCGGTGATCGGGCTCGAGCACGTCGAGCGTGCAGAGGTGGCCGAGCGTCACGCGCCCCTCGAGGCCCCGCGCGATCGTCTGCTCGGCGATGTAGTCGCACGTCAGCAGCGTGGGGTCGTCCGCGACGTCCGCATGGAAGTCCAGCGGGACGCCGAACGCCACCGCGATGTCGAAGCACCAGTCGATGTGGCGGCGCTGGTCGCGATCCATGTAGGGGCACCCGCCCAGCACCTCGAGTCCCGACTTCAGCGCTTCACGCAGCAGGTCGCGCGTCACGCCGTCGTTGAAGATGCCCTCCTGGGCGAAGGCGATGAGCTTGAGGTCGAGCACGCCGTTGAACTCCGCCTGCAGGCGGCGCAGCGCCTCGACGCCGCGCAGCTCGACGTAGCCGTCGACCTCGACGTGGGCCCGCATCGCCGTGCAGCCGTGCCGGACGGCCAGCTCCAGGACGCGCCGCGCGCGCCGGTAGATGTCGTCCACCGTGAACGCCTTCTTCAGCTCGGCGACCAGGGTCTGCGCCGTCGGCCCTCCCGCCTCGAGTCCCCGCGTCCGATCGGCGATGAAGGCCTTGTCCGGGTGGATATGCGACTCGACGAAGCCGGGGAGGACGAGCTTGTCCGCCACGTCCACGGTCTCGGAGCCGGTCGGGTCGACGTTCGCGGCGACGCGGTGGATGCGTCCGTCGCGGATGGCGACGTCCAGCCGGCGGCCCGCGACGAGTCCGTTTCGGAGCACGAGGTCGCTCATGCGGCGGAGTATAGCGCCTACGATCGCGGCTTGACCGCGAGTTCGAACCTCGTGCGCACACCGGCGCAACACGGACCGCGACCGGCTATAATCGGGCCGCTTCGAGGAGGCGGGTCGGGTGGAGACGGGAATCCGCGGCAAGGTGGCGATGGTGTCGGGCGCGAGCAAGGGGATCGGCCGGGCCGTCGCCGAGCGGCTCGCGGCCGAGGGCGCGAGCCTCTCGCTCTGCGCGCGCGGCGCGGCGCCGCTCCGGGACGTGGCGCGCGCGCTCGAGGACAAGCACGGCGTCGCGTGCCTCGCCTGCCCCGCCGACCTCAGCCGGGCCGAGGACATCCAGGGCTGGGTGCGCGCCACCCTCGAGCGGTTCGGCGGCATCGACATCCTGGTCAACAACGCCGGAGCCGCGCAGGGCGGCCCCTTCCTCCGCCTGCCCGACCAGGCGTGGCTCGACGGCTGGCACCTCAAGCTCTTCGGCTACATCCGGGTCGCGCGCGAGGTGTTCCCCCATCTCGTGGCGCGCGGCGGCGGGCGCATCGTGAACGTCATCGGGATCGCCGGCGTGCAGCCGCTCGAGAACTACATGATCGGCGGCGCCGCCAACGCGGCCCTCCTGAACTTCACCAAGGCGCTCGCCGACGAGGGCGCCCCGCACGGCATCCTCGTCACCGGCGTGAACCCCGGAGGGATCCGCACCGAGCGCTGGGACGGCATCCTCGTCAAGTGGGGGGCGGCCAAGGGCATCACGCCGGAGGAGGCGGAGCGCGACATCTTGAAGTCCGTCCCGCTCCGGCGACCCGGCACGGCGGAGGAGGTCGCGAACCTGGTGGTCTTCCTCGCCTCCGAGCTGTCCACCTACATCACGGGCACGACGATCGCCATCGACGGCGGCATGACCCGGACGATCTTCTGACGGACTGATCTTCTGAAGGAGTGGAGATACCTCGCTGAGAACGTGCGACACGAGCGTGGAGGATCGAACATGAGAAGGCGCGACTTCCTGAAGACGGCAGTGGCCGGCGGCATCGGCGCCAGCCTGAGGGGCGTTGATCCGCGGCGGGCCTGGGCGCAGAACCCCATCAAGATCGGCCTGCCCACGGTGCTCTCGGGCGGCAACGCCCAGTACGGCATCCAGGCCAAGCGGGCGTGCGAGCTGTTCGGCAAGGAGATCAACGCCAAGGGCGGCATCCTCGGCCGGCCCGTGGAGTTCATCTACGAGGACACCGCCTCCGACCCCGCCACCGCGGTGCGCAAGGCGCAGAAGCTGGTCGAGAAGGACGGCGTGAAGTTCCTCACCGGGACGGTCCTCTCCTCCGAGGCGCTGGCCGTCTCCGCCAAGTGTCCCGAGTGGAAAGTGATCCTCATGTCGACCATCAACGGGGCGGGCTCGCTCACCGCCAAAGCCTGGAACCGCTACTTCTTCCGGGTGAACACGAGCGGCCCCATGGGCGCCCGCGCGGTGAGTCTCTACCTGGCCGAGGCGCCCATGAAGCGGTTCTTCGGGCTCGGCAGCGACTACGCGTGGGGCCGGGACAGCGTGGCGTCCTTCGAGAAACAGATTACAGCGGTGAAGAAAGAGATCGTCGGCAAGGACTACCCGCCCGTCGGTACCAAGGACTTCGCGAGCTACATCGGCAAGATCAAGCAGTCGCGCGCCGAGGCCTGCTACATGGCCCTGCCCGGCCAGGACGCCACCATCTTCTTCAAGCAGGCCTTCCAGTTCGGTCTCACCCGCGAGGTGAAGCTGATCACCGAGATCCTCGAGCTGGAGAACATGAAGGCGGTGGGCGAGGCCATGGCGGGGACGATCGGCAGCACGCGTTACCCGTTCACGGTGGACACGCCGAAGAACCGCGACTTCGTCAAGCGCTTCCACGCCATGCACGGGGTCTACCCGGACATGTTCGACGGCGAGACGTACGAGGGCCTCGAGTGGCTCGCCCAGGTCATCCAGAAGGCCGGCAGCGACGACGTCGAGAAGGTGATCGCGGCGTGGGAGGACTCGAGTTACGAGGGGCTCGAGGGCCCGTTCTTCATGCGCAAGTGCGACCACCAGGCGGTGCAGCCCGGGTTCGTCGTCGAGGCCGTGAAGGACCCGAACTACCCGCACCTGATCCCGAAGATCCTCGCGACCTATCCCGGCGACCGGGTGACGCCGAAGTGCCGGACGGAGGAGTTCGCGTAGCGGGAGGTCACGGAGCCCCGCGTCGTGGCCATCCTCGTCGAGCAGGCGCTCAACGCGCTGGCGCTCGCGGGGCTCCTGTTTCTCGTCTCCGCCGGGCTCTCGCTCGTGTTCGGGATCCTCCGCGTCGTGAACTTCGCCCACGGCGTTTTCTACATGCTCGGCGCGTACCTCGGCTTCACGGCGGTCGTCGTGTCCGGCTGGTTCTGGCCGTCGCTCCTCGTCGTGCCGCCTCTCGTCGGCGCCGTCGGCGCGCTGCTGGAGGCCTCGACGCTCCGATTCATCTACCGCCGGCCCCCGATCTACCAGCTCCTGCTCACCTTCGGGCTGGCGCTCATTCTCGAGGAGAGCGTGCGCGTGCTCTACGGCCCGACCGCCAAGGGCATCGACCCGCCACCGCTCCTGCAGGGGGCCGTCGAGATCGCCGGCACCTTCTATCCGCGCTACCGGCTGTTCCTCGTGGTCCTCGGCATCGTGGTCGGGCTCGGGGTGTGGCTGTTCCTGCAGCGCACCCGAACCGGGCTGGTCATTCGCGCCGTCGCGCAGAACAGCGAGATGGCGGACTGCCTCGGCGCCGACGTCGCGCGCGTCCGCACGCTCGTCTTCGGCGCCGCCTGCGCGCTGGCCGGGCTCGGGGGCGTGGCGGCCGGGCCCATGACCACGGCGTACCTCGGGATGGGGATCGGCGTGATCGTCGACGCCTTCGTCGTGGTGGTGATCGGCGGACTCGGCAGCATCGGCGGCTCGATGGCGGGCAGCCTGATCGTCGGCGCCGCCCAGACGTGGGGCGCCTTCTATCTCCCCGAGACGGCGATGGTGATCATGTATGCCGTGATGGGCGTGATCCTGATCTTCCGGCCCTGGGGCCTCTTCGGCGAGGAAGAGTGAAGCCCCGCGCGTCTCTCTCGGGCCACCTGCGGTACACGCCGGCCTCGCGGACCCCGCTACAATGAAGCCCCGCGTGCCTACAGCAGGCCACCCGCGGTTCACGCCGGCCTCGCGGACCCCGCTACAATGAAGCCCCGTACGCGCGTGCTCGCGCTCGCAGCGCTGGTCGCGCTCGCGGTCCTGCCGTGGGCGCTCGCCCGGTACCAGCTCTCCATCCTCACCGACCTCCTCGTCTTCGGGCTGTTCGCGATGTCCCTCGACCTCATCATGGGCTACACGGGCATGGTCTCGTTCGGCCACGCCGCCTACTTCGGGCTGGGCGCCTACGGCAGCGCCCTCGTCCTGATCCACTTCGACCAGCCGGTGCCGGTCGCGCTCCTCGCGGGCGCGCTGCTGGCAGGCGTGGTCGCGCTGCCCGTCGGCTGGTTCTCCACGCGCGCCACCGGAATCTACTTCGCGATGCTGACGCTCGCCTTCGCGCAGCTCCTCTACACCGTGGCCTACAAGTGGCGGGACCTGACGGGCGGCTCGGACGGGATCGCCGGCGTGCCGAAGACGGCGCTCTTCTGGGGCGGGCCGAGCCTGGCCTCGCCGCGGGCCTTCTACTTCCTGGTGGCGGCGTGCGTCGTGGTGTCGCTGGTGGCGTGTCGCGCGCTCGTGCGCTCGCCGTTCGGCCGCGCCCTCCAGGCGATCCGCGAGAACGAGCGGCGCTTCACCAGCCTGGGGCGGGACCCGCGGCCGTTCAAAGTCGTCGTCTTCGTCATCGCGGCCGTGTTCGCCGGCCTCGCCGGCGCGCTCTTCGCGCCATTCCGCGGCTTCGCCTCGCCGGAGGTCATGTTCTGGCTCT
>JACPCG010000179.1 GCA_016179925.1 Candidatus Rokuibacteriota bacterium | reverse complement strand
GAAGCGCTCGTCGCCGAGCACATGGCTCCCGTCCGCCGCCAGCATCCCGCCCACGTGGCCGAGCTCGCGAACGGCGCGCCGCAGCTCCTTCGCCGCGGCCTCGGGATCCTGGACCGGCAGGAGCGCCACCGCCTTGAGCCGCGGGCTCACGCGGATGAACTCTTCGTAGAGCAGGGTGTTGTAGGCGCGGCAGAGCCTCACCGCCCACTCGCGGTCCTTCAGAAAGCTCATGAAGAGCCCGAGCGTCGGGAAGAGCACCACCTGCTCCATGCCACCCCGGTCGAGGGCTTCGAGCCACTGCTTGGCGTTCCCGGCCCAGTCGTGGAACTTGTCGACGAGCCGCCGGTCCCAGCCGTCCGCGGCGTACCAGGGGAAGGTGAGCGGGCGCCGCCGATAGGGCTCGTCGAGGTACTTCGCGAGCTGCTCGTAGGACTCGGTCACATGGCCGTCCGCGTCGAGCACAGTCATCGCCGTCTCCTTCCCCTGAGGGTCAGGGCTTCTTGCAGATCACGTTGAGCAGCGCCTGCCGCTTCTCCTCGCGCACGACGCGGAGGCCGCGGGCGAGCGCCGCCGGCAACTCCGCCGGGTCCTCGACCCGCTCGGCGTGGCCGCCCGAGGCCCGGCAGACCAGCTCGTAGTCGGGCGCAGGCTCGAGATCGGAGAGCGGCATCGAACCCGTCTTCGCCACCCAGCCGTCGGGGGCGTAGCCGCGCACCGCGCGCTTCACGGCGTTCCAGGCGCGGTTGTTGAAGACGACGAAGAGGACGGGGACGTCGTAGGCGCGCGAGACGAAGTGTGCCGCCGTCGGCGCGCCGAAGATGTAGGCGCCGTCGCCCACGCAGCAGATCACGGTCTTGTCGGGCGCGGCGAGCTTGGCGCCGAGCGCGGCGCCGAGGCCCCAGCCGAGGCCGCCCGCCGGCGGCGCGTTGAAGTAGCTCCCGGGCGTCCTGAAGCACGCCTGCGTCGCGTCGAGGTCGTACTCGTTGATGACGATGGTCCGCTCGTCGACGAGATCGCCCACGCACCGCGAGAGCCAGACCATGTCGATCGGGCGGTCGCCCTGGACCTTCCGCACGCCCGCCGCCCACCGCTCGCGGAGCTTCGCGTGCTCCGCGGCCCAGCGGGCTCTACGCTCGGCCGCCACCCGCGAGTCGATCAACGGCCGCACCGCCTCCGCGAGGGCGTCGAGGGTGAGTCGCGGGGTGCCGGCCAGGGCGACGTCGGCGCCGAAGCCGCGGATGGGGTAGCGCGAGAAGAGTGGGTCCACGCCGATCTGGATGAGCTTCGCGTCCGGGCGCGGGCTCTTCTGGTGGGGGAACCATGGCGCGTCGGACTCGATGACGACGATCGCGTCGGCCTCGTCCAGGTGGGGCGTCGCGTCGAAGCCGGCATGCAGCTCGTGGTCCTGGGGGAAGTTCATGTACGTGTGGAAGTGGTCCACGACGGGCAGCGCCGCCGTCTCCGCGAGCCTCACCAGGGCCTGGACCGCCTGCGGGTCACGGCCGAGGGCCTTGACGTTGACGATCGGGTGCCTCGCGCCGGCGAGGATGCGCGCGGCCTCGCCGATCGCGTCGGAGGCGGCGACGGCGTCGCTCGGCCGGGGCGCGCGGGGAGGGTCCGCGTACTCGAAACTCTCCTGCTTTTCCGCCAGCACTTCTCTCGGCAGGATCAGGTACACCGGTCCCCGGGGCTCCGCCTGGGTGATCGCCAGCGCGCGGTCCACCACGGTCTCGAGCTGGGCGAAGTTCCTCAGCTCGTAGTCCCACTTGACGAACTCGCGGAACATGGCCCCCTGGTCGAAGGACTCCTGCGCCCAGTGGATCTGGCGCGTGCGGCTCCCGCGGAAGCCGGCCTCGGTGATCGGATTGCGCCCCGCGCTGAAGAGCATCGGGACGTTCGAGCGCGCGGCGTTGATGATGCCGCCGAGCGCGTTGGCGGCGCCCACGATCACGTGGACCATCACGACCTGGGGGCGTCCGGTCACCATCGCGTAGCCGTGGGCCATGGCGACGGCCGGCACCTCGTGGGGCACCGTGATCGGGCGCGGGAGGAGCTGGCCGTGGGCGCCGCGCCGGGCGTACGCCTCGATGATCGGGGCGAAGTCCGTCCCCGCGTTTCCGAAGAAGTACTCCACCCCCCGGGCCGCCAGGAGCTCCAGGTACGCCTCGCCGGTGGACTCGACGCTCGCGCGCTTGCTCATCTCGTCTCCCCTTTCACTTCCACCTGAGTCTCAGCATACGTCGGGCGTTCCCTTCGTAGATCTTGGCTTTCTCCTCCGCGCTGGCCCGCATCCGCTCCATGGCGGCAATGGTCTCACGGATGAACCCCGGCCCCTTCTCGGGATCGAAGGGCATGTCGGTGCCGAACAGCACGCGGTCGGCGCCGAAGAAGGTCGTCCGGATCCTCGGTGCGGCTGCCGAGCTGGTCGAGCCCGCCCGCCGCGCGCCCCTCGAAATAAGGGAGCATCGCGCCCATGTGGTGGGTGATGATCGCGAGGTCGGGATGCCGGTCGAAGAGGCCGGAGAAGACGAGCCGTGTCATCGCCGCGGTCGTCTCGTACGGCCAGCCGAACGCCCACCAGATGTCGTAGCGCGAGCGCGTCTCGCCGGCGTAATCAGCGACGGACGCCGGCCGCGCGGGATGGAGCCAGATCGGGAGCCGGAGCGACGCCATCCGAGCGAAGAGCGGCTGGAACTCCGGCCCGTCGAGCGCGCGGCCGTTGACGTTCGAGAACATCTGAACCCCGGTGGCGCCGAGCCCCGTGATCGCGCGGTCGATCTCCGCCAGCGCCGCCGCGGGATTGTTCATCGGAAGCGAGGCGGCGAAGCCTGGGAAGCGATCCGGATACCTCGCGACGATTTCCGCCATCCCGTCGTTGGCCAGGCGGGCCAGGTCCGGCGTGACGTCGCCGCCGCCGAGCGCTTCGATCGGCGGCGAGGCGAGCGTCAACACCTGGGCGTAGCCCTCGTAGCGGTCCATGATGCGCAGGCGCTGCTCGAGATCGACGAGCACGGGGATGGCCCGCATGCGCTTCTGGAGGTAGAGCGTCGGCGGCGCGACTGCGAGCATCCGGTCGAAGAACCGCTTCGGCAGGATGTGGGGGAAGACGTCGAGCTTCATGGCGCGGATCGCGCCGCGCTGACGGCCGGCAGCGCACGCGCCGCGCCCGCGCGCTCGACCAGGACGAGAGCGAGGCCGAGCGCGAGGCCGGCGATCTCGCCGGCCGCCCAGGCGCCATGCGTGGGGAGGACGAGGAGGGGCAGGCCGGCCGCGACGGCCCACGCGCGCTTGAACCACCCGAGCGGGCGGAACAGGTAGCCGGCGCAGCCGATCGCCAACAGGATCACACCGATCGCCGCGGTCACGAGCGCGGTGACGATCGCCTCCAGCGTCCCCCAGAGGATGAGCGCGGGGTGGAGCACGAACACGAAGGGGACGATGTAGGCGACGATTCCGAGACGCATGCCCGTCCAGCCCGTCTTCCAGAAGTCGGACTTGGCGATCGCGGCGGCCGCGTAGGTCGCGAGACAGTCGGGCGGTGTGATCAGCGAGAGCATGCCGAAGTAGAAGAGGAAGAGATGGGCGGCGATCGGCAGGACGCCGAGCTGGGCGAGGGCGGGGCCCACCAGCACCGCGAGCGTCACGTACACCACGGTCGTGGGCAGCGAGAGGCCCAGGAGGATGCTCACGATCGCGGTGAGGACGAGGAGCACGTACACGTTGCCACCGGCTAGGCTCGTGAGCACCATGGGGAGCTTGGAGGTGAACCCCGAGAGCTGGAGCGACCCGATCACCAGCCCGGCGAGCGTGGTGATGGCGACGAGGTCGAGCATGGTCCGCCCGGTCGCCTCGAGCATGTCCACGAGCCGGTCCCAGGTCGGCCGCGTCGCCTTCTGGAGGGCTCCGACCACGAGCGTCACGCCCACGGCGAGCATGCCCGCTCGGCCGGCCTCCCAGCCCGCGGCCATCAGCGCGTAGACGAGCACGGCGAGGGGGACCACGAACACCCAGCCCCGGCGCAGGACGGAACGGAGCGGTGGAATCTGCTCCCGCGGCAGGCCAGCGAGCCCGAGCCTGGCGGCCTCGAGGTCCACCTGGACGAGCAGCGAGAGGTAATAGAGCAGGGCGGGCACCAGCGCCGCGAGCGCCACCTGCCCGTACGGGATGTCGAGGTACTCGGCGATCAGGAACGCGGCCGCACCCATGACGGGCGGCATGATCTGGCCGCCGTTCGACGCCACCGCCTCGATGGCCGCCGCCAGGTGCGGCGGATAGCCCGCCCGCTTCATCATCGGGATCGTGATCGCGCCGTCCACCACGACGTTGGCGACGGCGCTGCCGGAGACCGTCCCGTAGAGGGTCGAGGACACGACCGCCATCTTGGCCGGCCCGCCCCGATAGCGGCCCATCGCGACCACCGCGACGTCGGTCAGGAACTTGTCCCCGCCGACCGTGTAGAGCGCCTGGCCGAAGAAGATGTAGGCGACCACGATGCTCGCCGTGACCGCGAGCGGCAGGCCGAAGATGCCGCCGCTGTCGAGGTAGAGGTAGACGGCGATGCGCTCCCACGAGGAGCCCTTCGCGTAGAGAAGCCCGGGGAAGAGCCAGGCGAACTTCACATAGAGGATGCAGACGGCCGCGATCCACATGAGGGCCCAGCCCGCGACGCGGCGCACGGCCTCGAGGACGAGCCCGACCGCAAGGACGCCGAGGGCGACCCGCTCCCACGTGAGGACGCCGAGCTGGTAGGCGATCCTGGGGTAGAGGACCGCGACGTAGAGTCCGACCAGGAGCCCGCCGGCGGCGAGCGCCCAGTCGTACCAGGGCACCCGGTCGTGAGGCACGCGGCTCGAGGCGCGCGTACAGAGGAAGATCGGCGAGAGGCCGAGGGCGAGGAACAGCCCGAGGTACTGCTCGTTGAAGAACGCCCACGGCAGGTGGTGCTGGACGCCGCTTGCCCACGCGGCGCCCACCAGCGTGAGCAGCAGGAGCAGCACGCGCTCGACGACCCGCGCCGGGCCGCCGAGCGCGCGGTACTTGACGATGACGTCGGTCACGCGGGAGGCCCCGCGCTCAGGGCTGCAGTGCCTGGAGCTTCTGCTGGATCTGATCCAGCTCGGGTGTCCAGACGCCGCGCTCCTTGTAGAAGCGGACGGCCACCGGGTGGTAGGGGATCGTCATCTCCTTCGTCGCGGCCCGATCGCGCGTCCACTCCTTGAAGATGGGGTGGATTGGCGCGAGCTTCTCCACGTTGTCCCAGATGGACTTGAGCGTCGCCTCGATGATCGGGTCGGGCACCTTGTCGCCGACGTTGATGTAGAGGTCGTAGGCGGTCACGCAGGTGTCCTCGACGATCGCCGGAGCCGAGCCCGCCTTGAACCAGCGCGGGTAGTAGCCGGGCACGGCCGCCCGCAGCCGTTTCTCGCCCTCCGGCGAGCAGTCGATGGACACGTGGCGGACGCCGACCGCGGCGTCGGCTTCCCGCACCTTCGCTGCGCCGATCGCGTGCTCGGTGACGTCGGCACGCCCCTGCACGAGCGCGTCCACGCCCTCGTTGACGGCGGGCAC
>JACPCG010000170.1 GCA_016179925.1 Candidatus Rokuibacteriota bacterium | reverse complement strand
GACGTCTCGATGCGGGTCATCGCCGACCACGCGCGCGCGACCGCGTTCCTCATCACGGACGGCGTGACGCCGTCGAACGAGTGGCGCGGCTACGTGCTCCGCCGCATCATGCGGCGGGCGATGCGCCACGGGCGCCTGCTCGGGCTGACGGACCCGTTTCTCTGGAAGACCGTCGACTGGGTCGTCACGCTGATGCGCGAGGCCTACCCGGAGCTCGCGACCGAGCGGCAGCGCGTCCAGGACGCCGTCCGCACCGAGGAGGAGCGCTTCGCCGAGACGCTCGACACCGGCATGCTGTTGATCGAGGAGTACGACGCGATGCAGCGGCGCCGGGCGGCGCCGGGCGTGACGAGCCCCCTCGTGCTCAGCGGGAGCTTCCTCTTCAAGCTGTACGACACGTACGGGTTCCCGAGGGACCTGGCCGAGGAGATCTTCAAGGACAAGGGCTGGCTCGTCACGGACGAGACCCAGGGCTCGTACGAGGCCGAGATGGAGCTGCAGCGCGCGCGGGCGCGGGCGGGCGCCGCGTTCGGCGCCGTGGACGACGCCGAGGCCCAGGCCGTCTACGCGCGGCTCGCCGCGGACCTCCCCGCCGGTGAGTTCGTCGGCTACGAGACGCTCACGGCGCCCGCGCGCATCCTGGCGATCGTGGACGCCGCCGAGGGACGGATGCGGCGCGTGCGCGAAGCGGGGCACGGCGCGGAGGTCGAGATGCTCCTCGACCGCACGCCCGCGTACGCCGAGTCCGGCGGCCAGATGGGCGACACGGGCACGCTGGCGGGCCGGAGCGGCCGCGGGCAGATCCTGGACACCTACTACCGCGGCCCGAAGCTGATCGTCCACCGTGTCCGCGTCGTGCAGGGCGGCTTCCACGAGAACGAGGACGTCGCGGTCAGCATCGAGTCGCCGCGGCGGCAGGGGCTGCGCCAGCACCACACCGGCACGCATCTGCTCCACGCGGCGCTGCGCCGTGTCCTCGGCACGCACGTGACCCAGGCGGGCTCGCTCGTCGCGCCCGACCACCTGCGCTTCGACTTCTCGCACGGGGCGCAGGTGAAGGACCGCGAGGTCGCGCAGATCGAGGAGCTGGTGAACGAGCAGGTCCAGGCGAACGTCCCCGTGAGCCGCATGGAGATGGACCTCGACGAGGCGCTCCGCATGGGCGCGATGGCGCTGTTCGGCGAGAAGTACGGCGACCGCGTGCGCGTCATCAAGATCGGCGACTTCTCGGTGGAGCTCTGCGGCGGCACCCACCTCGACCGGACCGGCGAGATCGGCCTCCTGAAGGTCGCCACGGAGGGCGCCGTCGCCTCGGGCGTCCGGCGCATCGAGGCCGTCGCCGGGCCCGCGGCGCTCGAGGCCGTCGCCCGGAAGGAAGCGGCGCTCAAGGAAGCAGCGGAGCTGCTCAAGATCGCGCCGCTCGAGGTCCCCAAGCGGCTCCACAAGCTCCTCGAGGAGCAGAAGCTCCTGGAGAAGCAGCTCGCCGAGGTCGAGGCGAAGCTGGCGCGCGCCCGCGCCGAGGACCTCGTGGCCTCCGCCCGGCAGGTGAACGGCGTCGCCGTGATCGCGGCGCGCATGGATGGGCTCGACGCCGAGGGGCTCCGGTCGGTCGCCGACACGCTGCGCGACCGGCTCGGCTCGGGCGTCGTCTGCATCGGGAGCGTCGTGGACGGCAAGGTGAGCCTGATCGCGGCGGTCACGAAGGACCTGACCACGCGCTTCCAGGCCGGCCGGCTCATCCAGGAGGTCGCCAAGACGGTGGGCGGCCGCGGCGGCGGTCGGCCCGACCTCGCCCAGGGCGGCGGCCCCGACCCCGAGAAGCTCGACGGGGCGCTCGAGCTCGTCTACCAGCTCGTCGCCCGCGCCGGCGCGTAGCCCGCACCCCGACATCCGGCAGGCGCAGTTCGTCGCTGTCCTCCCCGAGCCGCTCTCGACGACCTGCTCCGCGAGCGCCTCTGCTAGAATAAGAATTCATGAACCCGCTGGGTCGCATCCTGGTCGTCGACGACGAGGCCCCCGTGCGCGAGGTGCTCACCGAGTACTTCACCACCCGGGGCTACGCGGTCGACGCGGCGTCGAGCGGCAACGAGGCGCTCGCGGCCGTCAAACGGGCGCGGCCCGACTTGGTGCTCCTGGACGTCCGCATGCCCGGCCTCGACGGGGTGGAGGTCCTGCGCCGCATCCGCGAGGTCCAGGGCGACATCACGGTGATCATGGTGACCGCCAACGAGGACGTCGCCCTCGCGCGCGAGACCCTGAAGCTCGGTGCGTTCGACTACGTCGCGAAGCCGTTCGACTTCTCCTACCTCGACCGCGCCGTCGCGGCGGCGCTCGTGCAGGCGGGCGGCCCGGCGGCGACGGGCGAGGTGTGGGACGTGAAGGCGGAGGACGACCCCTGGAGGCGTCTCGCCCTCGCCGTGTTCCGCGCCGCGCGCGCCATGGACCCGATGCGGCGCGCGTCCACCGGCGAGCGGATGGAGAGCGCGGCGCTCGCGGCCGCGCGCGAGGGGGCCGCCGGCCGGCTCGCGGCCGCGACCCACCATCTGGGCGAGCTGGAGCTGCTGCTCACCATCGCCGCCGACCTGAGCGATCTCCCGGGCCCCGCCCGGGACCAGGTCGAGGCCGCGCTTGAAGCGGCGCGCCGCGCGCTCTCCGTCGGGCGGTAGCGCGCGGCCCCGGCCCCGCGGCCGGTCGGACGCCGAGTCGCACCTCAAGATCCTGCACACCGTGGCCGAGACGGTCAGCCGGACCCTCGACGTGGACGACGTCCTGCGCACCGCCCTCGAGGCGCTCACCCACGTGACGGGCCACGAGATCGCGAGCCTCCACCTCCTGGCGCCCGACGGCAAGACGCTCCAGCTCCGCGGCGAGCGCGGCATGTCGGCGCGTCTGCGCGAGGTGAACGAGTGTCTGCCGCTCGGCGAGGGGCTGATCGGGCGTGTCGCGGCCACCGGCAGGGCCCTGCAGTCGCGAAACGTGGTGCGACACCCGCACGTCTTCGCGCCGGCGAAGGCGGTGGTCCGGCTCGACCAGATCCGCGGCTTCATCTCCGTGCCGATCCACTCCCGCGGTCGGGTGCTCGGCACGCTCTCGCTCGGCCGGCAGACGCCCGAGCGCTTCGGCGCGCGCGAGGTCGAGCTTCTCGAGGCGACGGCCCACCAGATCGGGCTGGCGCTCGACAACGCGCGGCTCTATTCGGAGACGGTGCGGCAGCTCGACGAGCTGAGGCGGGCCCAGGCCCAGCTGATCCACGCGGAGAAGCTCTCGGCGGTGGGCGAGCTCGCCTCCGGGGTCGCCCACGAGATCAACAACCCGCTCACGACCATCCTCGGCCAGGCGCACCTCCTGCTGTCGGACTCCGAGGTGACGCCGCTCGTCGGCGACCGCCTCAGGATCGTCGCCGAAGAGGCCTCGCGCGCCGCGCGGATCGTCCAGAACCTGCTCCTGTTCGCGCGCCAGTACACGCCCGAGCGGCGGCCCTGCTCGCTCGCGGACCAGGCGCGGCGGGTGCTCGAGCTGAAGGGCTACCAGCTCCTGCAGGACACCATCCGCGTCGTGACCGAGTTCGCGCCGGCCCCGTACGTCCTCGGGGACGACAACCAGCTCCAGCAGGTGCTCCTGAACCTCGTCCAGAACGCCCACCAGGCGATGGCGAAGCAGATGCGTGAGCGGGTGCTGACCGTCCGGGTCTGGCCCAACGGCCAGAACGTGTGCCTCGAGGTCCGCGACACCGGGCCCGGCATCCCCGATGAGATCATGCCGAGGATCTTCGATCCCTTCTTCACGACCAAGCCGCCGGGCGAGGGGAGCGGCCTCGGGCTCTCCGTCTCCTATGGCATCGTCACACAGCTCGGGGGGCGCCTCCGGGCGGAGAACCGCGCAGAGGGCGGCGCCACCTTCATCCTCGAGATGCCGGCGGGAGACGCGGGCAGCTGACCGTTGGAGCGGGGGCCGCGAGGCCGGCGTCTATTGGAGCGGGGGCCGCGAGGCCGGCGTCGACCGAGGGTGGCCTGAGACAGATGCGGCGTGGCACCGCATTCGCGCTTCTTGCCCTGGTCTTGAGTTCCTGCGCCGGGGTCGGAGCGCCGGTTGCGGGGGCGCCGTCCCATCATCGCGAGCGCGGCTTCGCCAACCTGAACCCGTCGTACGCGCCGGCAAGCGCCTGGGTGCGGCTCCGGTTTTTCATCTCGCGCATCTGGGCCACGACGTTCACTCCGCGGACCGCGAACCTGCCCCTCGTCGCGAGCGACCTCGACGCGATCCGGGGCAACCCGGGCGCCGCCACCGTGACCTGGGTCGGCCACTCGACGCTCCTCGTCCAGCTCGACGGGGTGAACATCCTGACCGACCCGCACTGGTCGGAGCGCGCGAGCCCCGTCGGATTCGCCGGCCCCAAGCGCGTGACGCCCCCCGGCCTCAAGTTCGAGGACCTGCCGCCGGTCCACCTGGTCCTGATCTCGCACGACCACTACGACCACCTGGACGAAGCGACCGTGCGGCGGCTCGCCGCCGCCCACCGGCCCCGGTTCCTCGTTCCGCTCGGGCTCAAGGCGTGGCTCGCCGGCCTCGGCATCACGGACGTCGAGGAGCTGGACTGGTGGCAGAGCCGCGCCTTGCGGGGGCTCACGCTGACCTTCGTGCCCGCCCAGCACTTCTCGGGGCGCGCGCCCTGGGACCGGAACCGGCGGCTGTGGGGCGGCTGGGTCGCCGCCGGCCGCGCCAAGCGCCTCTACTTCGCCGGCGACACCGCGCACTACGACGGGCTCAAGGAGATCGGGGCGCGGCTCGGCCCCTTCGACCTTGCCGCAATCCCCATCGGGGCCTACGTGCCGCCCGTCATCATGCAGTCGAGCCACACGACGCCTGAGGAGGCGCTGCAGGTCTTCGCCGACGTCCGCGGCCGCAGCTTCGTCCCGATCCACTGGGGAACGTTCGACCTCGCCGAGGAGCCGATCGAGGAGCCGCCCCGGCGGCTCGAGGCCGAGGCGCGCCGGCTCGGGCTCGGCCCCGAGCGCGTCTGGATCCTCAAGCACGGCGAGACGCGGCGATGGTAACGGGGGGCGGGACCCCACCTCGGCGACGCTCGCGGTCCGTCTGTTGCACCAATCTGGTGCACACGCAGGAGCACACGGGAAAGCGCCACTTCCTCCGGGGACTTGCGCTATGATCCGGCCCCGTAACGCAGGAGAACCTGAGCGCGGCGTGGTCTGAAAAGGGGGCGCACCGATGCGGTCCGATCGGTTCTTCACCACCATCGACTTCCACACGGCTGGCATCGGCATGCGTCTGCTGACCGCCGGCCTCGGGCGGCTCCCCGGCGACAGCATCGCCGCCCGGCGGCGTCACTTCGCCGAGCGCTTCGACCACGTGCGCACCGGGCTCTGTCTCGAGCCGCGTGGCCATCGGAGCATGCTGATCGCGGTGATGACCGAGCCCGTCACGCCCGGCGCCGATTTCGGGCTGTTCTTCATGTACGCGGGCGGCTACTACGTCTCGTGCGGCGAGGCCACCATCGGCGCCGCCACGCTGGCGGTGGAGACGGGGCTCGTGGCGCGCCGGGGGGAGGCGACGCCGGTGGTCATCGACACCGAGGCCGGCCCGGTCGAGACCGTGGCCCGGCTCGAGGGCGATCGTGTGCGCGAGGTCACGCTCAAGTGGACCCCGGCCTTCGTGGCGCAGCCCGCCCAGGTGGTGAAGGTGGCCGAGGTGGGCGAGGTCCCGCTGGACATCGCGGTGGGCGCCGGCAACGTCTTCGCCCTCGTGGAGGCGCCCGCCGTCGGCCTCGCGATCCACCGCGAGCGGGTCGGCGAGATCGCCGCGCGCGGGATGGCCGTGCGGCAGGCGATCGCCGAGCAATTGCCGGTGAGCGTGCCCGGCCAGGGCGCCGCCACCGTGGACAACGTGATCCTCCACGAGCTGCCCGACGCGCGCGGCGTGTCGCGCAACGCGCTCGTCTGGGGCCCCGGCCAGGTGGACGCCGCCCCGTGCGGCTCGGGCACGTGCGCGCGCCTGGCGCTCTTCCACCAGCAGGGCCGCCTGCGCGTCGGCGACACGATGGTGAGCGAGGGGCTGCTGGGCCTGAGCTTCCTCGGCCGCATCGCCGGCGAGACCGAGGTGGCCGGCCGCCCGGCCATCCTGCCCGAGGTCACCGGCACGGCCTATATCACCGGCACCAGCCAGTTCTTCTTCGACCCGGACGATCCGCTGCGCGAGGGGTTTCTCCTGTGAGGGTCCTCGTCCTCGGCGGCGGCATCGCCGGCGTCACCGCCGCCTACTTCATGGCCCGCGACGGCCACGAGGTCACCGTGGTGGAGGCGCAAGACGCGCTCGGCCTCGACGCGACGGCCGCCAACGCCGGCATCATCGCGCCGGGCCACTCCTTCGCCTGGGCCTCGCCGCGCGCGCCCCGCATGCTCTGGCGCTCGCTCCTGGGGCAGGAGACCGCCATCCGACTGCGGCTCAAGCCCGACCCGCGGCTCTACACCTGGGGGCTCCGCTTCCTGCGCGAGTGCACGGCCGAGCGGGCCCGGCGCAACACGCTGATCAAGCTCCGCCTCTGCCAGTACAGCCAGGCCGTGCTGAACGAGGTCGTGCGCAGCGAGGGCATCGCCTACCAGGCGGTCACCCGGGGCGCGCTCTACGTCTACCGCGATCCCGCCGAGCTGGAGGCGGGCGTCAAGAAGATGGCGCTCCTGGCCGAGCACGGCCAGAAGCAGGAGGTGCTCGACGCCGAGGCGGTCGCCCGGCTCGAGCCGGTGTTCGCGCCCGTGAAGCACAAGATCGCCGGCGCCATACGCGACCTCGGCGACTCGAGCGGCGACGCCCGACTCTTCGCCGAGGTGCTGGCGCGCGTCGGCCGGGAGCGGCACGGCCTGACCGTTCGGCTCGGCACCCAGGTGACGGCGCTCGAGAGCGGAGGCGACCGCGTGCGCGCGGTCCTCACCACGCGGGGCCCGCTCACCGCCGACGTCTACGTGCTGGCCCTCGGCGTCGGGGCGCCGCTCGTGGCGCGGACCATCGGCGTCAGGCTCCACGTCTACCCGGCGAAGGGCTACTCCTCGACGTTCCCCATCAAGGCGGACGGCCGGGCGCCCACGATCCCGGGCGTGGACGAGCAGTGGCTGGTGGGCTGGTCGCGCCTCGGGGACCGCCTGCGCCTGACCTCGACGGCCGAGTTCGCGGGCTACGATCGCTCCTGGACGCCGCGCGACTTTAACAACATCCTGCGCTTCGCCCGCGACATCTTCCCCGACGCCGCCGACTGGGACCGCGGCGAGTACCGCGCGTGCTTGCGCCCCATGACGCCGGACGGCCCGCCCGTCCTCGGGTACGGCCGCCACAAGAATCTGCTCTTCAACGTCGGCCACGGCCACATGGGCTGGACCATGGCCTGCGGCACCGGGCGCATCGTCGCCGACCTCCTCGCGGGCCGGCGGCCCGAGCTGGACCTCGACGGCCTCACGCCGCGGAGCCAGGCGGGAGGGCGGTGAGGCCGCGGGAGGCACCACGATGCTCGACGTCCCGTTCCGCTCGCTCAGCTCCGGACGTCCACAATGATCTCTCGGTCGCGGGGGCCGTCGCACTCGACGAGCGCGATGCCCTGCCAGGTCCCCAGGAGGAGCCGGCCCTCGCGGACAGGAATGGACTCGGACGGACCGAGGAACGCCGCCTTGAGGTGGGCGGCGCCGTTCTCGTCCACGCGGTCGTGCTCCCAGACACCTTCGGGAAAGAGCTTGTCGAGCGCGCTCACGATGTCGGCGCGAACGCCCGCGTCGGCGTTCTCGTTGATGATGATCGCCGCGGTGGCATGGCGGACAAACACCGTGCACACGCCTTCGGGGACCCGCGCGCGCTCGACCACGCCGGCCACGCCGGGCGTGAGGTCCAGGACGTCGGACTTCCGGCGCGTCCGGACGCGGAGCGTCTCCTGCATGGCCGGCATTGTATCGAACGGGGGGGTTTCCCCTGCACGCGAACGTGGCGATGCCTGCTCCACTGGGGGACGTTCGACCTCGGCGAGGAGCCGATCGAGGAGCCGCCCCAGCGGCTCGAGGCCGAGGCGCGCCGGCTCGGGCTCGGCCCCGAGCACGTCTGGATCCTCAAGCACAGGAACCGACTCGCGATCACACCGCTTCGAGCAGCAGGCCCTTCAAGTAGCGCGTTTCGGGGATGGTGAGGACGACGGGGTGGTCGCTCGCCTGGCTGAGCGGGGCGCTCACCCGGAGCCGCGTGCCCGCGTCGGCGGCGGCGTCGCGACAGATCTCCTCGAAGCGCGCCTGGGACACGTGGTGGGAGCAGGAGAAGGTCAGCAGCCAGCCGCCGCGCTCGAGGAGCCGCATCGCGCGCAGGTTGATCTCCTTGTAGCCCCGCACGGCGGCCTCGAGCTGGGTGCGGCTGCGCGCGAAGGGCGGCGGGTCGAGGACGATCACGCCGAAGCGCGCGCCGGCGCGCTCGAGCCGCCGGAGCTCGTCGAAGACGTTCGCGGCGACGATCTCGGCGCGCTCGGCCATGCGGTTCAGCTCGAGGTTCTGCCGGGCTGCCGCGAGCGCTTCCGGGGAGGACTCGATGAGCACCGCCCGCTGCGCCCCGCCCCGGAGGGCGTGGCAGGCGAAGCCTCCGGCGTAGGCGAAGGCGTCGAGGACCTCGCGACCGCGGGCGAGGGCTCCGACGCGTAGGCGGTTCTCCCGCTGGTCGAGGTAGAGCCCGGTCTTGTGACCTGCGCCGAGCGTCACGGTGAACCTGACGCCGTCCTCCTCGACCTCGACCGTCGCGGGCCCGGCCGGGCCCGCCCAGCCGTGAGCCGGCTCGAACCCTTCGAGGCGGCCCAGGGCGTCCTCGTCCTTTTTGAAGACCGGGAGGGGGCCCAGCACCCGGGTGAGCGCGGCAACGACCAGGGGCCGCGCGCGGGCCATCCCGAGCGTCAGGCACTGGACGACGAGCGCCGGGCCGTAGCGGTCGACGATCAACCCGGGCAGGCCGTCGGCCTCGCTCCAGACGAGGCGGGCGAGGGCGGGGGCGCCGCCGGCGCCCCGCGAGCGGAGGGCGACGGCCTCCGCGACCCGCCGCTCGTAGAAGGCGGGGTCGAGCGGCTCGTCCGTCCAGGTGAGGATTCGGCAGCAGAGCGCCGGGCGCGGGTTGAAGTGGCCGCGCCCGACGAACGTCCCGGCGGAGTCGATGACCGTGACGGCCGCGCCGGGCTCGACGTCGCTCACGTCGGCCACTTCGCTCTTGAAGATCCAGGGATGAGTCCGCGCCCGCTCACGCCCCCGCTTGAGCCGCAGCACCGCCTGAGCGCGCTTCACCGCCGCAGGTCCTCCGCCGTGATCGCCCAGCGCTCGTGGTCCCGCCACCGCCCGAAGACCTTCAAGTAGCGCGGGGAGAACCCCTCGCGCCTGAAGCCGCACCGCCTGACGAGCCGGATCGAGGCACGGTTGCGCGGTTGGATGTTCGCCTCGAGACGATGAAGCCGGAGCCTCCGGAAGGCGTGACGCACCAGGCTCGCTCTCATGAGCGCCAGGAACTCGTCGCGGTCGCGGGCGGTGGGGGCCCGGAGGAAGACACGGCGGCCGACTTCGACTGCGCCCGCCAGTGTCATGGGGGCCCGCTTACTTCTTGCGGAGGACGACGACCATGATGAGCGGGTGCTTGGAGCGCTCCAGGATCTGGTGGGGCTTGAAGCCGAAGAACCACTCGACGAACTCGAACCCCCCCGCGAGGTCGATCATCGCCCGGAGCTCCTGGGGGAAGACCATCCGCGAGAGGTGGGACTGCCGGTAGACCCGGCGCGTGCCATTCTCGATCGCCTCGAGCAGCATCCGCTCGCGGAAGACCTGCGTCACCGGGTTGACGTCGTTCAGCGCCGAAAAGGAGGCGCGGACGATCAGCCCCCCGCGCCGCCGCGACCACGACCAGCTCCGCGCCGGATTGGTCCACGACGAGGCCATGTACCGGTCGAAGATGTAGAGCCCGCCCCTCTTCACCGCCCGGGCGACCGCGCGCAGGTGGGCCAGGAGCTGCGCGTTGGTGAGGAGGTGGCCCTGGGAGTCCTGCATGCAGATCGCCGCGTCTACCGGGTGGCGCAGGCGGAAGTCGGTCATGTCGCCGACGACCAGCTCGCCCGCCTGGCCCTTGGCGGCGAGCCGGCGGCAGAGGAACTCGATGTTCTCGCGGGAGAGGTCGAGCCCGGACATCCGGAAGCCGCGGTCGGCCAGCCGGATCAGGTGGGGGCCGGTGCCGCAGGCGATGTCGAGCACCCGGCTGACCCGCCGCCTGGCGTACCGCCGGAAGCAGTGGACGAGGAACTCCACCTCGGCCTTGCGGTTCATGTCGAACGCGATCTCGTAGAGGCGCGGGGCGCTGTACTGGCTCTTCATCGGAGAGGTCCTCGGGGCCGGCGGGCGCTAGGCCAGGTCCTGCTCGGCGAGCAGGACGACCGCGGCGAGGACGCAGCCGACCCGCTCGACCGTGTGCTCGACGGGGAAGACGCGCAGCTCCCGGATCGGCTCCCCGCGGACCCGGAACGCCTCCTCGAGCATCGCGCGGACCGCCCGCTCGGCCTCCGCGCGGGTGGCGATGTCGTGGAACTCCATGATCACGCCCGGCTTGGCCGGATCGTCGGGGAGCGCCCAGCCGACCGCGGCGGCGAGCGTCTGGCCGGGCACCTCGCTCGTCATCGCCGCGTACGCCGTCGGCACGAGGGCGCCGGGCTTGATCTTCGGCAGGTCCACGATCGCGACGTCGGGCGGGATGATGCTCGAGACCTTGACGAGGTTGACGTTGCCGATGCCGGCGGCGAGGAGCGCGTTGTCGAAGGCGTTGAGGGGCGTGCCGCCCTCGGCGTGGCCGACCGTCGCCGCTGCCATCGTCACCGTCTTCGTCATCGATTCTTTCGTCACTCTACCGGCGCCGCACCGAGATGCAAGAGGAAAAGTCCTCCGGCGGCCGGGAACGCGCCGCCCGCGCGGGACCCTTCGCCGCCGACTACACGGGTCTCACGGGGCGGCGGCGCGTTCCCGGCCGCCGGAGGGCCCGGAAGAGCGTTTTTTTCTTGCAATCGAAAAAACCGGGCCATACAGTGAAACAAGTTTTTGGTGTAGAGCAAAATTTTTTCGGCACGCAACGGCGACGCGGGCGATGCGTCGCAGGAGAGGTGCGGTAGATGACCGGATCGGGGAAAGGAGGGCCATAGGATTGAACGCCCTGGGACGACACCTGCTGATCGAGTTGTTCGATTGCGACCCTGACGTGATCAACAACCTCGAGGCCGTGAAGGGGGCCCTGGTCGAGGCGGCAAGGCGGGCCCAAGCCACGATCGTGGACGTCGTCTTCCACGAGTTCAACCCGTTCGGTATCAGTGGCGTCGTCGTGATCGCCGAGTCCCATCTCTCCATCCACACCTGGCCCGAGTACCGCTACGCGGCCGTCGACATCTTCTCCTGCGGCGATATGCTGCAGCCGGAGGTGGCCGCCAGCTACCTGGTCGAGCAGTTCGCCGCCGAGCGCACCTCCATCGTCGAGATGCAGCGCGGCATGTTCCTCAACTCGTCGATGCCCGTCGTGAACCGTGCCGTGGTCGCCATCAGGTGATCAACCCGCAGGGATATAAGTGGTTTTTCGAGACCACGACCCCCGCCGAAGGCCACATGCACGCCATCAAGCGGACGGTCGTCGAGGCGCAGACCAAGTTCCAGCACGTCGAGATCATGGAGACCGTCTCCTACGGGAAGATCCTGGTGCTCGACGGGAGGATCCAGTCCAGCCAGGCTGACGAGTTCATCTACCACGAGGCCCTCGTTCATCCGGGGATGCTGGCGACCCAGGGGCCTCCGCAAAACGCACTAGTCATCGGTGGGGGCGAGGGCGCCACGGTCCGGGAAATCCTGAAATATCCCTCCGCCGAGGTCGTCGAGATCTGCAAGACGCACCTGCCCGAGCTGCACCGGGGCGCGTTCGAGGACCCGCGGACGGAGGTTCGGTGCGAGGACGCCCGGGCCTATCTCGAGAAAACCTCGGACTGGTTCGATTTCATCACGGTCGACCTCGTCGAGCCCCTGGAGGAGGGGCCGGCCTGCATGCTCTTCACGAAGGAGTTCTACACCCTCGTGAGGGACCGGCTCACCCCCGGCGGGACGATGACGCTGCAGGCCGGGATGACGAAGCTGAACGAGCTCACCTTCTACACCTCCATTCATCGGACGCTCCGGGAGGTCTTCCCGGTGGTGGCCGGTTACCAGACCTTCGTCTCCTGCTTCGGCACGCCGTGGGGGTTCATCCTGGCCGGAAGGAAGGTGGACCAGCGGCGGCTTACAGCCGACGCCGTCGACAAGCTTATCGGAGAACGCGTGAGCGGCCAGCTCGACTACTGGGACGGGGCGACCCACCAGCACGCCTTCAGCCTGCCGAAGTTCATCCGCAAGGCGATCGACGCGCAGACGCGGGTCGTCACGGACGCCAATCCTTTGATCATGGCCTGAGGCGGGGGCACCATGCCGGCCCAGCGAGGCATCGCGCTGGTTCTCCTGGTGGTCGTCGCCGGGCTCGTGGTCGGCTCCCTCCTGGGCGAGCTCCTCGGTGCCCTGCTGCCCGCCGGCCGCGTCCAGGACCTCATCACCCGGGGCCCGACGATCGGGCTCACGCCGCCCGCGACCCTCGACTTGCGCTTTCTCTCCGTGACATTCGGCCTCGCCCTCAAGGTCAACCTGGTCGGCGTCATCGGGATCGTCATCGCCGCTCTCACTCTGCGCCGCCTGTAGCCAAACCACACGCCGTGCGACTGATCTTGGCCTCGGCGTCCCCACGACGCCGCGACCTGCTGAGCGTCATCTGTCCGAAGTTCGAGGTGGAGGCGAGCGAGGTCGAGGAGACGCTCGAGGGGGGCCCGGTGCCCGAGGCCGTCGGCCGCCTGGCGCTCCGAAAGGCCCGCGCGGTCGCCGGCCGTCACCGCGACGGCATCGTCCTGGCGGCGGACACGGTCGTGGTCCTGGATGGCGAGCCCCTCGGCAAGCCATCCGGGCCCGAGGAGGCGCGCGCCATGCTCCGGCGCCTCCGCGGCCGGGAGCACGAGGTCGTCACGGGCCTCGCCGTCGCGGACGCGCGGAGCGGCCGCGAGAAGGCCCTGGCCGTGACGAGCCGGGTGCTCATGGCGCGCTACTCGGAGGCAACGATCGACGCCTATGTGGCCTCCGGCGCGCCGCTCGACAAGGCGGGCGCCTACGCTGTCCAGGACCTGGGGGGCGCGCTCGTGGAGCGCCTGACCGGCTCCTACACGAACGTGGTGGGGTTGCCCGTCGAGGAGACGCGCCGGCTCCTCGCCGAGTTCGGCGTGCCCGTCAGCGCGGGGGCCGGGCCTTGAGCGCCTTCCGGAGCGGCTCGAGGTGAAGCATCTCCTCGGGCCGCGGGATCCGGAGCGACGCAGGCAGCGGCGTGTGGCCGCGGATGATCGCGACCGTCTGCTCGACCTCGTCCGCCGTGACGAGGCCGTCGGCCAGGTAACTCCCGCGGGTCGCCGCGAGCCGGGCCTCGAACTCCTCGTGGGCGCCGACCACGCGCTTCGGGAGCTTGGCGGCGAGCGCCTCGGCGGTCGCCCCCCGGATCCGCTCCTCGGCGGCCAGGAGGGCGCGCGCGAGGGCGGCGAGGTCGCTCTCTTTTGGCCGCCGGTCGGCGCGGACGAAGACGGCGGCGTTGACGGTCTGACGGCCGAGGGCGGCCGCCACGGCGGCGGGCGTCCGGAAATCAGCGAGGAGCCTCGCCCGCCCGTCCGCGATCAGGTAGCCCGCGACGGGCTCGTGGACGAGCGCGGCATGAATCTCTCCCGAGTCCAGGGCGGCGACGAGGCCGCGACCGCCCAGGCTCAGCACGTGGATCTGCGCCACGCTGAGCCCGGCGCGGGCGAGGAGCCAGCCGAACCAGGCGTGCTCCGGGGCGCCGGGCGTGGTCACGCCCACCCGGAGCCCGGGCAGGTCGTCCACGGATCGCACGGCGGCCGTGTGCGGCCCCGCGACGAGCAGCGCGACGGGCGGCGCCGCCGTGAGGCCGAAGACGACGCGCGGCGTCTGGCCCGCGACGTGGGGGCCGAAGCGGAGCATCGCTTCGAGCGTCGTTGCCGCCAGCTCCACCTGGCCTTGAGTCAGCGCCTCGGCGGCGCCGGGCTCGGCGCGCGTGGTGCGGAGCGTGACGGCGAGCCCCTCGCGCGCGAAGTAGCCTTCCGCCTCGGCCACCCGGAGCGGGAGATACTCGGCTGACCCGGGCGGTCCGCTCACGGCGAGCGTCAGGGTCTGGAGGAGGACGATGAGGGCGAGCATCGGCTCAGCGCAAACGCCGCTCGCGCGCCGGCGGCGGCTCCCCGGGCCGCCGCGCGACCGCGTCAAGGCGCGGCTCCTGCGCCTCTACCTGGCGCTCGCGCGCCGGTTCGGGCCGCAGGCGTGGTGGCCGGGCCGGACGCCCTACGAGATCGCCGCGGGCGCGGTCCTCACGCAGCACACCGCCTGGGCCAGCGCTGCGCGCGCCGTCGCCGCGCTCCGCGCGCGCCGTCTGCTCCGGGCCGAGCGCGTGGCGGCGACGCCGGCGGCGGCGCTCGCCGGCGTCATCCGGGCGGCGGGCACGCCCCGGCTCAAGGCACGCCGGCTCCGAGCGCTGACGCGGTGGCTCCTCGACCGCTTCGGCGGACGATTGGGCGCGATGCGGCGGCTGCCGCTCGGCCGGCTCCGGCGCGAGCTCCTGGGGGTGCCGGGGCTCGGACCGGAGACGGCTGACGCCATCCTCCTCTACGCCGCGGGCCGGCCCGTCTTCGTCGCCGACGCCTACGCCCGCCGCGTGCTGGCGCGCCACCGGCTGCTCGGCCGCCGCGCGACCTACGAGGAGGCCCGCGGCTTCTTCGAGGCGCACCTGCCGTCCGATCCCGCGCTCTTCAACGAGTTTCACGCGCTCCTCGTGGCCGTCGGCAAGGCGCACTGTCGGACCGTGCCGCGCTGCGAGGGATGCCCGCTGCGGTTCGATCTCCGGGGCCGCCGACCCGCGCGCTGACGCTGCGGTCGGCGGGTCCTGGCGGGGGAGCGCCCCCCGTCCGGCATCGCCTCGGGCACTCTCCAATACCGCGGCGGGTTACTCGGCGTCGTTCCGCACCCCGGGGGATTGCGCGGCACCCAGAACCTACCGACGGCTGCTGGCCGACGGAGGGCGCTCCCCCGCCACCCGCGCTGGCCATCCCCGGTTCCGCGACCCAGCCAGGCCCCGCGGGCGCCAGTCTCGACTCACCACGACTCCGTCAGGAGCGCGACGAGGCGCTCGGCGGCGTCGGGGACGGCGAGCCTCATGGCATGCTCGCCCATCTGTTTCAGCCGTTGGGGGTCGGCGAGGAGTCGCTGGATCTCGGCGAGCAGGCGCTCGGGCGTGAGCTCCGACTGCGGGAGGACGACCGCCCCACCCGCGCGCTCGACGAGGCGCGCGTTCGCGGTCTGCTCGTCGCCGCGCGTGCCGGGCAGGGGGATGTAGAGCGCGGGCACGCCGAGCTGGCAGCACTCGTTCACGGTGCCTGCGCCCGCGCGCGCGACGACGAGCGCCGCCGCGGCGTAGATGCCCGCGAGCTCGGTGCCCACCCAGGGCACGATCGTGGCGCGCGGGGCGAGCGCGGGCGGCAGCGCGGCGCGGCGCGCCTCGAGCCACGGGCGGTCGCCCGTCGCGGGGTTGTCGCCGCACTGGTGGATGACCTGCGCCTGCCCGAGGAGCGGGGCGAGGATCTCGCCGACGGCGCGGTTGATCCGCTGCGCCCCCTGGGCACCGCCGGTGACGTACACGAGCGGGAGCGCCGGGTCGAGCCCGAACCGGGCGGCCGCCTCCGCGCGCGAGCCCGCGCGCAGCTCGGGCCGGAGCGGGTTGCCCGTGACGACGGTCCGCGCGGCCGGGAAGTGGCGCGCGCTCTCGGCGAACGTGATCGCGATCCGGCGCGCCAGCCGCGCGGCGATCCGGTTTGCGAGGCCCGGCACCGTGACCTGCTCGTGGACGACGATCGGAATGCGCAGCGCCGCCGCCGCCACGACGACGGGGAGCGCGACGAAGCCGCCGGTCGCGAAGACGACGCGCGGCCGGAGCCGCCTGAGCAGCCGCGCCGCGGCGAGGACGCCGGCGGGCACGTTCACGAGGAGATCGGCGACGTTCTGCCAGGCCCAGGCGCGCCGGAGCTTGCCGGTCGAGATGGCGAAGTACGGAATGGAGCGCTCCGGCGCGCGGCGGGCCTCGACCCCCTCGCGGGAGCCGATCCAGGCGCAGGCGATCGCCCGCTCGCGGAGAAGGTCGGCCACCGCGAGCCCCGGGCTCGTGTGGCCGCCCGTGCCCCCGCCGGCGATGACGATGTGAACCACTTACTCCCGTTTCTCGCGGTGGCGCTCGAGGGCGAGCTCGATCAGGCGCTCGAGGAGGTCCGGGTAGGCGAGCCCCGAAGCCTCCCACATGCGCGCGTAGCCGCTCGTGGCGGTGAAGCCGGGGATCGTGTTGATCTCGTTGACGAGCACGCGGTCGCCTTCGAGGAAGAAGTCCACGCGCGCCATGCCCGCGCAGTCGATCGCGCGGAAGGCGGCGAGCGCCAGCTCCTGGACGCGGCGGGTGAGGCCGGGCGGGATCGGCGCGGGCACCGTGAGCTTGGCCTGGCCTTCGAGGTACTTCGTCGCGTAGTCGTACCACTCGCCGGCGTAGGTGATCTCGCCGGGGAGCGAGGCGACGGGCGCGTCGTTGCCGAGCACGCTCACCTCGATCTCCCGCCCGCGGACGGCGCGCTCGACGAGGATCTTCCGGTCGTGGCGCGCGGCGTCGTCCATGGTCGCCGCGAGCGCGCCGGGCTCGGCCACCTTGCCGATGCCGACCGAGGAGCCGAGGTTCGAGGGCTTGACGAAGCACGGGAAGCCGACCGCCTCGGCGACCCGCCGCGCGACGCGGTCGGGCGCCTCCCGCCATTCCCGCCGCGTCACGACGAGATGCTCGACGACGGGCAGGCCCCGCGCCTGGAACACCGCCTTCATCGTCGCCTTGTCCATCCCGACCGCCGAGGCGAGGACGCCCGCGCCGACGTACGGCAGGTCGGCCAGCTCGAAGAGTCCCTGGATCGTGCCGTCCTCGCCGTACGGGCCGTGGAGCATGATCACGATGACGTCGAGGTGGCGGAGCTCGGCCGGGAGTCCGCCGGGGGGGTCGGTGCGCGCGAGGCTCAGCGCGGCGCCGCTCTCGACGGCTTCGGCCCGGTCGGCCAGGGCCTTCTTGACCGAGCCCGCGGCGTCGTCGGCCGGCAGGGCCACGCGCGCCTCCGCCGCGAGGGCCCGCAGCGGATCACCGCCGACGACCCAGCGGCCGTCGCGCGCGATCCCGATGGGGACGACGGTATGCCCGCGCTGCTCGAGCGCGGCGATGACCGAGGCCGCCGAGGCGAGCGAGACTTCGTGCTCGCCGGACCGGCCGCCGAAGACCACGCCCACGCGCACGCGCGGCATACGAAGGCTAGCAGGCTGCTGAAAAAGGCCCATCTGCTGCGTTGGCGCCCGCGGCCGCACGCTCAACGTACAGGGAGTACGCCTCGCGTGCGGCCATCGGGCGCCGCCTTGCATCTGGACCTTTTTGAGCAGCCTGCAGGGTTTTCAGCACCAGGCTAGTGGTACGCCGCGAGGATCGCCCGGGCGATGAGGGAGAGGAAGCCCTGGAACTCCGGGAGCCAGAGCCCGCGCGAGAAGAATGCGGCCAGGGCGAGCGCCACATAGACGATGACCGTGAACATCCAGTCGGGCAGCGCGGGCGTCCCGGACATCCCTTCCGGCGTCGCGGGCCTCCGCACGAGCGACTCGAGGAAGCCCGTCAGCACGGCGCCGGCCAACGCGATGGTGGTCCCCAGCGCCACGACCACGAGCGGCGTGAGCATGAGGAACATGAAGACGATGAAGATCGAATCGGCGCGGTCCACGTTCGCCTGGAAGACCGGCGAGCCGCTCTTATACGCGGCGACGGACTCGAGCGAGTCCTGGACCCGTCCCCACGAGATCAGGCCGAGGTAGAGGCAGAGGAACAGCACGACGAGCGCGAGCAGGACCCAGTGACTGCGGCTCATGGCGCGGAAGGGCCACACGGCCAACTCAGGGCGCCTCCCGGCGCTCGGCGCGCCAGCGCCGCCACTCGGCCAGGCGGCGCCCGAGCTCCGCTTCGAGGCCGCGGCCGGTCGGGCGGTAGTACTGGCGCCCGCGGAGGGACGCGGGAAGATCGTCCTGGTCCACGCGCGCGTCCGGCGCGTCGTGCGCGTACTGGTAGCCGGCGCCGTAGCCGAGGTCCTTCATGAGGCGCGTGGGGGCGTTGCGGATGTGCAGCGGCACCGGCTCCGCCGGCCGCTCGCTGACATCGGCCTTCGCCTCGCCGAAGGCGACGTAGACGGCGTTCGATTTGGGCGCCAGCGCCAGGTAGAGCGTGGCCTGCGCCAGGGCAAGCTCTCCCTCGGGGTCACCGAGAAAATCATACGCCTCCTTGGCCGCGAGCGTAAGGGAAAGGGCCGCGGGGTCGGCGTTGCCCACGTCCTCGGAGGCGAAGCGCACGAGCCGGCGCGCGAGGTAGAGCCGGTCCTCGCCCGCCTCCAGCATGCGCGTGAGCCAGTAGAGCGCGGCGTCCGGGTCCGAGTCGCGCAGTGACTTGTGCAGCGCCGAGATCAGGTTGTAGTGCTCCTCGCCCGCCTTGTCGTAGAGGAGCACCTTCTTCTGCGCCGCCTCGCGGATGACCGTCTCGGTCAGGCGCCGCCGGCCCCCGGCCGCCGGCGTCAGGAGCACCGCCAGCTCGAGCACGTTGAGCGCGGCGCGCGCGTCGCCGTTCGCCAGCCGCCCGATCTGGGCGAGGGCCGCGTCGTCCGCTTCGGGGGCGAGGGTGGCGAGCCCGCGCGCGGCGTCGCCGAGCGCCCGCCGCATGATGGCGAGGATGTCGGGCTCCGCGAGCGGGTTCAGCACGTACACGCGGCAGCGCGAGAGCAGCGCCGAGTTCACCTCGAACGACGGGTTCTCGGTGGTGGCGCCCACGAGGATGATCGTGCCCTTCTCGACGTGGGGGAGGAACGCGTCCTGCTGGGCGCGGTTGAAGCGGTGGATCTCGTCCACGAAGAGGATGGTCCGGGCGCGACGGCGGGCGCGCTCGCGCTGCGCCTCCGCGACGACCTCGCGGATCTCCTTGACGCCCGAGAGCACCGCGGAGAAGGCGACGAACCGCGCGCCGGTCACCTGGGCCATCAGCGAGGCGAGCGTGGTCTTGCCGGAGCCGGGCGGGCCCCAGAGGATCATCGAGTGCAGCTCGCCCGTCTCGATCGCGGCTCTCAGGATCTTCCCGGGGCCGAGCAGGTGATCCTGCCCCACGAGCTCGTCGAGCGCGCGCGGCCGCATGCGGTCGGCGAGCGGCGTCGGCGGCGGCGCCGCCGCGGGCCCGGCGGACGGCTCGAAGAGGTCCATCGTCATTGGACGAGCCCGTTCAGGCGCCTGGCAAGCCAGTCGGGCAGGAGCGCCAGGTCCGCCAGCCGGGCGACCGGCGTCACGCCCCAGCGCGCCAGGTCCGTGTCGTTCGCGCGGTACGCGACGAACGGCACGCCCACGGCGGCCGCCGCGAGCCCGTCCACCCACGAGTCGCCCACGACGACGGCGTCGTGCGTCGTGGCAGCGCGAGCCGAGGCGGCGCCTCCGCCGGGGCGGGCCGCGAAATGCTCGGCGATCACCCGCCAGCCGTCGGGGTCCGGCTTGAGCGCGCGCATGTCGTCACGGGTGACGACGAGGTCGAGCAGCGCGGCGAGGCCCAGGCGCTCGAGCGCGGGCACCGTGACCCCGCGCGCGTTGTTGGTCCAGAGCGCCGTCCCGAACCCGGCGCGCCGCGCGCCCGCGAGCGCCTCCGGCGCGCCGGGCTCGAGGGTCGCCGCGTCCATCGCGCGCCGCTCGCGCTCGAGGGCCAGCGCCCACACCGCGGGCTCGAGCTCGGGGGCGCGGGTCTTCGACCAGGCGATGAGCTCGCCGACGCGGTAGCGCTCGGGGCGCGCCGGAAGCGGGCCGCACGCGCGCTCGATGAGGGCGCGCAGATCGGCGGCCATCGCCGCCAGGTCGAGCGGGGTGCGGATGAGGGTGTGATCCAGGTCGAAGACGCACAGACCCACGTCTTGACCGTACCACAGCCGTGCTACGATGGGCTGCCATCATGATGCACCGGCTGCCGATCCTCACGGCATCCCTCGTCCTCCTTCTCGCCGCGCCCGGTGCCGCGCCCGCGCTCGACGAACCGGAGCGCCTGCGGCTGGTGGGCGAGCGCGCCTTCGCCGACGGCCTCCACACGGTTGCGCGCCGGGCGCTCGAGCGCCTGGTGGCCGAGCACCCGAACGACCCGGGCCTGCCCGCGGCGCTCCTGCTCCTCGGGCGCGTGCGCCTCACGCTGGGCGACACGGAGTCCGCGCTCGAGGCGTTCCGCCGCCTTCAGACGCAGCCGGCGCCGGGGTCGCCGCTCGAGGGAAGGTTCTGGGAGGCCGAGGCGCTCTTCCGGCTCGGGCGCTTCGCCGAGGCGCGCGCCGGCTATGAGATGGTCGTGCGCCAGGACGCAGCCTCGCCCGTCGCGGCGGACGCGTTCTACGGGCTCGGGCTCTCCGAGCTCGAGGTGCGGCGGCCCGAAGCCGGCGTCGCGGCCTTCCGCGAGCTGATCGCGGCGTGGCCGGAGCATCGGCTCGCACCCTCGGCGACCTTCTACCTCGCGCGCACGCTCACCGAGCTCAAGCGCTTCGACGAGGCGCTGCCGCTGCTCGCGGCCTTCCTGACGAAGTACCCGAACCACAAGCTCGTTCCCGACGTGCTGTACCTGCTCGGCTGGGCGCGCGTGACCGCCGGCGACGCCAGGCAGGGGGTTGCCGACCTGCGCGCGTTCGTCGCCGCGGCGCCGAACCATGATCTGGCGCCGGCGGCGCGCCGGATGATCACCGAGACGCTCGCCAAGTACGGCGACCGGACCGAGCTGCAGGACACCTACAAGGCGCTCATGGAGCAGACGCCGCCGACCCCCGAGGCGCTCTACGACGCCGGCGCGATCGCGGGACGGCTCGGGAGCCCGAAGGATCAGGAGGCGGCCTGGAAGCGGCTCCGCAAGGAGTTCCCGGACGACCCGATCGCCCAGCGGGCCGCGCTCGACCTCGCCAACGCCGCGTTCAAGCGCAAGGACTGGAAAGAGGCCGCGGCGCAGGCGCAGGCCGCGGCGAAAAGCGACGAGGAGAGCCTCAAGGCGGAGGCGCTCCTCATGCAGGGCGAGTCGGAGCTCAAGCTCAACCGGTTCAGCGCGGCGGCCAAGGCGTTCGAGGCGGTCGGCGCTGTCGGGAACGTGGAGGCCGGGGCACGCTACCGCGCGCTCGCGGGCCTGGGGCTCGCGCGCGAGCAGCTCAAGGACCTGCGCGCCGCGCTCGCCGCGTACGAGGCGGTGGCAAACAAGAGCCCGGACGCGACCCTTCGCGACTGGGCGCGCGCCCGCGCCGCCGTGATCAAGAGCCGGCTGCAGAAGCCTCCCGCAGGGGGCAAGCGCGGATGAGGCCGCGGGCGCTGACGCTCGCGCTACTCCTCGCGGTCACAGCGGCGCCGCCCGCCCGGGCGCAAACGCTCCTGCCGCTCGTCCCGCCGCTGCCCGACCTGAGGCAGCTCGTCCCATTCGCCGAGGCGCCGGGGGAGAAGCCGCCGATCGCGGCAGCCGAGCTACCGCTGCCGCCGCCTGCCGATCTCCCCCCCTTCCCTCTCGCCGTCATCGCGGCGCCGGCGGCCGACCGGCCGACGGCGGCGCTCGCGCAGCCGGGTCCCCTGCCGTGCGTGGGCGCGTTCCTCGGCATCGTGTCCAAGGCGCTCGAGTGCGGGCGCGCCCGCTTCGGCAAGGCCGAGTACGAGGACGCGGCGAAGGCGCTCGAGCAGGCGGCGCGCAGCGGCGCCGATCGCGAGCTGCTCCTCGAGGCGCGGTACTGGCTCGGCGAGACCTACTGGGTCCTCGGCCGGACCGAGCCGGCGGACCGGCTCTTCCGCCAGGTCGTGCAGACCGCCCCGCCCGGCGACGACTTCGCCCTCTGGGCCACCCACGCGCTCGGCTGGACGGCGCTCGGGCTCGGCGACGCCGCGCGCGCGCGCGACACGTTCGCCCAGCTCCTCGGGGCGCGGGTGCCGTCGTCCATGGAACCCTGGGCGCGGCACGGCCTCGGTCTCGCCAACTACGCCCTCGGGCGTCACGAGGACGCGGTCGCCACGTGGACCGCGCTCACCGCGAAGGGCGCGCCGCCGGCGATCGCGCGCGACGTCGCGTTCTGGCTCGGCGAGGCGCTCGGGCGGGTCGGCCAGCACGAGCGGGCGGCCGACGAACTGGCCCGGTTCGTCCGTGGGGGCGCCCACCCGCTGCGGGAGCCGGGCCTCTTCCGGCTCGGCTGGTGGAGCCTCCAGGCGGGGCGCGCCAAGGAGAGCGCGGAGGCCTTCCGCGCGTTCCTCACGCCCGCCACGCCGGCGGCGGCGCCCCGAACCGGCACGGAGCGCGACTGGGCGGAGGCGGGGCTTGCCCTCGCGCTGCTCCCCGCCGACGTGGAAGGCGCCAGAACCGCCGCGCGCGGGCTCGAGACGCGGCGCTCGCGGCTCGTCCAGCCGCTCTTCACCCGCTTCGCGCGGGCGCTCGTCGAGGCGAAGAAGCCGGCCGAGGCGCAGGCGATCATCCAGGAGCTCCTCGCCGCCACGCTGACGCCCGCGACGCGCGCGTACGCGCTCCTGCTCCAGGGCGAAGCCAGCCGCGCGCAGGGCAACCTCGACGACGCGCGCACGCAGTACGACTTCGCGCAGCGGACCGAGCCCGGGAGCGCCAGCGGGTGGTTGGCTGCATTCCGCCACGCGCAGGTGAACTTCGACCTCCGCGAGTTCGCTCAGGCGGAGAAGGATCTCCCGGCGGTGGTGGCGGCGGCCACCTCGCCGGACGCGCGCGCCGCGGCACTCCTGCTCCAGGGCGAGGCCGCCTACCACGCGGGCGACGCCGCCGCGGCGGGTGGAGCCTACCGGCGCGTGGTCGTGGAGCTGCCGAACCATCCGGAGGTGGCCGCGGCGCGGCTCGGCGCGGCATGGAGCGCGCTCCGCCAGGATCGCCACGACGAGGCGCGCCGGGAGTTCCTCGAGTTCGCGGCCCTCTACCCCGACAACCCGCGGACACCCGACGCGCTCCTGCTCGCCTCCGAGCTGGCACTCCGGGCCGGCGACTGGTCTGGGGCGCGCCAGTTGCTCGATCGCATCATCGGGGCGCACGCGGCGCGGCCGCGGACCGACTTCGCGAAGCTCAACCGCGCGATCCTCATGGCCCGTCAGGGCGACCTCGCCGCGGCGCTGCCCGAGCTCGACGACTGGATCAAGCGTGCGCCGTTCCCCCAGCTCGTCGGCCGCGCCCAGGCGGCGCTCGGCGTGGCGCTCCTCGCCGTCGGGCGCCCCGCCCAGGCGGCGAAGGCGTTCACGGCCGCGCTGCTCGAGGGCGTCGGTGCTCTCGCGGCCCTCGGGCTCGGCACGGCGCAGCTCGCCCAGAGCCAGTGGGATCCCGCCCGGGGCCTCCTCAGCGACGCGCGCGACGCCGGCACGGCGCCCATCGTCGCGGCGGCCGAGTACGGACTCGCCGTCGTCGCCTTCCACAAGGGCGCCCCGAGGGATTTCAAGAAGCCGGCGCTCGCCGCGCTCGCCGCCGCGCCGACGGCCCGGTCGGCGCCGCGCCTGCTGTACGTGCTGACGGGAATCGCGGTCGGGGACAAGGACTGGCCGGGCGCGCTCGACGTGGCCAAGCGGCTCGTCGCCGAGTTCCCGAGGGACGACGCCGCGGACGACGCCCTCGAGCGCGTGGGCGCGGGCGCCGCCGCAGCGGGCGCGTGGCCGGTCGCGTACGAAGCGTACGCAGAGCTCCGCCAGCGGTTCCCGACGAGCCCGTTCGTCGAGCCCTCGCGCTTCGCCTTCGCCGAGGCCCTGCTGGAGACGGGCCGCGCGGCGGCCGGGCGCCAGGAGCTGGAGAAGCTCCTGGCGTTGGCGCCGGCAGACGCGAAGCTCACGCGCGCGTGGCTCATGCTGGCCCGCGCGCGCGAGGCGGCGGGCGACCGTACGGGCGCGCTGGACGCGTACGCGCGCGCGGCGAAGGACGGCCGCGGCCCGGAGTGGTCCACGGCGGCGCTCCTCGCCAACGCGCGGCTCCTCGTCCAGGACAAGCGCTGGGGCGCGGCGCGCCAGCTTCTCGGCGACCTCCTGAAGAGCCCCGAGGCGGCGACGGTCGCGGAGGCCGCGTTCGGGATCGGCGAGGCCTACCAGGGCGAGGGCGAGCATCCGGCCGCCACCGAGTACTACATGACCGCGGCCTACGTGGCCGCGGAGTCGCTCGCGGGGCGCCGGGCGCTCCTCGGCGCCGCGGCGAGCCTCGCCGCACTGAAGCAGCCGGACGCGGCCGCCATCGTCTACAAAAAGCTCCTCGACCAGCCGGGCGTCCCGGCCGACCTCGCCGAGGCTGCGCGCAAAGGGTTGCGGGAGCTCGGCCGCTGAAGGGCTACGGCGGGCGCGTCCTCTCCGTGGACCTCACGAGCGGACGCTCGCGCGTCGAGGCCCTCGGCGAGGCGACGGCACGCCGGCTCCTCGGCGGCAACGGCCTCGCGGCGCGCCTACTCTACGACCACGTCCCCGCCCGCACGGATCCCTTCGCGCCCGCGAACGCCGTCGTCTTCGGCGTGGGGCCCGTCACCGACACGACGGTGCCGGGCAACAGCCGCGCCTGCGTCGCCACCAAGTCGCCGCTCACCGAGCTCTTCTTCGACTCGACCTTCGGCGGCCGGTTCCCGGCGACGCTCAAGCGCACGGGCTTCGACGCCGTCCTGATCACGGGCCGCGCCGCGGCGCCCTCGTATCTCCTGGTCACCGAGGCCGGTGCTGTGGTGAAGCCCGCGGCCGACCTCTGGGGGAAGACGACCCGGGAGGCCGTCACGGCTCTCGTCGCCGCGGAGGGCGCGGAGGCCGACGCGATCGCCATTGGCCCCGCGGGGGAGCAGCGCGTGCGCTTCGCCGCGATGGCGCACTACTGGAAGAACCGCGAGGGCGTGTCGGGGCGCGGCGGCGTCGGCGCCGTGCTCGGGTCAAAGAACCTCAAGGCCGTCGTGGTGCGCGGCGCGCGCAAAACGGAAATCGCCGACCCCGCGGCGCTCAAGGCGCTCGTCGACGAGACGCGCGAGCCCTTGAAGACGGGCACGCAGGCGCTCTCGACCTACGGCACCCCGTTCCTCGTCGGGCCGATCAACGCGCTCGGCGCCCTCGGCAGCTACAATCTCAAGTCGGAGGTGTTCGCGGAGGCGCGCGCGGTCGGCGGCGAGGAGATGAAGGCCCGCTACCACGACCGCGACACGACCTGCCTCAAGTGCCCGGTCGCCTGCGGCAAGCAGTACGCGATCCCTTCCGGGGAGTTCGCCGGCCGGAAGGCGAAGATGCCCGAGTACGAGACGGTCTTCGCGCTCGGGCCCATGCTCGGCATCGCGAACCCCGAAGCGCTCACCCTCGCTAACGACCTCTGCGACCTCCTCGGCATGGACACGATCTCCCTCGGCGTCACGCTCGCGTTCGTCTGCGAGGCGGTCGAGCGCGGCTGGCTCACCAGGCAGGACCTCGGCGTCGCGTTCGGGTGGGGGGACTGGCGCGGCATGCTCCGGCTCGTCGAGCTGACGGCGCGGCGCGAGGGCTTCGGCGCACGGCTGGCGGACGGCGCGTGGCGACTCGCAGAGTCCGTCCATCCCGAGGGCACGAAGCTCGTCTACGCGGTCAAGCGCCTCGAGCTGCCCGCGCACTCGGCGCGCGCGCTCAAGGGGCTGTCGATCGGCTACGCGACGGCCACGCGCGGCGGGAGCCACCACGACACGCGCCCGACTCCGCAATACGCTCAGGGGTTCGATCGCCGGAGCACCAAAGACAAACCCGCCTTCGCCGCACGGAGCCAGCACTTCACCGCCGTCGGCGATTCCCTCGTCCTGTGCCGCTTCACTGCCGAGCGCGGGTTCGGTCTCTTCCTGGAGGAGCCCTACGCGCGCATGGTGCGCGCCGTCACCGGCTGGGATGTGACGGTGGAGGAGCTCGAGCGGGTAGGCGAGCGCATCGTCAACCTCGAGCGCCTCTTCAACGTGCGGGAGGGCGTGCGGCGCGCGCAGGACACGCTCCCGTGGCGGGTGATGCACGAGCCCATCCCCGAGGGGCCGTCGGCCGGCATGTCCTGCCCGCCCGACGAGCTCCGCGCGATGCTCGACGAGTACTACGCGCTCCGCGGCTGGGACGGCGAGGGCGTGCCGACGGCCTCCCGCCTGGCCACGCTCGATCTGCGGTAGAGTGGGGCTGGTCCTGCCGACGGGCGGATAGCTCAGCTGGGAGAGCGCGGCCCTTACAAGGCCGAGGTCACAGGTTCGATCCCTGTTCCGCCCACCACAGAAATCTCCGGGACTTCTGAGGTTTCTCGCCCCCTTCGACGAATAGGGGGCGAGACCTCAGAAAACCGCAAGATCTCCCGGAATCCCCCCCGGAAATACCCACGGAATGGCGACGGGTTTCAGCGGAGTCAGCCGGCGGCTTCGCGCGGCGGAGTGAGATAGAAGTGAGATCACTGCTGTCCAAATTAGCCGGATTGCCAGGGGCGGGCATGCCGATTTCCCCGGATGTTGGACGGGTTTGGGCGGGGGCGGTGATCAGGCCTCCCCATTCTGCTGTCCGAATTAGCCAAGTGCCAGCGCCTCCTGCTGGGGCGCGTCGAGAGGCGGCGGCGCCGTATACGGCTCCTCCAGCCAGGCCCAGAGATCGCGATGCGTGAACAGGTTCATCCGCAGCAGCGCCACCAGGTTCGACAGCGACCAGGCGAAGTGCGAGCGCAGCTGCAGATAGCGCAGGAGCAGCATCGCGATGAGGGCCGTCCAGACCTGCACCTTGAGCGCGTTGGCACTGGTCCCCACGAAGGTCTTGATCTTGAGGTTCTGCTTGAGCGCCTTGAAGAACAGCTCGACCTGCCACCGGTCCTTGTAGATGGCGGCGAGCGTCGTCGCGCCGAGGGCGAGGTGGTTGGTCAGGAAGACCAGGGTGTCATTCTTGTCAGCGTCGTACATCTCCACCCGGCGGAGGCGATGGGGACACTTGGTCGAGGCGTCCGCGCCGGTCAGTTGGATGATCTCGTCCCGCCGAATCTGGCTGCGTTCGGGCGGGGGACGGCGCTCCACGACCTCGTAGATCGCCTTGTCCTTGAGGCGGGTGACGAACAACACCTCCTGCGCTGTCAGCTGCCCGAACCAGGCGTAGTCCACGTAGCCGCGAGGGTGCGGGCGACACGCACGTCGTGGCGCTTGCCCTCGGTGATGACCACCACGCTGGGGAGGTAGCCATCGTGATCCAGCAGCAGATGGAGCTTGACCGGTTGTTCTTCATCGCGGCGGAGGGGAAGCCGATCACGGTCGCACTTGGTCCGTCGAACGGCTTTTGGGTTGTGGGCGATCGAGCGGCCTGATCTGCCCCGTCACCTCGATCACGACAGCCTCGCGCGGGATACCCAGCGACGCGAGCGCCTGCTCCACCGTCTGCGTCGCGGAGTCGTCCTCGAGCCCTATCGCGACGCGGTTCTTGGCCTCGTCCAGATCGACCGTGGTCACGCCCGACACTCCTAACATCTCCGTCGCGCGTTCTGTCCACTGCTTCAGCTGCGACACCGTGTACTGACCCTGCAGGGCGCGCACGCCCGCTGCCGGCACTCGTTGTGCGCCGAACACGGCCTCGATCGCCGAGCGGGCGGCGGCAAGCTGCGACAGGTCGAGCAGGTATACGGCGAGCCGTCCGTCTTGGCCGACAAACATGCCGCCGAAGCCAGGCACCCTCTCCTCGACGCGCGCGAGGAGGTCGTCATAGCTCTCCATCGTGCTCCGTTCCTGGGATGCCTCGCGGCCCGCCGTAACGATCGCCCTGGCGAGGAGGCCGGTGCCCACGGTGGTCGCTGCCAACACAAAGCCGAGAGCAACTCGTGACGCCGTCGTTCGGCCCAACGCGGGCCCCACCGCCATTCCGCTTTCACTGGCTCAACAGCAGTAACCGGCGGTTCAGAACGTCTTGAGCGCTCCAAGCTCCCGCTCGATGTTGGCGATCGGGCTGTAGACGAACAGCGTGCCCGATGAGTTGCCGCCCCAGAGGTTGCCGAGGAGCGTGACGAAGCCATCGGCGTTGATGCGGAACACCGGAGAACCGCTGTCACCACCATCGACTATCTGCACCGTGTTCTCCACGAAATCCTGACAGAGAAGGACGATGTTGGTGCCTGACACGCCGGTGTTGACGCAGGTGCGAGTGACGGTGCCCTGCGTCCAGCCGGTCGTTCGTCCAACCTTGTTCGCCGTGTCTCCAACCGTGGCGGGCCCTTCCGCGGTGATGGCAAACTCTCCGGCAATCTCGAGTGAGCCGTTGTTGGGCCCCGTCGTCCTGGCGATCCAGCCGAGCGCAAAAGAAGCACCGGCGTCGCCGGCGCTGAAGTTCGAATCGGAATAGCGGCATCGCCTTCCCCGTGGGCAGCCGTTGGTGTTGCGGAAGAACGCGGGGTCCACCACCTCCGTCCCGATGAATTCCTCCGCCACCTGATTCAGCGGTTGATAATACTTGGTTCCATCCACTTCGCCTTGCTTGGTGCTGCAGTGAGAGGCCGTGACATAGCCCTCTGTGTCACGCCAGGCGTTGAAGCCCAGGCTGCAAAGGTACTGTGAGAAGCGGATCTGCAAGCCACCAACGACGGGGCGGACTTTGTCGCGAAGTGTGGCCACCTGAAAGATCGCTTCCGTCTCAACGACGTCCACGGACTGTGACGGTACGCCCAGCAGACGAAGCCTGGCCCGAACCAAGCTTTCGACGCCGCGGTCCAACACGCCCACGACCAGCCGGCCGCTCGTCTCGTCGGCGTCGGTGAAGACAACGCCGGCCAGCTCGAAGAGGGGCAAGAGGCGCTGATGCAGCGCTTCGAGGGCTTGCGGGCTCTGAGCTTGTGAGCCCGGTACTCCGGCGGCGACGACCAGTGCCACCACAGCCGACCAAAGAATGACAGACCGCTTGAAGACCGACGCCAGGCGCCTTCTGCTTGTCATCGGACCCCTCCGCTTCTCACATTGAGCGTTCTAGAAATGCGTAACGTAAGGTGGTCCGGAGTATCCGACTTCCCTCCGACACAGTCAAGGCGAATTCAGTGGTAAGCACTCCTGCCTCTGATCTACGAAGAACGTGCTCACGCGGATTTCCGAACTGATTGCAAATCCGTAATCTGGAGGGGCGACGCCTGCGTGGACGCCGGTCGCGGAACCCTGTGTTACGCGCTCGCGCCGCTCCTTTTCTGAAGTGACCCAGGACCTGCTGGAGGAGGCCGTGCGCATGCGGGAGTCCTTAATTTGGACAAGAGTGAAGTGAGATACAATAAGCGCCGGAGGTTATCGGTATCGTGATCACGAGCACCGCCCCACTCGAGTTGAGTCGCGACGAGATCGTCGCCCGGCTTGATGCCGAGGCTCGGCGCCGACTTCACATGTCGGCCGAGGATCTCGTGCACGCCTACCGAACCTGCGAGCTGCCCGATCCCGGCCGCGTTGCCGACCTCCTTGCGCTCGCCTCTCTGCTAGAGCCGACCGACCCGCTGTTTGTCTCCACCTGACCTCACAGCGCTGCTCGGCGAAGCGCGAGATCTTATCCGACGGTACCAGTCGGGCCGCTCCGGCCGGACTGACGCGTTCCAAGCGTTCGCTGACCTCACGAACCTCATCCTTCATCAGACCGTAGTGGACCCGAGCGGGCTCGTCCGACTGACCTACGGCCCTCGCCGGGACGAGCCGGTGGTCGGAGGGGCAGCGGGACCGAACGATCCCGTCCCGCTCACCGATGGCCGGTACTTGCGCCTCACAACACAGCTCTTCTTTGAGAACACGCCACACGGGCGCCGTGCCAACGTCAAGATGGCGAGTTTCCAATACCAGCTCGACCGCGAGGGTGAGCAGGATGCGGTACGCTCCACCGACGAGCCTTCACCATCACCGATGGTGGCGCAGGAAGCTCAGGCTTCTGACCTCCGTCGATTTCTGGTTCGGCGCGGCCCTCACCCTTATTGCCCTGCTCGGGCTGGTGACCTCGTCAGGACGATCGCCGACAGCCTCGCCATCTGCATCGCCGGCGTCACCTGCTGACGAACGTCAGGAACGTCGCGACGATCGCCTCGACGGTGACGCGCCCGCCGTGCCGGTAGAGGTCGTGGCCGGCGCCCTCGATCGGCAGGAGTGACGTGCGGGCTGGGATCAGCTTCAGCGCCGCCTCCAGCTCGACGAGCGTGCCGAACGGGTCGGCCGAGCCGTGGACGAAGAGCGCGGGGGTCCTGAGTTCGGGAAAGTGCGCCGTGCGGAGCTCGGCGCGGCGCCCCGGCGGGTGGAGCGGGTAGGCGAGCAGGAGCAGCGCGTCGGCGAGCCCGGGCTCGGCCGCCGCGAGAAGGCTCGCCTGGCGGCCGCCGTAGGACTGGCCCCCGAGGAAGATGCGGCCGCTCACCTGCGCCCGGAGCGACTGCATTGTCGCCCTCAGCCCTGCGCGATCGTCCGCCGCCTCGCGCGGCCGCGGCGGGCCCTTCGGCCGCGCCTGGCGGTAGGGCAGGTCGTAGCGGAGCACGGTGAGGCCGCGCGCCGTGAGCGCCTTGTCGAGCGCGACCAGGAACGGCATCCGCGCATTCCCGCTCGCGCCGTGGGTGAGGAGGAGGCCGTCACTCAAGGCGGAAGACGGGATGACGGGGCGCCTCGGCGCGGAAGGCGGTGAGATCCGACGTAGGCCTCGCGTCGAAGAACGGGCGCGTGATCGGCACCTCGGTGACGTAGCGCCGGAGCACGGGCGCCGCCTCCTCAGGCCCCAGCTCGACGATCCGGCGGGTCTCCGCGCGGCGGCCGCGCCGGAGCGTGACCGCGCCGGCCGCGCGCGCGTTCTTCACCCAGCCGACCTCCCCGTAGGGCGCGACGAGCCAGCGCCGGCCGCCTTCCTCGACCAGCGTGACCGGCGTCGTGCGGAGCCGGCCGCTCTTCCGCCCGCGCACGCCGAGCAGATAGGTGCGCGGCGGCCCGAGGCCCGCGCGGAGGAACGCGCGGACGAGCACGTTGACCGCGCGGCGTGCCACGCCGAGGCGGTACGTCGCGGCCACCGCGCTAGTGTCCCGTCACTGGAATCATGTTAAGAATCGCCACCGCGCGGGGCTGGCGCCGACGGGCACGCACGACCCCCCAGGGGTCGCGGGAACCCATTCCCGCCGAGCCAGCGCCGGCCGCCTTCCTCGACCAGCGTGCCCGGCGTCGTGCGGGGCCGGCCGCTCTTCCGCCCGCGCACGCCGAGCAGATAGGTGCCCGTCGGCCCGGCCGCGCGATCGTGACCATGATGTCGCAGACGCGATGCTACGAGATGCGCCGGTAGAGGACGTGACGGCGGTTCTTCGTGTAGGGGCGCACCTGGCCGGGCCAGCGCCCCTGGTCCACCGCCTTCGCCCACGGGTCGCTCGTGAGCACCTCGGGGCTCTCGACTTCGTAGAGCGCGTTGTAGGCGGGCTCGTTCTCGAAGACGATGGTCCTGCGCTCGCCGCCGAGGATCATCGTGAGCTCCTGCTTCTTGAAGCGCGCGACCGCGATGACGCCGGGCACCTTCAGGAGCAGCGGCACGTGCTCGCCGTCGTAGACCTCGTTGAAGAGCGCATCCTTCGCGGGCTCGACGTCCATTGCGGCACTGAAGAGGTAGCGGGTCTGGATGGGCATGGCGGTCTCTCCTTTGGCCGGGTCAACCGGCGCGCTCCACTCTAACCCGCGCGCGGCAGTATGCGTAGAGCGCGTCGTACAGGGGGAACTGGCGCGCCATGTTCTCGTGGTCGTCCTTCGAGATGGCCTGGAAGCCCGTCGCGGCCGCGTAGAGGCCGGGCGACTCGGGGGTGAGGTGGCGGGCGTCGGTGTCCGCTCCGCGGACGATCAGCGCGAGGGCGCGCAAGGCTGGGTCGTCGAGCTTGTACGTGTCGAGGAACGCGTCGAACGAGCAGCGCTCGCCTTGATGGCCGAGCTCCACACCCGGCACGTCGAACGGGATCGCGCCGCGGCGCTCGGCGGTCTTCATGACATCGCCGGCGGGCACGAACAGGAACGTCGCCTCCCGGTCCACGAAGCGCCTCACCAGCCACGGGCAGGCGATCCGGTCCACCCGGGCCTTCTCGCGGGTCACGTAGGTCATCGGGGCCTCCTTGGGCACATTTTCTTGTTGCGCTGCTATGTAACATACGTTACATTCCAGCGCAAGCGATGGCGGCGTGGCTGGTCCTGCTCGTGTCCGTGCCCCCGCACCCGTCGAGCCTGCGCGTCCGGGTGTGGCGGAAGCTCCGCGCGCTCGGGGCGGTGGCGCTGAAGAAGTCGGTCTACATTCTGCCGTTCACGCCGGAGAACTTCGAGCAGTTCCAGTGGCTCAGCCAGGAAGTGCAAAAGGATCGGGGCGAGGCGACGCTCCTCCACGTGGACCAGATCGAGAACATGACGCGAGCCGACATCGTCCGCCGCTTCCAGGAGGCGCGCGAGCAGGACTACCGGGCGTTCGCCGTGCGGTACCGCAAGATCGCCGAGGGTCTCGAGGCGACGGGGCGCGGGCGCGGTGTCGCGCGGTACCAGGAGGAGCTGGCGCGGCTCGCGCGGGAGGTCGGGCGCGTGCGCGGGATCGACTTCTTCGACGCGCCGGGCGGGGAGGAGGTCAAGCGGCTCAGGGAGACGATCGAGATGCGGCTCCATCCTCCCGGCGCCGCGACGCCGCCCGACGGCGCCGTCGCCCTCGAGTCGCTCCGGGGCCGGCGCTGGGTGACGCGCCCGCGCCCCCACGTGGACCGGATCGCCTCGGCGTGGCTCATCCGGCGCTTCGTGGATCCCGCGGCCGAGCTCCTCTTCGCGCAGCCGGCGGAGTTCCCGGCGGACGCGATCCCGTTCGACGCCCTCGGCGCCGAGTTCGGCCACCAGGGCGAGGACTGCACGTTCGAAACGCTCGTGAAGCGCTGCGGGCTCCGCGACGGGCGCCTCGCCGAGCTCGCCGAGATCGTCCACGAGGTGGACCTGCGCGATCAGAAGTACCGGCGGGACGAGGCGCGCGGCATCGATCTCGCGATCCGCGGGCTCCTCGCGGCGCTCAAGGACGACCAGGAGGTCCTCGCGCACGGGCTGACGCTCTTCGACGGCCTCTACGCGGCCCTCGGCGAGGCGAAGCGCTGATGGCGGCGGCGCGGCCCACGACGCGGGAGCTCCTGCGCTACTTCCTGTACCTCGGCAGCCTGGGCTTCGGCGGGCCCGTCGCGCTCGTCGGCTACATGCAGCGCGACCTCGTCGAGCGGCGCGGCTGGTTCACGAAGGACGAGTACGTGAAGTCACTCGCGCTCTCGCAGCTGGCGCCGGGCCCGCTCGCCGCCCAGCTCGCGATCTGCCTCGGCTACATTCACTCGCGGGTGCGCGGCGCGACGCTCGTGGCGCTCGCGTTCGTCCTGCCCTCGTTCCTCATGACCGTCGGGATCGGCTGGCTCTACGTGCGTTTCGGCGGCTTGAGCTGGATGCAGGCCGCCTTCTACGGCGTCGGCGCCGCGGTCATCGCGATCATCACGCTCGCCGCCTACAAGCTCGCCAAGCTCACGATGGCGCGGGATCGCCTGCAGTGGCTCATCTTCGCCGTCATGGGCGTGGTGACGGCGTGGACGGAGTCGGAGATCGTCACGCTCTTCGTCCTCTCGGGCGTCGTCGCGCTGGTCGTCCAGGCTCCGCCCGCCTTCCTCACGAAGTCGCGGGCCGCCTGCCTCGTGGTCGCGACGCCGGACCTGCTCGCCCAGATCCTCTGGTTCTTCGCCAAGGCTGGGGCGTTCGTCTTCGGCAGCGGGCTGGCGATCGTGCCCTTCCTCTACGGCGGCGTGGTGCAGGAGTACCGCTGGCTCAACGACAAGCAGTTCCTCGACGCGGTGGCGGTCGCGATGCTCACGCCGGGCCCGATCGTCATCACCGTCGCCTTCATCGGCTATCTCGTCGCGGCCTTCCCCGGCGCCGTCGCCGCGGCGGTCGGCGTGTTTCTTCCCGTTTATCTGTTCGTCGTCATCCCGTTCCCGTGGTTCGACCGGATCAGCGGCAATCCCCAGGTCAAGGCCTTCGTCGGCGGCGTGACGGCGGCCGCGTCGGGCGCGATCGCGGGCGCCTGCGTCGTCCTGGCGCGGCGGGCCATCGTCGACGTTCCGACGGCGCTCATCGCCCTTGCCGCGCTCGGCGTGACGTGGCGGTTTAAGGTGCCGGAGCCCCTGCTGATCGCCGCGGGCGCGGCGGCGGGCCTCCTGATCTTCTGGGGGCGGGGATGAGCGGGGCAGGGGTGAGGACCGTGCTCTTCGTGTGCCTCCACGGCGCGGCGAAGAGCGTGCTCGCCGCGGCGGACTTCGAGCGGCTCGCGCGGGCGCGCGGGCTCGAGGCGCGCGCGGTGTTCGCCGGGACCGAGCCCGATCCCGAGATCGCGCCGAAGGTGGCGAGCGAGCTCGGCGCCGAGGGCGTGGACCTGCGCGGCCGGCGGCCGCGTCGGGTCGCGCGCGACGACGTCGCCGGCGCGTGGCGGGTCGTCACGTTCGGCTGCGAGCTGGGCCCGCTCGCCGCCGGGGTCCCGGTCGAGCGCTGGGACGACGTGCCGGCGGTGAGCGACGATTTCAGGCAGGCGCGCGCGGCCATCGACGCGCGCCTGGTACGGCTGCTCGGCGAGCTTACCCCGTCACGCTGAGGAGGAAGGGCAGCGCCTTCCGCGCCTCCGGATCGAACTGCGAGCGGCCCGTGTAGTTGAGGTGCTTGCCGTTCGTCCACGAACCGGGGCAGGTCGTAGGGCGGCGTTGTCATGCAGGCCTCCGTCCGGTCGGATGCTATCATGGCTCGCGGGAGGGACTCCTATGACGCTTGGCGGCGTGATGTTTCTCCTCGTCGTGGCCGGCCTCCTCGTCGCGATCGTCGCCGGCTACAACAAGCTCGTCGGGCTGCGCCAGCGGTCGCAGGAGGCGTGGTCGGACATCGACGTGCAGCTCAAGCGGCGCACCGACCTGGTCCCGAACCTCGTCGAGACGGTCAAGGGCTACGCGGCGCACGAGAAGACCACGCTCGACGCCGTCACCCGCGCGCGCGGCGCCGCCGTCGCGGCGCAGACGCCGGAGGCGCGCGCCCAGGCCGAGAACGCGCTGACCGGCGCCCTCCGCCAGCTCTTCGCGCTCGCCGAGGCCTACCCCAACCTCAAGGCGAACGAGAACTTCACGCAGCTGCAGGGCTCGCTCAGCGAGATCGAGGAAGCGATCCAGAACTCCCGCCGCTACTACAACGCGGTCGTGCGCGACTTCAACACGACGATCGACAGCGTGCCGACCAACGTCCTCGCCTCGTTCTTCCGCTTCGCGAAGCGCTCGTACTTCGAGCTCGACAGCCGGCAGGACCGCCAGGCGCCGCGCGTCGCCTTCGGGAGCTAGAAGCATAAGTCGCGTCCTCGCCGCGATCGCGGTTCTGCTCGCGGCGGCGTCGCCGGCGGCCGCGCAGGGCCGGCGGTTCGCGATCGACAGCTTCGTCGCGAGCCTCCAGGTGAATCCCGACGCGACGCTCGTCGTCCGCGAGGACATCGCCTTCGAGTTCCGCGGCTCCCACAACGGCGTCTTCCGCACGATCCCCGTGCGCTACGACCGCGGCGGCTACGAGTTCGCCCTGCGCCTGGACGGTATCGGCGCGTACGACGAGGCCGGCCAGCCGCTCCGGCACGAGGTCTCGTACCCGGGCCGCTACGTGAAGATCAAGGCGTGGGTCCCGGGTGCCCAGGACACGACGAAGACCGTCACGTTCGTCTACCGCGTGCGGCGCGGGATCCTCCGCTTCGAAGACCACGACGAGCTGTACTGGAACGCCACGGGCAACGAGTGGGAGGTGCCGATCCGCCACGCCGAGGTCTTCGTCAACACGCCGCCGGGCGTGGCCGACGCCGCGGTCCGCTCCATCGCGTACACGGGCCTCCGCGGCGGCACGGGCCAGGACTACACGCTCGACCGCGTCGAGAAGTACCTGCGCTTCAGCGCGACGCGGCCGTTCCGGCCGCGCGAGGGCCTCACGGTGGTCGTCGGCTGGCCGCCCGGCCACATCGGACGCCCGTCCGCGCTCCAGCAGGCGACGTGGTTCTTCTCGGACAACTGGCCCTTCGGCCTTCCCCTCCTCGCCGCTGCCCTCGGGTGGTTCGTCTGGTGGGCCTACGGGCGTGACCCCGCGGCGCACCGGTCGGTCAAGCCCGAGTACGAGCCCCCGGAAGGGCTCATCCCCGCCGAGGCGGGCACGCTCGTGGACGAGAAGGCCGAGCCGCGCGAGGTCCTGGCGACGATCGTGGACCTGGCCGTCCGCGGCTATCTCCACGTCGAGCAGATCACCACCGCCTTCGGCGCGCCCGACTTCATGTTCAAGCGGTTGAAGCCGGTCGGCGGCGATCCGAACCTCAAGCAGCTCGAGCTCTACATCCTCGCGAAGCTCTTCAGCACGGACTGGGCCCTCAACATGCGCCTGCTGTCCGAGATCCGGCGCGACTACAACAACGTCTTCCCGCCGATCCGCAAGCAGATCTACAAGCTGGCGGTCGAGGACGGCCTGTTCCCGTCGTCGCCGGAGCGCGCGCGTTTCGACTGGATGATCCCGGGCGTCCTGCTCATCGGCGCCGCCTTCTTCCTGCCGAACTACTGGCCCTCGTGGCTCGACGTGCATCGGTTCTGGCTGTCCGTCGGCATCGGCGCGAGCGGCCTCGTCCTCATCGGCTGGGCGCGCGCGATGAGCCGCCGGACGCTCCGCGGCGTGCACCTGCTCGCGCGGGTGCGCGGCTTCCAGGAATTCCTCGAGCGCGCCGAGAAGGACCGGCTCGGGCGCATGCCGGCGGACACGCTCCACCGGTTCCTGCCGTGGGCGATCGCGCTCGGCGTCAGCGAGCGGTGGATCTTCAACTTCGACGGGGTCGCAGTGGCCGAGCCCGCCTGGTACACGGGCTCGATGCCGTTCTCCCTCTCGAGCTACCACTCGGGCCTCACGAGCTTCGGCCGGAGCACCACGGAGGCGTTCACGACGAGCCGCACGGGCGGCTTCGCGAGCGGGTCGAGCGGCTTCTCGTCGGGCGGCGGTGGGGGCGGCGGCTCCTCCGGTGGGGGCGGCGGCGGGGGCGGGGGCGGGACGTTCTAGTGGCGGGCCAACCGACGTCGCCCTGCTGCGTTCTCGGGCGCGCGTTGACCCGTCCCACGTCGCGTGATAGCGTTTGGGCGCTCGGGCTCGTGGTGCAGCCTGGTTAGCACACTGGACTGTCAATCCAGAGGTCGCGGGTTCAAGTCCCGTCGAGCCCGCCATATAATCCAGTAGATAGAAGGGGGAGCCGAGCGCTCCCCCTTCAAATTTCCCCACAGTTTCCCAACAGCGCGTTAGGGCCTCTGGGGGAAGGCGACGACCTTGCGCTCGGTCTGCGCCTGCTGACTGACGAACTTCTGCACCCCTTCGATCGCCTGCTCGATGTCGACCTCGTCGACGATCGAGTACCGGCGCCACATCGCATCGGTCTCATGCCCGGTGATCTTCTTGCCGACCACAGAGCCGAAGCCTGCGCGCCGGAGGTTGCGCGCGGCGGAGCGCCGGAGATCATGGAAGTGCGGGGTCTTGACCGTGATCGTCCGCTTCGTCGTCTTGTCGGTGATCGTGACCACGCCCCGGGTCGTCGCCGCTTCGTCGGCGCTCAGCACGCGATACAGCCGCGCCTTGAGGCACGCGGTCGTCCACGCTTTGCCGAAGTCCCCAATCGCCCGCCCCGCGCGGTGAAAGACCCACTCGCTCAGCGCCGTCGAGCCCTCGGGGCGCGTGAGGGTCCGGGCC
>JACPCG010000169.1 GCA_016179925.1 Candidatus Rokuibacteriota bacterium | reverse complement strand
ACTACAGCCTGCTGGCCATGACGGTGAACGCCTGCGAGTTGGAAGCGGCTCCAGGCGCCGAGGTCCTGCAGGTCTAGCCGGATTACGCAGCCTCGGGAGGGGTCGCTCGACCACGCGGTCGGTGGCCGCGCGTCCCGTCGCGGCTGGGCTCCTTCCTGCGCGCGGGGTCTGCGCTCACGCGACGGGAACGGGTCTCGTCGACCCCTCCCGAGGCTGCGCCCCGTGCGCCACCGCCCGACCCGCGCGTGCCGATCGCCCAGTAGAAACGCTTGTTGTCCTTCCCCTTGTTGTGGAACTTCACGATGCGGACCCGCCCGATCTCGCCGGTGGAATGGACGTGCGTTCCCCCGCACGCCTGCGTGTCGAAGCCGGCGATCGTGACGATGCGGACCCTCCCGTCGACGACGGGGGGAAGGACCTTCAAGGTCCGGACGAGGTCCGGTCGGCAGCGCCCGGTCGATGGTGGCGTTGACCTGGCCTTCGAATTCGACGAGGCGCTCGCGAGCGAAGTCGGCGAGCTTGAAATCGATTCTCGAGCACCTCGGCGTCGAACTCCCGCCGGTAGGGGTCGTCGAGGTAGAGTTTGGCCGTCACCTGAAGTCGGTTTCGAACGGATAGAGCGGTCGGCGGCGCTTCCGGTAAGTGAAGAGCTGGAGGTCGGAGCTCGTGCAGCCGTCGCCGTCGCACAGCACGATGTGCCGGGCGATCGGCTCGAAGCCCGCGCGGAAGTGCTGGCGCGACTTGATCAGGACGTGCGTCTTGCGTCGCGGGTCGATGCCGCAGTGGGTGAACACCCCGAGATCGAACGGCTCGCTGCGCCGCTCCGAGACGACGATCTGCATGGGCCCGGTGTCGAGCACGGCCGTGCGGCCCATCCGGACGCGCGTGCCGGTGGCCATCGGCCCGGTGACGACGAACTCGCCCTCCGTGACCCGCGTGACCTGGCCGGTGACGGTGAGCGGCTTGCCCTTGAGATTGATCTGCGGCATGTCGATCTTGCCGCCCAGCGGGAGCGTCACGCTCGCCGCGGTCCCGGCCTCGATGATCCGTCTGACGCTCGCCGGATCGCAGATCGGCCCCGCGACGACGTCGTCGAGCCCTTGCCGCAACGCTTCCTCGATCACGCTCATCACGTCCTGCGTTCCGCCGGACGCGGTGTTGTCGCCGTGGTCCACGAGAACGATGGGCCCTTCGCCGAGGGTCCTGGCGTGCGCGATCTGGGCCGCGAGCGGCGCGCCCCTGTAGAGGAACGCCTCGCGCCGGTCCCACGCCAGGCCCAGGAGTCGATCGAGCAAGGCCCGGCCCTCCTCGGTTCGCCGGTCGCAGACGATCACCGCCGAGCAGGAGAGATGCGGGACGTCGGCGTGCGGAAAGCCGCCGAACACGGAGGCGTTGAGCACGGCGCCGCTCGCCTCGGCGGCGATCGCCATGTCCATGACGTCCTTCATCGGCTGGCGGGACGGCGTGTGCACGAGCGTGCTGGTCATCATCGGGCGCGAGCCCCAGACCATCGCGGGCGCGACCTCGCCGTTGAGCGCGCGCGCGAGCGTCCGCCCGGCGCGCTCGCCCGTCTCCCCCATGTCGACGTGCGGATAGGTGCGATAGCCGGTGATGACGGTGGCGTGCTGGACCATCGCCGCGGTCATGTGCGAGTGGAAGTCGAGCCCGACGGCGATCGGCAGCCGCGGCGCCACGGCGCGGATGCGGCGCAGCAGCTCGCCCTCGCCGTCGTCCACGTGCTCGGCCACCATCGCGCCGTGGAGCGCCAGAAACGCCGCGTCGCACCCGTTCCGGATCGCGCCGACGATCGCCTCGCACATGGCCTCGTAGGCGACCTTCTCGACGTAGCCCGACGGGTGCGCCCCGGCGGCGAGCGGGACGGTGACCTCGGCGCCGATCTCCCGCGCGACGTGGAGGAACCCGCCGAGCTGGGTGTTGGTGTCCCGGAACTCCTCGATGGCCGGGTGGCCCGCGAGCGGGCGGAACGACGCGAGCGGCGTCGGCACCGGCGAGAACGTGTTGGTCTCGTGCATCATCATCGCGACGACGACCTTGCGGCGAGCCATGCTCGTCCTCCCTCAGGTCCTTATTGGCGCGGGCCGAGCATACCGCAGCGGTTACAATTGGGCCATGCGGCCGGAGATCGAGCGTCTCCTCAAGCAGGCGGATCGGGACCTGGACAATGCCCGGAAGAACCTCACCATCCAGGCCTACGAGGTCGCGGCGTTCCTCGGCCAGCAGGCCGTCGAGAAGTATCTGAAGGGCGCCTGGGTCCTGACGAAGAAGGAGCCCGCGCCGCACACCCATGCGCTGACCGAGCTCGGGGACGGCCTCGGGGTGCCGACCGGTCTCCGCCGTCATCTCGCGGACCTGACTCCCGACTACACCGTCAGCCGGTATCCCGACGCGGCCAACGCCGTACCGTACGAGCTGTACGACGAGTCCACGGCGCGAACGAAGATCCAGAACGCAGAGGCGGTGATCGCGTGGCTCAAACGGAAGATCGCAAGCTAGGCGAGTTCGTCCGCGCTCACCTGCCGACGCTGCGCGACCGGCTGGCTCCGCTCCAGGTGATTGCCTTCGGCTCGCGGGTACGGGGCGATGCTCTGTCGACGAGCGACCTCGACCTCATCCTCGTGTCGCCTCGGTTCGCTGCGGTGCCGTTTCTCAGGCGGCCCGTCGAAGTCCTGGAGATGCTCGACTATCCCGGCGGCCTCGAACTGCTCTGCTACACCCCCGAGGAGTTCGAGGAGAAGCGCCAGGAGCTTGGGATCGTCCGCGTCGCGCTCGAGGAAGGCATCACGTTATAGCGCCTTCTCGTCAGCGATAGGCCGTGAAGCCGGCGCGGGCGAAGTCCTCGTCGAACCCGAAGAACTGGCTGAGGGGGGCAGGCTCTAGCAGGCTGCATCACCGACCCACTGGCCACAAGCTGCCGAAGGGCGCTACTCTCCCGGGCGGGGGCCCGTGCCCGACCGCGGTGAAGCGGTGGTGCGCGTGCGGGCGATCTCGCTGAACCGCGGTGAGGTGAGGCGCTCGGGTCTGGCCGCGGCCGGCTGGCGTCCTGGCTGGGATCTGGCCGGCGAGGTCGAGCGCGCCGCCGCTGACGGCTCGGGCCCACGCGTCGCGACGCGAGTGGTCGGGCTCTTGTCCGAAGGGGCCTGGGCCGAGCGGGTGGCGGTCCCGACGTCCGCCCTCGCCGCGCTGCCCGACAAGGTGACGCTCTCCCAGGCCGCGACCTTCCCCGTGGCCGGGCTCACCGCGCTGCACGCGCTCGCCAGGGGAGGGCCGCTCCTCGGCCGGCGCGTGCTCGTCACCGGCGCCACCGGCGGTGTCGGCGACTTCGCGGTGCAGCTCGCGCGGCTCGCCGGCGCGCACGTGACGGCGAGCGCCCGGCGCGCCGACCAGGCGCCCGCGTTGCGCCGGCTCGGCGCCCACGAGGTGGTGGTGGGCGACGAGATCCCGCCTTCGCCCAAGTACGACCTGGTGATCGAGTCGGTGGGCGGACGCACGCTCGGCACGGCGCTCGCCGCCCTGGAAGGCGGCGGCGTATGCGTCACGCTCGGCGTCTCCGCCGCCGCCGAGGTCACGTTCGACGCGCGCGAATTCTTCTTCGCCGGGCGCACGACGCTGTACGGCTTCTATCTCTTCAAGGAGCTGAGGAGTGAGCCGGCGTCGGTGGGCCTCCGGCGCCTCGCCGACCTCGTGGCGGCGGGGCAGCTCACGCCCCACGTGAGCCTCGAGCGGCCGTGGGGCGAGATCGGCCAGGTCGCGCAGGATCTCATGGCCCGGCGCTTCCCGGGCAAGGCCGTGCTCACGCTCGACTGAGGCGGGGTGTATCCGCGACTACAAGGAATCAGCGGAACGCGTCGAGGCCCAGCGCGGCGCGGCCCACGAGCAGCCGGTGGATCTCCGAGGTCCCGTCGGGGAACGTGAGCATCCGCGCGTCGCGGAAGAGTCGCTCCACGGGATAGCGGTCCGAGACACCGTAGGCGCCGTGGATCTGGATCGCCTTCGAAGTCACCCGCAGGGCGGCCTCGGTCGCGTAGAACTTGGCGATCGAGGCCTCGCGCGCGCAGTCCTCGCCGCGGTCGAGCATGGCCCACACGCGGTTGGCGAGCAGCCGCGCCGCCTCGGTCTCCGCGATCATGTCCGCGACCATCCCCTGCACGAGCTGGAAGCTCCCGATGGGCCGGCCGAACTGCCGGCGCTCCTTCGCGTACGCGACGGCGGCATCGATCGCCGCCTGCGCGATGCCGACGGCGTGCGTCGCCATCGAGGCGCGCGAGGCCTGGATCGCCCGCAGGGTCGTGCGCAGGCCCTCGCCCTCCTCGCCGAGCCGGTTCTCGATGGGCACCTCGTAGCCCTCGAACCTCACCTGGGCGAAGGGCAGCAGGCGGTCGCCCAGCGTCGTGAACGTGGTCGAGGCGAGCCGCGCGTGGTCGAGGTCGACGATGAGGCGTGAGAGCCCGCGCGGCCCGGCCGCCGGATCGGTCGAGACGAGGACCGTCGCGACCTCGGCGATGGTGCCGATCGTGAGCCACGTCTTGGTGCCGTCGAGCACGTAGCGGGCGCCGGCGCGCCGCGCCGTCATCGCGATCGCCCCCGCGTCCGAACCGACGCCGGGCTCGGTGATGGCCGTCGTACTGAGCCGCTCGACCGCGAGGAGCGCCGGTAGGTAGCGCCGCTTCTGCGCGGGCGAGCCGAGCAGCGCGATCTGGCGCGGCACGACGTGCGCCGCGACGAACCCCAGCACGGGCGCCAGCTCCTCGACCAGGACGCCGAGCGACAGGTAGTCGAGCCCGGCGCCGCCGTCCGCCTTCGCCACGACCGCGCCCGGATAGCCGAGCGGCACGGTCATCCGGAGCAGCGTCTTCAGCTCGTCGCCCGAGAGCGGGCGCTCCCAGCCGCGGCGCTGGAGGAACGGGACCATCACCCGGTCGCGGACGTCGCGGACGCGACGGCGCAGCTCCTCGTGGGCGGTCGTGAGCAGGGCGTCGGGCACGCCGGGATTCTACGTCACCGGGGCGATCCGCGCCCGCGGCCGGAGCGGCGACGGTTGACCCGGGAAGCGGAAGCCGGGATAGTGTCCGGCATGGCGGCTCCCGTCGAGGGCCCGAAGGATGCCACGCCCACCACGCACGCGCACAATCGCGCCGTGCTGGACGCGCTCCCGGTCGGCGACACCCGGGACTTCGAAGATGCCCGGCGCGGCTTCCTGGGCACGCTGCCCGAGGTCGAGATCAAGAACGAGCAGGGCCGCATCGTCTGGAGCCTGAGGGACTATGCCCTCCTGGGCGACGAGCACGCCCCGCCCACGGTCAACCCGAGCCTCTGGCGCCAGGCCCGGCTCAACCTGCACAACGGGCTCTTCCAGGTCACGGACCGGATCTACCAGATCCGCGGCTTCGCCATCTCGAACATGACCCTCATCGAAGGGGACCGGGGGCTCTTCAGCCTGTTCGACGACTTCACCCTGATGTTCGAGGTGGTGGAGCCGAAGTCGTGACTCGCTTGACATCCGGGCGGGTCGTGAATTAAGTGCAGGGGAGCTCGCGGCAGTGGACAGCGCCACGCCCAGGGAGGGCCCCATGCACTACGGCGTCATGATGTTCGCCACGGAGTACGCGATTGCCCCCGACGAGCTGGCGCGGGCGCTCGAGGATCGTGGCTTCGAGTCGCTGTGGCTGCCCGAGCACACGCACATTCCCGCGAGCCGCCAGAGCCCCTGGCCGGGCGGCGGCGAGCTGCCGAGGGAGTACTGGTCGACGTACGATCCGTTCGTCGCGCTGACGGCGGCGGCCGCGGCGACGCGGCGAATCAAGCTCGGCACCGGCATCTGCCTCGTCATCGAGCGCGATCCGATCACCACGGCCAAGGAGGTCGCGAGCCTCGATCGGCTCTCGGGCGGCCGCTTCCTGTTCGGCATCGGCGGCGGCTGGAACGCCGAGGAGATGGCGAACCACGGCACCGCCTTCAAAACGCGCTGGCGGCTCCTCCGCGAGCGCGTGCTCGCGATGAAGGAGATCTGGGCGAAGCGTGAGGCGGAATTTCACGGAGAGTTCGTGAGCTTCGACAAGATCTGGGCCGACCTCAAGCCGCTGCAGAAGCCGCACCCGCCGATCATCATCGGCGGCGACGGGGCGACGACGTTCGATCGCGTCGTGGAGTTCGGCGACGGCTGGATGCCGATCCTGCGCCCGAACCGTCGCAATCCGGTCGAACGGATCCCCGAGCTGCGCGAGCGGCTCACGCGGGCGGGGCGCGATCCGAAGTCGGCGCCGGTGTCCCTCTTCTTCGCGCCGCCCAATCGGTCCGCGCTGGACGCGCTGGCCGCGGCCGGCGTCGAGCGGGCGATCTTCGGCCTGCCGTCCGAGCCCCGCGACGCCGTGCTGCCGAAGCTCGACGCGTACGCCGCGGTCATGCGGTCCTGACCGTCGACGACAGCTGACCTTGACACGTGTAGCGCCAGGCATGACAATCGCCGCATGCCACGCCGGACACCGACTTCCCCGAGCGAGTCGATCCCCGTCGGAGCGGCCGAGATCGCCGCGCGGCTCGGCGTGAGACCGCAAACCGTCCACACCTGGCGCCACCGCAAGCTCATGCCGCAGCCCCGCTGGACCGTCTCCGGCCAGCCCGCCTGGGATTGGCCCGAGATCGAAGCCTGGGCACGACGAACTGGCCGGCTTCGCACCGGTGACGCTCACGCCGCGCTCCTCGACCTGGAGGGAGTCGGCTGGGAGGGAGATCTCGACGAGATGCGGCGCCACCGCGCGTCCCGGCGGTGATCCTCGTCGACACCTCAGCGTGGATCGAGCTGCTCCGCGGCAGCGGCCACCCAGCCCATGTGACCCTGCGACACCATCTCCAGCGCCGCGCGCCGGTCGCCACGACGGAGCCGATCATCATGGAGCTCCTGGCCGGAACGCGGAGCGCCCGCGAGCACTCGAGACTCCGGGCGAGGCTGCTCGCCCTTCCACGCCTCAGCGTCCGGGGGTTGGCCGACTTCGAGGCGGCGGCCGAGCTGTACCGCACGTGCCGTGGCCGGGGCGCCACGGTGCGAAAGCTGATCGATTGCCTCATCGCCGCCGTCGCGATTCGGGAGCATGCCACCGTCCTCCACAACGATCGCGACTTCGAGGTCATCGCCCGGCACACGCGACTGCGGGTCGAACGGTATCGCACCCTGCGCCCGCTTCCCTCGCGCTGAGCGTTGCGAGACTCTCCTGACGCCTCGCGCGCGCCAGCGCAGACCGCCAGGCTGTCGACGTTCGCCGCCCTCAAGGCGCGCAACTACTGCCTCTACTGGGTCGGCCTGGTCTTCTACGTCCTCGGGCACCGGGCGGAGTACGTCACCTTCGCCTGGATCACCTGGGAGGTGACCCACGACCCGCTGTCCCTCGGCTATCTCGGCCTGGCGCAGGGGGTGCCACTGGTGGTCTTCCAGCTCTTCGGCGGCGTGCTCGCCGATCGCACCAACCGGCTGCGCCTGCTGATCGGCACGCAGGTCCTGACCGCCCTCACCCTGACGGTCGCCTTCGGCCTGACGGTCCTCGGGCTGGTCCGTGTCGAGCTCCTGTTGGCGCTGGCCGCCCTGAGCAACACCTTCCGCGCCTTCGACGAGCCGAGCCGGCTGTCGCTGATTCCGCAGCTCATCGATCGCGAGCGGCTCCCGAACGCGATCGCGCTCGGCTCGATCCCCTGGCAGGCCGGGCGGATGATCGGCCCGTCGATCACCGGCGTCCTCATCGCGGCCTTCGGCGGCGCGGTCGGCTTCGGACTGGCGGCCGTCGCCTCCTACACTGCGCTGGTTCTGTACAGCCGTCTCCGGCCCGCCGGGAGCGCCCCGGCCGGTGACGGACAGCGCCTCTTCCGGCAGCTCGTCGAGGGCCTGAGCTTCGTCGGCGGGAACTTCGTGTTCACGAGCCTGATCGGCCTGGCCCTGTTCAACAGCCTGTTCGCCCTGTCCTACATCACGCTGCTGCCGATCTACGCCGACTGGTACTTCCACACCGGCTCGACCGGGTACGGTCTGCTCCAGGCCGCGCACGGGAGCGGGGCCCTCCTCGGCACGCTCACGGTGGCGACGATCGCCCATCGCATCCCGCGCCCCGGGACGGCGCTGTTGATAGGGGCGACGTGTCTGGGACTCCTGCTGATGGTGTTCTCCAGGGCTCCCTGGATGGAGCTGGCGCTGGCCGTGCTGGTGCTCGTGGGCTTCAGCAACACCTTTTACCTGACGCAGGTGAGCACGATCCTCCAGCAGGCGGTGCCCGACCAGCTCCGCGGCCGAGTGATGAGCCTCTACTCCCTCTGCTGGAACCTGTTGCCGCTCGGCGGCCTGCTGGCCGGGGTGCTGGCGGCGGCGGTCGACGCGCGGTTCGCCGTGCTGGTCGGCGGCGCCATGGTGGCGGCGAACGCGCTGCTGCTGCTGACCTCGCGGCGGCTGCGGGCGCTCAGCTAGTCTTCCGCCAGGGGCACGATCGCATAGAACCGCGGCTGATCACCGACGACGCGGGTGACGTGTCCCTGGCCGGTCAAGTCTTCGGCCAGCACCACGTCGCCGGGTCCCAGCCGCGCCACCGTGCCGTCGCCGACCTCGATCTCGGCGGTCCCCGACAGCGAGATCGAGTACTGCCGTCTGGGCGCACAGTGCCAGGCGAGCACGTAGCCGGGCGGGGAGACTCGAAAGGTGATCCCCGTCGCCGGTTGCATCGAGGTACTGTCGCCATGAGCCCCTTCGACGTCGACAAAGGGCTTCATCGCCAGCGGCACCTCGGCGAGGTGCGACTGTCCATCCGGGCCGCTGTAGACCCGCCATATCTTCGGCATGTTGTCCTTCCAGCGCGGTCGCCTGGGCGGCGCGCCGCTTACGGGAGCAGAGCGGCGACCGGGATCCGCGCGCCGGGCGCGGCCAACGGCGTCACCGTCGCCGGCGGTCGCAAGATGTCGACGGACCGATAGGCCCAGCCGTACGCGGCGTCAGCCACCGGCTGCGGCGCGCGATGCACCTCGAGCAGCCCGTCGACGAGGTTCACGACCCAGTACTCGGGCAAGCCCGCCCGCGCGTAGAGGCCGCCCTTGAGGCGGCGGTCCAGCCTCAAGCTCGAATCGGCGACCTCCACGACGAGGGCGGCCGTCGAGGGATGCGCGTTGATGTAGTCGCGGGGCGTGCCGGCGACGACGGCCACGTCGGGCTCCGGCTCCGAGTCCTCGTCGAGCGCGAGCGGGGCGTGGAGGCGCACATGCCACCCCGCGCCGAAGGCGGAGGCCAGCACCTGGCCGACTTGCGTCACGATCGCCGCGTGGGGGCTGCCCTGCGGCTCCCGGACGACGAGCAGGCCATCGAGCAGCTCGAGGCGCTCGCCCACGAAGATGCCGAGATCGACGAGCCGCTCGTACTCCATGCGCCGCCAGCGCCGAGTCTTCAGATCCGGTTCGACCACCGAGGCCATGGCCTACGGTAGCCGGAGGCAGCGGGAGCCGTCAACGTCGTCAAACTGATACGCTGCAGACTGTCGATTCCGGCGATCCGTCGGCGTCGTAATGGGTGAGGAAAGGAGGCCCCATGCGCTACATGCTGCTCATCTGCTCCGACGACAAGAACGCGGCCCCGGCACCGAGGGCCGAGATGGAGGCCATCGTCCAGGGCCACCGGCGCTTCTCCGAGGAGCTGCAGGCGGCCGGCAAGGTGGTCGTGGGGGAGCGCCTGCGTCCGGAGGGCGAGGCCAGCCGCGTCCGCATCAAGGCTGGGCAGCGCCAGGTCATGGACGGCCCCTTCGCCGAGACGAAGGAAGCCCTGGGCGGGTTCTACCTGATCGAGTGCGACACCAAGCAGGAAGCCGTCGAGTGGGCGAAGAAGATCCCGCTCCGCGAGGGTGGCTTCGTCGAGGTGCGGCCGATCTGGCACATGTAGCCTGACGCGCATCAGGTAACATTCCTGCCCGTGGGGCCGATCGACCACGGGCAGGGGACCGACGGCGGCGCGCACGCGCGCGTGGCGGAGGCGTTCCGCCTGGAGTACGGGCGCGTGGTCGCGTCCGTGCTTCGGATCGTGCGCGATATCGACGCGGCTGAGGAGATCGTCCAGGAGGCGTTCGCGCAGGCGCTCGATCACTGGCCCGCGGACGGGACGCCGGAGCGCCCGGGCGCCTGGCTCCTCACGACGGCACGGCGGCGCGCACTCGACCACCTGCGCCGCGCCCGGCGCGCCGGGGCGCGCGCCGAGGCGCTCGCCTACGAGGCCGCGCTCGCCGCGACGGACGGGGGCCCCGACGTGACCGATCCCGAGGCGATCCCCGACGACCGGCTCCGGCTGATCTTCACCTGCTGTCATCCGGCCCTGCCCGGTGACAGCCAGGTGGCGCTCACGCTCAGGCTGGTGGGCGGCCTCTCGACGGCGGAGATCGCGCGGGCCTTTCTGGTACCCGAGCCCACGATCGCCCAGCGGCTCGTGCGCGCGAAGCGGACGATCCGCGACCGCGGCCTGCCCTACGAAGTGCCCGAAGGGACCGAGCTGTCCGCGCGCCTGCCGGCTGTGCTCGCCGTGGTCTATCTGATCTTCAACGAGGGTTATGCCGCGCACACCGGCGACGCTCTCGTGCGCCACGATCTGTGCGAGGAGGCCATCCGCCTCGGGCGGATGCTCGCCGAGCTGATGGGCGAGGAGCCCGAGGTCCTGGGGCTCCTCGCGCTGATGGAGCTCCAGGCCTCGCGGGCGGCGACGCGCACCGATGCCGAGGGCAACCTCGTCCTGCTCGCCGATCAGGATCGGTCCCGCTGGGATCGGGCGCGAATCGCCCGCGGCCTCGCCCATCTCGACCGTGCGGGCCCGCTGGAGCGCGCGGGCCCCTACCAGCTCCAGGCGGCCATCGCCGCCTGCCACGCGCGCGCGGCCTCCTGGGAGGCGACGGACTGGCCCCGGATCGTCGCCTACTACCGCGCGCTCGCCGAGGTCGCGCCCTCGCCGGTGGTCGAGCTGAACCGCGCGGTGGCGATCGGCCTGGCGGAGGGGCCGGAGGCGGGGCTTGCCGCGCTCGACCACGTCGACGCCTCGGCGCTACGCGGCTATCATCTCCTACCCGCCGCGCGCGCCGATTTCCTCCGCCGGCTCGGGCGGGGGAGGGAAGCCGCCGCCGAGTACCGCCGCGCCCTCGCGCTCGCCGACAACGCGCGCGAGCAGACGTTCCTCGCGGCGCGGCTCGCGGCCTGCGAGGCGGGGGAGGGACCTCAACCGTCTCCTCGGTAGATGAGGTCGGGTCGAGTCGTGGGCAGGCGCCAATTGTCGCCGCTGGCGATGCGGCCAAACCCATCGATGTCGATCACCTTGCAAGCCCGCCCTCCTACCGGCTCCCGCTGATGGCCCTGTACGCCTGTGCCGCGGCGTCGCGAATCGATGGTTGCTCGGTCCGGGACTGCATCACCACCTGCAGGGCTGCGAGGGCCTGTCGATCGCCCTGCGCCGTCAGGTACCGAATCGCCCGCAGCCGATACGCCGGCTCGGCCTCCGAGTTCACGAGCTGGCGCATGAAGGGCAGCGGACGCTCGTCCTTCAGGGAGGCGAGCGCCCGGAAGGCTATCTCCCGCCCCCGCCCGTCGGCGCCGGATTCGTCGAAGATCTGCGCCAACCCGGTGACTCCCAGCGGCCGGCCCGACTCGGCCAGGCCATACGCGGCGCTCAGGCGGACCAGGCGGTCCTCTGCGGAGTTGGCCAGAATCCGTTCCATGACCGGGACGGCTTCGGGTGTCTGGAGCTGTCGCAGCCCCGAGGCCGCGGCACGCCGCAAGAGCACGTCGTCTTCCTTCTCCATGATGTCCCGCAGCAGCGGCAGGGCCTGCGGGACCTGGAGTGTGCCCAGCAGCCGCGCGGCCGCACGGCGTTCGTCGCTGTCGCTCCCAGCCGCCAGCACCTGCATCAGCGCCTGTGCACCGACATCTCCCATGCCGCGCAGATCATCGATCAGCTCACGCATCCGCTGCCAGCGCTCCCGCCCTTGGGGCTCGTTCGTCGCCTCGAGATACCGGTAGAAGCGTTCGAGCGCCGCCTCCACGGTCGGCGCCGGCGCGAGCGTCCCGCGAGATCCGGGCGGGGACGACGGGCGATCGCCCCGGAGCTCACCTCGCCGCGCGAGGCTGCCCTCGGCCGTGCGGCCTTCCGTAACGGCCGCTGCGACGGAGGGATCCGTCGGCGGCACCCGCGCGCCGGCGTAGGACCGCGACGGCGCACCGGGCTGCGCGGTTGCGCCGGACTGCCGTAAGACATCGAGGTTCTCCCTGGCACGCAGCCGCGCCTGCAGCGCGCCGACCTGTTGCTGCAGGCGGCTCACGGTCTCCTGCAGGTGATCGACCTCCGGCGCCGCCGATGGCCCCTTGCGGGCGACACCCGCCGCGGTCCAGCCAACGAAGAACGTGACGACGAGGGCCAGAGGCCAGACGAGGCGTCCCATGTCGCTCCTCCTCGAGACAACCACAGTCTACGCCGCCAGCCGCAAACATCGCTATACTCGCGCTCTCAGAGGAGGTTGGCGCCATGAGCCTGCCCAAGACCGCTCGCGCCGCCGTCGTCGCCGAGTACGGCAAGCCGATCGAGATCCGCGAGCTTCCGGTGCCGCGGGAGACCGAGCTCGAGGCCGGCGCGTTGCTGGTGCGCGTGGACGTCGCGTCGGTCTGCGGCTCGGACGTCCACCAGTGGGACGGGTTGACCCAGGCGCTGGCGCCGGCATCCCTGCCCATCGTCCTCGGCCACGAGATGATGGGCACGGTGGTCGCCTTCGGCCCGGGGCCGCGCGAGGACTCCATCGGCCAGCCCCTCGCGGAGGGCGACCGCCTCCTGTGGACGCACGTGTACTGCGGCCAGTGCTACGAGTGCCGCGTGCAGCACACCCCGACCCTGTGCCGCCGGAAGAAGCAGTACATGCGCACCAACTGCGAGCGCTTCCCCTATCTCGTGGGCGGCTTCGCGCAGTACTGCTACGTGTTCCCGCCCTCGGGCCGCGTGCGCATCCCGGACGGCGTCCCCGATGGCGTCGCCTCCGCGGCCAGTTGCGCGCTCCGGACCGTGGTCCACGCCTTCGACCGCGTTGGCCGCATCGAGCCTCACCAGCGTGTCGTCATCCAGGGCGCGGGCCCGCTGGGACTGTTCGCGACCGCCGTGGCGGACCACGCCGGCGTGAGCGAGGTGATCGTCATCGGCGCGCCCGAGCGCCGGCTGGCTCTCGCGCGGCGCTGGGGTGCCGGGGCCGTCGTGTCGGTGGAGGAGCTGCCCACCGCCGAGGCGCGCCTGGCCCGCGTGAGGGAGCTGACCGGCGGGCTCGGCGCGGACGTGGTCTTCGAGTTGTCCGGCGCGCCGTACGCCTTCGCCGAGGGCCTCGACTTCCTGCGACCGGGCGGCCGGTACGCCGTCGTCGGCCAGCTCGGTGGGCCCCTGACGCCCGTGCAAGCCGCGCTCTTCGTGCGCAAGCAGGCGACGATCCTCGGCGTGCAGTCGGCGGACATCGGTCAGTTCTGGAAGGCGCTCGAGTTCGTGCGCCGCACGGGCGCGCGCTACGACTTCGAGGCGATGCTGACCACCCGGTATCCGCTGGACCGGATCAACGAGGCCCTCCAGAACATGCGGGCATTCCGCGAGATCAAGCCGCTCGTCCTGCCCTGGGCGTAGAATGACGCGCTGAAGCTACGCCGCGGCGAGGAGGCGGACATGACGATCCGGGTGCGCAGTCCCCTGGCCGACATCAACGAAGCGCCGCGGGGCAGGCCGGTCCGCACGCTGCCCTCGCTCGAGGGCCGGCGCCTGGGCCTGCTCTGGAGTCAGCACGCCGCGACGGTGAAGTTCTGGCCCGTGTTCGAGGCGGTCGCCGAGGCGAAGTTCCGCCCCACCGAGGTCCATCGCCTGTACAAGACGAGCACCTGGAACGTCGCCACGCCGGAGGAGATCGACGCCTTCGCGCCCAAGGTCGACTACGTCCTGGTCGGGGTGGGCGCCTGAGGGTCATGCACAACGGCGACCGTGCGTGACACGGTCAACATGATCCGGGAGGGTGTCCCCGCCGTGGCGCTCGTCCACGAGCCGTTCGCGACGCTGGCCCAGCTCCAGGCCGCGCAGGTGGGCATGCCGGATGCCCCGCTCCTGATCTACGAGCGCGATCTGCCCGGTCAGGAGCCGCCGCACGTCCTCGAGAAGAAGGCCGAGGCCGTCGCCGAGCGCGCGGCGGTCTTTCTCTTGGCCGCCGGAAAGTGAGCACGCCATGGCGCTGACCTCGAAGAGTTATGAAGCGCGGGACCTGAGTGACTTCACGGAGATGGTGTACGAGCGCGGGTGGACCGACGGCCTGCCCGTGTTCCCGCCGACCGACGACAAGGTCATCGCGATGATCGACTACCTCGGCCGCGACCCGGGCGAGATCGTCGGCGTCGTCCCGCCGGGCGAGGGCATCGCGACGATCGAGAAGATCGCGATCAACGCGGTCATGGCAGGCTGCAAGCCCGAGTACATGCCGATCGTCGTGACCGCGGTCGAAGCCATGCTGGATCCGGCCTTCGAGCTGCTGCGGGTGCAGGCCACGACCGCCGGCCCTGCGCCGCTCTGCATCATCAGCGGCCCCGTGGTGCGGAAGCTCGGCTTCAACTACGGCGCCGGCGCCTTCACGGGCACCGGCCACCGCCCCAACGCCACCATCGGCCGCGCGATCAGACTCATCCTGTGGAACATCGGCTACGGACGCCCGGGCCAGATGTCGCAGGCCACCATGGGCCATCCCGGCCGGTACGCGTACCTGATCGCCGAGCGTCCTCCGGACGACGGCAACCCGTGGGAGGAGCTGCACGTCACCAACGGGCTCAGGCCCGAGGACAGCGCCGTGTCGATGTTCCCGGTGGTCACGCACGACCAGATCGCGCCCGCCTTCGGGACGCAGACCTTCGAGAACAGTGTCTACGTGATCGCCGACTCCATCTGCCACCTCGGAAACTTCCGGGCCGCCTCCCAGAAGCTCCTGGTCCTCAACCCGCAGGCGGCCAAGCTCCTGAACGACGCCGGGTGGACCAAGGCGAAGTTCGCGGAGCTCCTGGCGGCGCGCTGCGTGCGTCCCGTCCGCGACGTCAAGCGCACGGGCGGGCTGTCCCTCACCTACAAGACGCACTGGACGAAGGTGGCGGACGCGGAGAACGACGATGCGCTGGTCCCCGCCGTCGTCGGGCCGCGCGGCTTGCAGATTCTCGTCTCCGGCGGCTGGGGCTCGGCGTCGAGCCAGTCCATCTGGCTCAACAGCGTGCACGGCGAGATGGTCACCCGGAAGATCGAGTAGGGAAAGGAACACGCGTATGGCCGACCGCAAGTACCGTCAGCAAGGTTACCGCGACTCGGGTGCCGAGCCGCGCCGGCCGCAGCGGCCCGCAGCCGATGCGCCGCGGACGGGCGGGATGCTCGCCAAGCATACCGTCTCCCGGTGTGGGGGGTGCGGCGCGGTCCTGCCGGTCGCGACCGCCTCGCTCGAGCAGTGCCCGCACTGCCGGACCCCGATCCACGCCTGCCGCCAGTGCACCCACTTCGACACGAGCCGCCGCTTCGAGTGCGCGCAGCCCATCCCCGAACGCCTGGCGGACAAGACTGCGCGCAACGACTGCGCCTGGTTCTCGCTCCGCGTGACGGTCGAGCGGGACGCCTCGCCCGACGCGACGCGCCCCGGCGACATCCGCCGCGGGTTCGACAACCTCTTCAAGAAGTAGTCTGACCGGGCCTGCGCCCGGGGAGGACGCGCTGATGAGGACCATCGACATCCATGCGCATCTCGTGCCGCGGTCCCTGTGGCAGGCCGCCGACGGCCGACGGGACTGGTACGGCTTTCGTCACGAACCCGGCGAGGGCGTCGGCGCCATGGTGGGAGACGGCAAGCGCACGCGCTTCACCTCCCCCAAGGTGCGCTTCACGCCGGAAGAGCGGCTGAAGGACATGGACGCGCAGGGCGTCGACGTGCAGGTGATCTCCATCCACACGCCGTTCTTCGGCTACCACCTCGACCCGGCGCAGGGACGGGCGCTGGCGCGCGACGTCAACGACGAGATCGCCGCGATGGCCCGGCAGTGGCCCCGGCGGTTCGCGGGCCTCGCCACGCTGCCCGTGCAGGACGTCAAGGCGGCGATCGACGAGCTGGAGCGCGCGCTGAGCGTCCTCGGTCTGAAGGGGGCCGAGCTCGACACGGTGGTGAACGGCGAGAACTGGGACGAGCCGAAGTTCCTGCCGCTGTTCAAGGCGGCGGAGGCCATGGGCGCCGTGCTCTTCTTCCACCCGCAGCCGCAGCACAACTTCATGCTGCAGCGCACGACCCGCTACGGGCTCTTCAACAGCCTCGGCGTCATCGTCGAGGACGCGATCGTCGTCGCGATCCTGATCTTCGGCGGGATCCTGGAGGCGTGTCCCGACCTCAAGGTGTGCATCGCCCACGGCGGTGGTCCGGCCTGCTTCGCGATGGGGCGCCTCGACCGGGGCTGGCAGGGCCGCGCGGACGCGCGTGGTCACATCCAGCACCCGCCGAGCACGTACCAGCGCCGCCTCTACTACGACTGCGTGACCGGCAGCGAGGCGGCGCTCCGCTTCCTGCTCGATCAGGTGGGCGCCGACCGCGTGGTGCTCGGCAGCGACTGGCCCTTTGTGCCGTGGGATCCCTCGCCCGTCGCCTGGGTGCAAGGTCTCAAGACCCTGACCCAGGACGAGAAGGAGAGGATCCTCTGGCGGAATCTGGAGTCGCTGCTGAAGCTGTAGCGGCTACACCAGCTGAGGACGGTTAGCCCAGTACCGGCAAGTGTGCGCGTGGGCGACGACGATCTGCGTCAGATCGCTCCCGCACAGCGGGCACGGGAACACGCCGGAGCCCGCATCCGAGATCCAACCGAGCCGGTAGGTGTTCTGACATCTCTGACAGGGGACGATGTGCTGGCTGCAGCAGAGAAACAGGATCGCCTTGGCGTCCGGGTCGCGAAGGTCGATGTGCCCCTCGGCGCGGGGGACAGCGATCCATCGATCGACCCGGAGCTCTGCATCCGCGTCGGAGCGGAGTCTCCGATCCCCACGCCGTCGCTCTGGTTGGTAGGTGCCGGCTCGGATTCGCCGGTCCGTGAGCCGGCGGTCGACGATCACCTGGACCGTCGAATCTTCCTCAAACGTGCGGCGCAGCGACCGACACGCGTCAAGTCCTGTTCTCGGGACGACAATGAGAAGAGAGCCCTCACCGTCTTGCATATCAATCTCTCCTTGGTGAAGCTCAAGCTTACTCCCAAGGCCTCCAGAAACATGCAAGAACTGTCAGCCACATTGTCCAGGAAATACGCGAACTTGTCGGGCTACCCCGGAAGCGTGTCGCCGTCCGGCGGCCAGTAGACGAAGCCGCACCCGGTCTGGGTGCAGTGCGCCGGCACGTACTCGACCACCTTCGCCGGCCGCTTCATCGCCGCGGCCACGCTGATCCATGCCCGAACCTCGCCCGTGCCTGAGCGCAGGTTGTCGGAGTCGAAAGTGAAGAGGTGCTGCAGGGCGTCGACGTCGTTCCGCTCCAGACGCTCGAGGATCCAGTGGTCGAGCGGCTGGTCGATCCAGCCGGCGTTGTACATGCCCGGGTAGTGGGAGAGGCCGCCGGACGCGTAGATCGCCACGCGCTCCGGCCGGTCGCGAAGGACGTCGGCGATCGCCTCGCCGAGCCGCGCGCACCGCGCGGCGCTGGGCAACGGCGGATAGTACTCGTTGAGGAACACGCAGACCAGCGGGATCTCCAGCCCAGGGTCGACCTCGGGCACGAGGTTGGAAACCATGTGGGAGACTCCGCGGGCAGGGTTGCCGCGCGGCTCGAACCGGGCGAGGTTGGCGACGTCGAATCCCCGCTTGATCAGCCCGCGCAGGAGATGCCGGGCCAGCTCGCCGTGCTGGCGGAAGACGAGCTTCGTGCGGTCCTGTGACGGGGTGCCCAAGGCATCGCGGGCGCTACGGCCCCACAGGGGCTCGTCACCGGTGTAGACGGAGAACGTGGGATTGTTGGCCTCGTCGAACATGTCGCCCTGGTCGTCGCCGATCATGATCAGGGCGTCCGGCCGATACGCCCTCAGCTGCTCGCGCAGGGTGGCGAAGGCGGCCTCGATCCGCCGGATGTGCCCGTCGATGATGGCGGGCGTCGCCAGCTCCACCCGGGCGCTGTGCGGAAGGTGCTCCCGGGCCTCGGGCGGTATCCGCTCCAGCACCTTGGGCCAGTACTGTGCCTTCTGGAACATCATCGGTGCGTGGGCCGACGCCATCCCCAGTCCCAGCATGACTCGCCTCCTCGCGGGCTCCGCGATCGGACACTGAGCGCGCTACGGGACTCTACCGCTGTCAGGCCGGGCAGAGCAACACCCGCTTGCGCCGCCGAGCCGGGGCGGGTAAGGATTTCGCCCGGAGGTACTCCATGGTCTACATGACTGATCAGGGCCGGAGATCGAGCTCGACGCGCGCGGCGCCGGCCGCCTCGACGAGGGGGACGCGCCGCGACACTCCCGCGAGCCGTCCGGCGTCGACGCCGCCGCGCCCGATGAGGCCCTGGCGCACCACGTCGAGCCGACGGGCGCCGAGGTCCCTCAGCGCCTCGGGCGGCAGCGTCTCGCCCAGGCCCGCCAGCGCGCGCTCGCGCTTGAGCGCGTCGAGGTCGGCCTGGATGAAGATCGGCGCGAGTCGCAGCGTCACGGACGGCGCGTCCCGGAGGAAGGCGGCGATGCGATCGAGGTGGCCGGCCATCGCGGGTACCAGGCGGGCCGTGCCCGGCTC
>JACPCG010000067.1 GCA_016179925.1 Candidatus Rokuibacteriota bacterium | reverse complement strand
GGCAAGTCGCCAGTAAGACGTGTACATGTTGATGCCATACGGACAGCTACGGTAGACTGCACCAGTGCGGCTCGTCGTGCGCTTGATCGGCTTCGAGTGGGACGAAGCCAACTGGCGGAAGTCCGAGTTGAAGCACGGCGTCGCCGCGGCCGAGGCGGAGGAAGCCCTGCTCAAGGACCCGCTCTGTCAGGTTGATCCGCGACACTCGGACGACGAGCAGCGTTACGTCGCTTTGGGCGAAACGAACGAGGGTCGCCGGCTGTTTGTCTCGTTCACCGTCCGCCGCGGGCGTGCCCGCGTCATCTCGGCCCGCCCGATGAGCCGGAAGGAGCGCGCGATCTATGACGAAGCGAAGAAAGCGAACTGAAGCCGAGATCGCCGAGTACTGGCTGGCCCACGACAGCGCCGACGAGGTCGAGTGGTCGAGGCCCGGCGTGCGGATCCAGTTCGACCCGGGAGTTGAACGACCGACTCGTTCGGTGACGCTCCGGCTCCCGCGACGTCTCCTGCAGGAGCTAAAGGTTCTGGCCAAGGATCGAGACGTGCCGTACCAGTCGCTGATGAAGGTATTGCTCGCCGAGAGGGTGGCAGAGCTGCGACGCCGCGCGGGCTGAGGGGCGCGCGCCTGGTCGCGGTCGGCGAGCAGCTCCAGCGAGCCCTTGAGGTCGGCGAACAGCACGGTCACCTGCTTGCGCTCCCCCTCCAGCGCGCTCCTGGACGTGAGGATCTTCTCGGCGAGATGTGCGGGCGTGTAGGCCTGGGGCGACGTGAAGCCGGGTGGGGCCACGGCGACCGGAGGGCCTTCGACCGGACGGCCGCACTCCGAACAGAACCGTGCCGCCGCCGACAGCTCCGCGCCACAACCGGCGCAGGCCCGGCCGAGCTGCGCCCCGCACCCTTCGCAGAACTTCGCGGCGGGGCGGTTCTCGTGCTGGCACCGGGGACACTTCATCAGAGCGCCCTCCCCTGCTGCCTTGGCGACATCACGAGCTAACTCAGAGCCCGTGAACCAATCGCGTCGTCGAGGGGCGCCACGGCTGCGCCGGGGCGCCCCGAGCGCCGGGGGGCTAGGGGGGCGCCCGGAGCCCCCCATGTACTCAGATGACGCCGGCGCCCCTCAGGCTCGTCAGCCGCTCCTCGTCGTACCCCAAGAGCTGCCCGAGCAACTGATCGGTGTGCTGGCCGAGCGCCGGCGGCGCGGTCGGCGCCGTCTCCCCGCTCGAGAACTTGATGGGGCAGCCCAGGAGCAGCAGCTCGCCGCCGCTCGGCCCCTTCACGCGCTTGACCATCTCCCGCGCCTGGGCCTGGGGCGAGGCGAGCGCCTCGCTCACGCTGTGGACCGGGCCGGCGGGCACGCCTTCGGCGGCGAGCCGCGCCATCCACGCCTCGCGTGGTTTCGAAGCAAGCCGCTCGGCGAGCAACGGCTCGAGGGCCTCGCGGTGAGCGCAGCGCTGCTCGTTGGTGGCGAAGCGCGGGTCGGCGACGACCTCGGGAAGCTCGAGGGCGCGGCAGAACCCCGGCCAGAAGTGATCGCCGTAGACGGCCACCGCGAGGTAGCCGGTCGGCGTCGCGAAGATCCGGTAGGGGACGATGTTCGGGTGACCGGAGCCCTCGGGCTCGGGCGCCCGGCCGGACGCCCAGTAGTAGTGGGCGAGGTAGCTCAAGAGCGAGATCTGGACGTCCATCATGCTCACGTCCACGGCGGCGCCGCGCCCCGTCTCGCGCGCGCGGTGGAGCGCCGAGACGACGCCGAGGGCCGCCACGACGCCCGCGACGAGATCGCCGACGGCGAGCCCCATCTTCACGGGCGGCCGGCCCGGCTCTCCCGTGAGGCTCATGCCACCTCCCACGGCCTGGGCGACCAGATCGAACGAGGTCCAGTCGCGCCACGGCCCCGTCTGGCCGAAGCCCGAGACCGAGCCGAGGACGATCCGCGGATTCACGGCGGCGAGCTGCGGGTAATCGAGCCCGAGCCGCGCCAGCGTCCCCGGCCGGTAGTTCTCCATCACGACGTCGGCCTTCGCCACCAGCTGGAGGAAGATCCGCCGGCCCTCCGGACGGTGGAGGTCGAGCGTCACGCTCTTCTTTCCCGCGTTACCGCTCACGAAGTGGGCGGCGACCCCGTCCTGGAAGTAGAGCGAGACCGTCCGCATCGGGTCGCCCCGCTCCGGCGGCTCCACCTTGATGACCTCGGCGCCGAGCTGAGCGAGGAGCTGGGCGCCGTGCGGCCCTGCGAGGTAGCGCGTGAGATCGAGGACGCGGACTCCCGCGAGCGGCGGGGTCCCCGTCGCCCTCGGCGCGGGCGCCGGCGCTGCCGCCGGGCGAGGTGCCTTGCCGAGGAGCGACCTGATGTCGGCGACCAGCGCGTCGAGTGGCACGCCGGCGGTGAACACGCGGGCGACGCCCGCGCCGAGGAGCGCCGGGACGTCCTCGTCAGGGATCGTGCCGCCGACGACGACCTTGATCCCCGACGCGCCCGCCTCCTCGAGGGAGCGCATCACCCTGGCCGTCAGCTCGAGGTGGGCGCCTGACAGGATCGAGAGCCCGATGAGCTCCACGTCCTCCTGCACCGCGGTCGCCACGATCTCTGTCGGGCGCTGGCGCAGACCCGTGTAGATGACTTCGAAGCCCGCGTCGCGGAGGGCCTGCGCCACGATCTTGGCCCCGCGGTCGTGGCCGTCGAGGCCGGGCTTGGCGACCAGAATCCGTCCGGCGGTCATGACCTCACACCACCGCGGGCTCGCGGAAGGTGCCCCACACCTCGCGGAGCACGGAGGCGATCTCGCCCACGCTCGCGTACGCGCTCACGGCCTCGCCGAGGAGCGGCATCAGGTTGTCCTTGCCGAGGGCGCCGTCGCGAAGCGCCACGAGCGCCGCGCCGGCGCGCGCCTGGTCGCGCGTGCGCCGCACCTCCTCGATGCGCGCCACCTGGCGGGCGGCGAGCGCCGGGTTGGCGCGGTGGAGCGCGACCGGCGGGGCCGCGCTCTCGTCGCGAAACTTGTTGACGCCCACCACGACGCGGCGGCCCTGCTGGCGCTCCAGCTCCTGCCGGTATGCCTCGCGGTGGATCTCGCGCTGCACCCAGCCGGTCTCGATCGCGCGCACCATGCCGCCCTGCGCGTCCACGCGGGCGATCTCCGCCTCGATCGCCCGCTCCATTCCGTCGGTGAGCGCCTCCACGTAGTACGAGCCCGCCAGCGGGTCGATCGTCCGGCCGGCGCCCGCCTCGTGCAGGAGGATCTGCTGGATGCGGAGCGCGGTCCGCGCCGACTCCTCCGTCGGGATCGCGTAGGCCTCGTCCCACGCCGCCGTG